>NZ_JAAABD010000010.1:0-119913 GCF_009900725.1 Serratia sp. Z4
CCGAACTCAGAAGTGAAACGCCGTAGCGCCGATGGTAGTGTGGGGTCTCCCCATGCGAGAGTAGGACACTGCCAGGCATCAAATAAAGCCGAAAGCCCTGAACTGACGTTCAGGGCTTTTTGCTATGCGTAAAACGTAAAAAAGCGCAGCTACGCTGCGCCTTTCAACCACTCGACAATAAAGTCGGCGATGCTTTCCGGTTGATTGAGATCCAGCTGCTTAGCTGAAATGGATAGTGGTCGGTCGCTGGCTACCGCCACGACAAACTGATCCAACATGTCTTCCAACGGTTTGCCTATCTCGGCCCGATAAAGCAGGATTTTGCTGACCGGCTCATGTTTAAACCCTTCAACAAGAATCAAATCGATCTTATCGGCATCAAAACGCTCTGCCAGGTAGCGTAGATCCAAAGGTTGTTGCTCCGGCGTTTCGGTCATTAATGCCCAGCGGCGATCGCTGGCGACCAGCGTCTGATCGGCGCCCGCTTTACGCAGCTCATAGCTGTCCTTACCTGGCGTATCCACATCCATGTCGTGATGCGTATGTTTGATCAGTCCAATCCTTACCTGACGCTGTTTCAGCAACGGGATCAGCTGTTTGAGCAGGGTGGTTTTTCCCGTACCGCTGTAGGCGCCGATGGCCAGCAAGGGGGGCAATGAAC
Source organism: Serratia sp. Z4 (assembly GCF_009900725.1). NCBI lineage: Bacteria > Pseudomonadati > Pseudomonadota > Gammaproteobacteria > Enterobacterales > Yersiniaceae > Serratia > Serratia sp. Z4. The sequence goes on from NZ_JAAABD010000010.1 coordinate 662, forward strand.
GATTCATTTCTTTAACTCTCGTGTTTGCTGCCAATGTCGGCAGTCTTCCGGCGTATTCAGGTTATGAAATGCCGCTTGTTGTCCGCTGAACACCACGCGTTGTGCGTTAATCTGATGCAAGAACAGCATCAGCTTGCGTTCACCGCGCGCCAGATAGTCGGCCAGCTGCGGCGCTATTTGGGTATGCAGTAACGCCAGCGTAGGGTGATCACGTTCGCCATCGCTGGCAAAGGCAGCCGGCGCAGCGCCTTTTTGCCGCCAGAGTTGTGCCACTAAGTCAGCGGGAAAGTCGGGGACGTCACAAGGGACGAAGGCCACCCATTCGTTGGAAGATTGCTTGAGTCCGGCCAGCATACCGGCCAACGGCCCGGCGAAATCGGGCGTCAGATCGCCAATCACCGGCAAACCGCTCGCCTGGTAACATGCCTGATTGCGATTGGCGCTGATGACGATGGAAGCCACCTGCGGCCGTAACCGAGCCAATATGTGTTGATAGAGTGCGATACCACCAATCGACACCAGGCCTTTGTCTTCACCGCCCATACGCGTGGCCCGTCCACCGGCCAAAATGACGCCGCTGATTTCTTTATGCATCTCGTTTATCCCGCCTTGTCGATGGGCTGATTGTAGCGCTAAAGCAGGCGTGACATCAGGATTTACCTTTATTGACAAGCCGGTTCTTTCACTGTGTGGGTAAGCCTGTTACTTTGTGAGTTTATTCATGCTATTGGACGATATTGAGATGAAAACGCATCGCGTAAACGAGTTGATCGAGCTGTTGCACCCGGCCTGGCAGGAAGATCCCGATCTCAATTTGATGCAGTTTTTGCAAAAGCTGGCGAAGGAAGCGGGCTTCCAGGGCGAGTTGTCCGAACTGAGCGACGACATTCTCATTTATCACCTGAAAATGCGCGGTAGCGCCGGCACGGATCAGATCCCGGGTCTGAAGAAAGATTACGAAGAAGATTTTAAAACGGCGCTGCTGCGCGCTCGCGGCGTTATCAAGGACTGATCCTCGTGCGGTGCGAGAAAGCATAGCGCGTGAAATGCGCCATTAATGCTACTATTTCTCATTCCCGGCACCGTGCTGTCAGCGATCAAACGAACGTTATGAATAACTCTGCTTTTAATTTCGAAACCCTGTCGCCCGATTTGATTATGGACGCGCTAGAAGGAGTTGGCCTGCGCGTCGATTCCGGCCTCACGGCGCTGAACAGCTACGAGAACCGCGTCTATCAGTTTATGGACGAAGATCGCCGGCGCTACGTGGTGAAGTTTTACCGCCCGGAGCGCTGGAGCGCCGCACAGATCGGTGAGGAACATCAGTTCGCTCTGGATCTGGCCGGCGCGGAGATCCCGGCGGTGGCGCCGTTGGCGCTGCAAGGCGCTACCCTGCATACGCACGGCGGTTTTTTCTTTGCCCTGTTCCCCAGCGTGGGGGGCCGGCAATACGAGATAGACAATCTGGATCAGTTGGAATGGGTGGGCCGTTTTTTGGGGCGTATCCACCAGGTCGGCGGTGAGCGTTTGTTCGCTGAGCGGCCAACGATGGGGATTGAAGAGTACCTCACCGGCCCGCGTCAGGTGCTGGCCGATTGCGGGCTGCTACCGGCAACGCAGCGTGACGCGTTCCTGCAGGCGACGGATAATCTGATTACGGCGATCAAGTCGCACTGGCATCTGAACTGGCAGCCGCGCCGTTTGCACGGTGATTGCCATCCGGGCAATATTCTGTGGCGCGATGGCCCGCTGTTCGTCGATCTTGATGACGCGCGCAACGGCCCGGCAGTGCAGGATCTGTGGATGTTGCTGCACGGCGAACGTCGCGATCAACTGATGCAGCTGGATGTCTTGCTGGAGGCGTATAGCGAATTTGCCGAGTTCGATCAGCGCGAGCTGGCGTTGATTGAACCACTGCGGGCGATGCGCATGGTGTATTACCTGGCCTGGGTCGCTCGCCGCTGGCAGGATCCGGCCTTCCCTAAGAGTTTTCCGTGGATGGCGGAGTCTGATTTCTGGTTGTCTCAGACTGCGGCCTTCACCGAACAGGTTAAGCTGTTGCAGGAGCCTCCTCTGCAGCTGACGCCAATGTATTGAAGCTTTAACACAATGGAGAGTTTAGTCTTATGAAAAAAATATGGTTGGCGCTCGTTGGCATGGTGATGGCATTCAGCGCCTCGGCGGCACAGTTTAGCGATGGCGCTCAGTATGTGACTCTGGACAAACCGGTGACCGGCGAGCCGCAGGTGTTGGAGTTCTTCTCCTTCTACTGCCCGCACTGCTACCAGTTCGAGCAGGTCTATCATGTGTCTGAGAACGTAAAGAAAGCGCTGCCTGCCGGCACCAAAATGACCAAGTACCACGTGGAGTTCCTGGGGCCGTTGGGCAAACAGCTGACTCAGGCGTGGGCGGTGGCGATGGCGCTGGGCGTGGAAGACAAGGTGAGCCCGCTGATGTTTGAAGCGGTGCAGAAAACCCAGACCGTGCAAACGCCGGACGATATCCGCAACGTCTTCGTGAAAGCGGGCGTGACCGCTGCAGATTATGACGCGGCCTGGAACAGCTTCGTGGTGAAATCTCTGGTGGTTCAACAGGAGAAAGCCGCAGAAGATCTGCAGCTGCGCGGCGTGCCGGCGGTATTCGTCAACGGCAAATACATGGTTAAAAACGATGGCCTGGACACCAGCTCGATGGACGCTTACGTGAAGCAGTTCGCCGATGTGGTTAAATTCCTCAGCCAGCAGAAATAAGCCTGATTCAATATGAAAAACGCCGGCATCGCCGGCGTTTTTTTATCCGTATTGCCGCTTCAATTTATCCAGCAACCGGTCTTTTTCCTGCCACAGCGTATTCAGCCACAGCTGGAAGCGCCGCTTGAACTGTTTGTCGTTGAAGTAGTCGCCGTGCAGGGTTTCATCGATCGGCAGCGTCTCTATTCTCACCACGATACGCGTCAGCCGCCCACACAGCATATCCATAAAAGGCCGCTGGTTATTTTCCGGATAGAGCAGAGTAACGTTCAACACTTTGTCGAACTGATTGCCCAGCGCGCTGAGCGTAAACGCGATGCCGGCGGCTTTAGGCGCCAGCAAATTGCGATACGGCGAATTGCTTTTAATTTTCTTGGCTTCAGTGAAGCGCGAACCCTCGACGAAATTGACGATGGTGGTTGGACGCTGGCGGAATTTTTCGCAGGAACGGCGCGTCGTTTCGATATCCTTGCCGCGCTTTTCCGGATGCTTGAGCAAATAGGCGCGGGAATAACGCTTCATGAATGGCATATCCAGCGCCCAGCAGGCCAGGCCGACAAAAGGCACCCAGGCGAGCTGTTGCTTGAGGAAATACTTATTCATTGGAATATGATTTCTGAACAGCACGCATAACACGACAATGTCCGACCAGCTTTCGTGGTTGCTGATCAGCAGATACCAGTTTTTGCGATCCAACCCTTCCAGCCCTTCAATATCCCAACGCAATTGCCCGTTAATGCGCAATAACAGCGCCAGCCCTTGGCACCAACACCACATCATGAAATCGGCGAAAGCCGAGATATATCGCCAGACGGCGGGAATGGGCACCAGGAGTTTCACGATGCCGGCCAGCGTGATGGGGATGGAGCACAACACCGTCACCAGAATGGTAAGTATGACGGAAATGATAAAGATAACAGGCGTTAACAATCTTGGCATGATTATGGGCTGACGGTTGTTGGGAACATCGTTGCATGCCAAAGCGCATGAACAAAAACGCATTTTAACAGAAATCGCCGGGGTAAAGCGCCGCTAAAAATCACTGTTTTTCGTCTCGATGGATAACCATTTGCTGAGTTTTCGTGCAACTTGTCCAGCTTGTGCTATGGTAATTGAGGCGCCGAATTTGATTAATAGTGCGATTAAAATCCGGCGAAAGTTATATCCACAAATTCAATAAATGCCAGTAATAAAGCGTCGCCGGAATTCGTTCTTTTAACGCGGTGATTTAAATAGGAATTTTATTCGCCGTTATAACGATAATCGCAGCGTTATAATTCGGTCTCTTTTCTATGCACAAAGTTATCCACAGGTAAGATCTTGCGGATCCTCGCACACAATCACATCATTTTCGTCCGCAATGCACGCTAAGGTTCGTCTCCGGCGGCCAGCTATGGCATGCTTACCTCTATGTCCGATCACGATAAAGAAACGCTATGGCCCAGATTGCAGAAAACCCACTAATCCTGGTTGACGGTTCCTCCTACCTCTACCGCGCTTATCACGCCTTCCCGCCGCTGACCAACTCGGCGGGCGAGCCGACCGGCGCGATGTACGGCGTGCTGAATATGCTGCGCAGCCTGCTGCTGCAGTATCAACCGAGCCACGTTGCCGTGGTGTTTGATGCCAAAGGGAAAACCTTCCGCGATGATCTCTTCGCTGAATACAAATCACACCGGCCGCCGATGCCGGACGATCTGCGCGCGCAGATCGAGCCGCTGCACAGCATGGTCAAGGCAATGGGCCTGCCGCTGCTGGTGACACCCGGCGTTGAGGCGGACGACGTTATCGGTACGCTGGCGCTGGAGGCCGAAAAGGCCGGCCATGCGGTGCTGATCAGCACCGGCGACAAAGATATGGCGCAGCTGGTGACGCCGAACGTCACCCTGATCAACACCATGAACAACACGATCCTCGGCCCGCAGGAAGTGTGCGACAAGTACGGCATTCCGCCGGAGTTGATCATCGACTTCCTGGCGCTGATGGGCGATTCATCGGACAACATTCCCGGCGTACCGGGCGTGGGCGAGAAAACCGCCCAGGCGTTGCTGCAGGGGATCGGCGGGCTGGATGCGCTGTACGGCAATCTGGAGAACATCGCCACGCTGAGCTTCCGCGGCGCCAAAACCATGGCGGCCAAGCTGGAGCAGAACAAAGAGGTCGCGTACCTCTCCTATAAGCTGGCGACGATCAAAACCGACGTCGAACTGGATCTGACCTGCGCGGACCTGACGGTATCTGAGCCGGATGTCGATACGCTGCAACAGCTGTTCAAACAGTACGAGTTCAAACGCTGGCTGGCGGACGTGGAAGCCGGCGTCTGGCTGGAAAACAAGAAAGGCGCGGGCGCGAAAGCTGCCGGCGCCGCCAAACCGGCAGCCGCCGTGGAAGCGCCGAAAGCCTTGGCGGAAGCCAAGCTGTCCCAGGACGGGTATGTCACTATCCTGGATGAAGCGACCTTTACCGACTGGCTGGCGCGGCTGAAAAAGGCCGACGTGTTTGCCTTCGATACCGAAACCGACGGTCTGGATACCCTGACCGCCAACCTGATCGGCCTGTCCTTCGCGATCGCGCCGGGCGAAGCGGCCTATTTGCCGGTGGCGCACGATTATCTGGATGCGCCGGCGCAGCTGGATCGCGCTTATGTGCTGGAGGCGCTCAAGCCGCTGCTGGAAGACGAGAAGGCGCTCAAGGTCGGGCAAAACCTGAAGTTCGACATGAGCCTGCTGGCGCGCTACGGCATCGAGATGCGCGGCATCGCCTACGACACCATGTTGGAGTCCTATGTGCTGGACAGCGTCGGCGGCCGTCACGATATGGACAGCCTGGCCGATCGTTATCTGGGCCACAAAACCATCACCTTCGAAGAGATCGCCGGCAAGGGCAAAAACCAGCTGACGTTCAATCAGATCGCGCTGGAGCAGGCGGCGCCTTACGCCGCCGAAGATGCCGATGTCACGCTGCAGCTGCACCTGGCGATGTGGCCGCAGCTGAAACAGAGCGCGGAACTGCTGACGGTATTCAATGAGATTGAAATGCCGCTGCTGCCGGTGCTGTCGCATATCGAACGCACCGGGGTGCTGATCGATCCGGCCATTTTGTCGGCCCACTCCCAGGAGTTGGCCAAGCGTCTGGCAGAGTTGGAGGCGCAGGCCCACGAGCTGGCGGAAGAGCCGTTCAACCTGGCGTCGACCAAGCAGCTGCAGGCGATCCTGTACGAAAAACAAAAGCTGCCGGTGCTGAAGAAAACCCCGGGCGGGGCGCCGTCCACCAACGAAGAGGTGCTGGCCGAGCTGGCGCTGGACTACCCGCTGCCGAAGGTGATCCTGGAATACCGCGGCCTGGCGAAACTGAAGACTACCTATACCGACAAGCTGCCGTTGATGATCAATCCGGTCAGCGGCCGGGTGCATACCTCGTACCATCAGGCGGTGACCGCCACCGGCCGCCTCTCCTCGAGCGATCCGAACCTGCAGAATATCCCGGTGCGCAACGAAGAAGGGCGGCGCATTCGCCAGGCCTTTATTGCGCCGGAAGGCTACCGCATCGTTGCGGCCGACTACTCGCAGATCGAGCTGCGCATCATGGCGCATCTGTCACAGGATGAGGGGCTGCTGAAGGCCTTCGCCGAAGGGAAAGACATTCACCGCGCCACGGCGTCGGAAGTTTTCGGCGTGCCGTTGGATAAAGTGACCGGCGAGCAGCGCCGCAGCGCCAAGGCGATTAACTTCGGTTTGATTTACGGCATGAGCGCCTTCGGCCTGGCGCGTCAGTTGGGGATCCCGCGTGGGGAAGCCCAGCGCTATATGGATCTCTACTTTGAGCGTTACCCGGGCGTGCTGGATTACATGGAGCGCACCCGTCAGCAGGCTTCCGAGCAGGGCTATGTCAGCACGCTGGACGGCCGCCGTCTGTATCTGCCGGACGTCCGCTCCAGCAACGCCATGCGCCGCAAGGCGGCCGAGCGCGCCGCCATCAACGCCCCGATGCAGGGCACGGCAGCCGATATCATCAAGCGTGCGATGATCGAGGTCGACGCCTGGCTGCAAGGGCAGGAGAAGCCGTTGGTGCGCGCGATCATGCAGGTGCACGATGAATTGGTGTTCGAGGTGCATGAATCGGTGATCGAAGAAGCCAGCCAGCGCATCCGCCAACTGATGGAAGGCAGCATGGCTCTGGCGGTGCCGCTGAAGGTCGATGTGGGCGTCGGCATGAACTGGGATGAAGCGCACTGATCGCCGGGTTATCGCCGTATGCGCTAACTGGCGAGAAGCTAAGCACTTTTCGTAATTAAGCTACAAGATGCGGCGATAGTTTCCCCAACTTCGCCGTTCTTGCGCCGCAAATTGTGTAAGTAAACTACAAAAAATTCTTTTTCCCTGCGAAAAAATGATGTAGAGTTACAGGCGTAGGGTACAGAGGTAAGATGTTCTATCTTTCAGACCTTTTACTTCACGTAATCGGATTTGGCTGAATATTTAGCCGCCCCAGTCAGTATTGACTGGGGCGTTTTTTATTGTAAAAACAGCAGCAAACCATACGTTTTTCCTATCGCTCGGCCCCGCTTTTCATTTCAGCTTCCGCTCCCTCAATCCGCGTAATTCGGCGAGACAAGCCCGTTTTGGCAATAAGTCTTTATGATGGCTTTATTTCAAAAGTGTAATTAGATAACAAAAAATCCCGCCTGCGGCCGATCTGCGGGCATAAAAAAGCCGATGCGGCTAGGCATCGGCTCAAGCGTGCGATCAGGGCTTATTCGCCGATGTCCTCTTCCGGCAGCACTTCCGGCGGGATCTCGTTAAACCAGGTGTCCAGCTTTTGGCGCAGCTTGTCGACGCCGATCTTTTTCAGCGATGAGAAGGCTTCGACCTGGATATCTCCCATAAACGGCAGCACCGCTTCACGCACCATGTTGAGCTGCGCCTTGCGTGCGCCGGAGGCCAGCTTGTCGGCCTTGGTCAGCAACACCAGCACCGGCGTGCCGACGTCGACCGCCCACTGGATCATCTGCTGGTCGAGATCTTTCAGCGGATGGCGGATATCCATCAGCACCACCAGCCCTTTCAGGCTGTTGCGCATCTGCAGGTATTCGCCCAGCGCGCGTTGCCATTTGCGCTTCATTTCTTCCGGCACTTCGGCGTAGCCATAACCCGGCAGGTCGACCAGACGAATGCCGTCTTCCACTTCGAACAGGTTGATCAGCTGGGTGCGCCCCGGCGTCTTACTGGTGCGCGCCAGGCTTTTTTGGTTGGTCAGCGTATTCAGCGCGCTGGATTTACCGGCGTTGGAACGGCCGGCAAAGGCGACTTCAATTCCTGCATCCCCCGGAAGATGGCGAATATCGGGTGCGCTGGTGACGAAATGGGTCACATGATAGTTGTAGTTCTTGCTGGTCAAAATTTTTCGTCTCCGTGAGGATGGCTAACTGGTTGGCGATTATAACTGCATCAGCGGTAAAAATGGCGTGTTTCTCCGTTTTTAAGCGGCGGGGCGCGATAAAACGACAGTTAAGCCGACCGTACGTTGTGAGACATTTGCCATTCGAATCGCGGGTAATGTCGCTTTATTCGAAAGTGATATTTCTGTTTTTATTTTAAAAACAACATGTTGTTTTTTCGTTGTGTGGAAATGTCAGTCAAATCGGCGTCAGGTGCCTTGAGCCTTCGCAACAATAACGTAAAGTACTCGTTAACGCAGGGTTGCGCAGGATTAGGGAACATCCGGGAAGGATGACAAATCTCAGGGAATGCACAGGGCGTGCAATGAGTGCCAGGATGAACGCAAAAGGAAGTGACCCTTTCGCACCGGAATAGGCGGCAGGCACATCGGATGGTGAAGTATCGGCAGTTTGGATGCCCGCAGGAAGCGCGCTCGGGAAGAGCGGATGCGAATGGATTGCGCCATGGACGATTTTCCTTTCAGGATGAAGGACGTAGTGGCAGGGAATGCGGTTATAGCAGAAGGAAAAACCGGGATGTTGCATGTACGCAAGGAGCGCGTAACAGGAATACCCTTCGCAAGAAGGTGCGAAATAGGCGGCAGGTTTAACCTGCCGCCTTTTTTCTTTGTCCGCTTTCTGCTAGATTCCGCCGCAATTCTATACTGAATCTACATACCTAAGAGCACACGCTATGAACCAGCCATCAAAAGCACCTCGCGGCAGCGCGGCGAAGTCAAAAACGAAAAAGAAAAGCCGTATGGAGCTCGATCAGGAAGCGCGCGAGCGCAAACGCCTGAAAAAGCGCCGCGGCCACGCTTCCGGTTCACGCACTCAGGTCGAGTCCGGCAGCCAGAAAAACAAATCGGCGGCGGAAGCCAAAGATCCGCGTATCGGCAGTAAAGTGCCGGTTGCGCTGGTGGTCGACGAAACCAAAGTGAAGCCCAAACCGCAGCCGAAGCCAAAGGCCGAAGCGAAACCGCGCCTGTCGCCGGAAGAAGAGCTGGCGAAGCTGGAAAATGACGAACGCCTGAACGCGCTGCTGGATCGCATCGACGATGGCGAAACGCTGAACGCGCAAGAGCAGGCGTATGTCGACAAGACGCTGGATCGCATCGATGTGCTGATGGACGTGCTGGGCATCGAGCTGGGCGATGAAGACGATGAGGAAGAAGAAGAGAAGCAGGAAGATATTCTGAAGCTGCTGAAAGGCGGCAACCCGAAGGACGCTTTTTAACGCGCCATGTGGCTGATCCCGACAATAGCCCTACTCTTGATGTGTTATCTGCTGTGGTTATTCGGTAAACTATGGCGGCTGTCTAAGCGCAAAGCGCGTTTTCGCAGCGCTTCCGTGGCCAGACAGCGCAGACAACCGCCTCTCTCCCGGCCCGGTAGAAAAAGATATCGGAAGGAGTGAGCATGTCAGAGCAGACGATTGTCTGGGATTTGGCCCTGATCCAAAAATATAACTACTCAGGGCCGCGTTATACTTCATACCCCACGGCGCTCGAGTTTAACCAGCGCTACGACGAAGCGGCGTTTCAACGCGCCGCGGTGCGCTACCCTGAGCGCCCGCTGTCGCTGTACGTGCATATCCCTTTCTGCCATAAGCTGTGCTATTTCTGCGGCTGCAACAAGCTGGTGACGCGCCAGACGCACAAGGCCGACGAATACCTGAACGTTTTGGCGCAAGAGATCGCCAGCCGTGCGCCGCTGTTCGCCGGCCGCAAGGTCGGTCAGATGCACTGGGGCGGCGGTACGCCAACCTATCTGGATAAAGCGCAAATCAGCCGGCTGGTGGCGGTGCTGCGCGAACATTTTGATTTTCTGCCCGATGCGGAGATGTCGATCGAAGTCGATCCGCGCGAGATAGCGCTGGATGTGCTCGATCATTTACGCGCCGAAGGCTTTAACCGTTTGAGCATGGGGGTGCAGGATTTCAACAAGCAGGTGCAGCAGTTGGTCAACCGCGAGCAGGATGAAGCCTTCATTTTCGCCCTGATCGAGCGGGCCAAAGCGCTGGGCTTCCGCTCGACCAATATCGATCTGATCTACGGCCTGCCGAAACAGACGCCGGAAAGCTTCGCCTTCACCCTGCAGCGGGTGGCTGAACTGAATCCCGATCGCCTCAGCGTGTTCAACTACGCGCATATGCCGAATTTATTCGCCGCCCAGCGCAAAATCAAAGACGCCGATCTGCCCAGCGCGCAGCAGAAGCTGGATATCCTGCAGCAGAGCATCGCGTTCCTGACTGACGCCGGCTATCAGTTTATCGGCATGGATCACTTTGCACGCCCGGACGATGAGTTGGCGATTGCGCAACGCGAAGGCAAGCTGCACCGCAATTTCCAGGGCTACACCACCCAGGGCGACAGCGATCTGCTGGGGTTGGGCGTGTCGGCCATCAGCATGCTCGGCGACAGCTATGCGCAGAACCAGAAAGAGCTGAAGCATTACTATGAGAGCGTACCGGCGCAGGGCAACGCCCTGTGGCGCGGGCTGGCGCTGACGGACGACGATTGTCTGCGGCGCGATCTGATCAAAACCCTGATCTGCAACTTCCGGTTGGCGTATCAGCCGCTCGAACGGCAATACGGCATCGATTTCACCGCTTACTTCGCCGAAGACCTGCAGCTGCTGGCGCAGTTTGAACGCGATGGGCTGGTGGAGCGCGACGAGCAGGGCATTCGCGTCACGCCGCGCGGGCGCTTGCTGATCCGCAATATTTGCATGTGCTTCGACCGCTATCTGCGGCAACAGGCGCGCAGCCAGCAGTTCTCTCGGGTGATCTGAGGATGAAAAAACAGCCGCTGATGCGGCTGTTTTTTTAACTGAAGAAGTTAATCAGCGCGGCGCACAACACCGCGGCAACCGCCGCCTGCGGGGTGTGGCTGGCGGCGGAGCCCAGCTCCGCGCCCTGAGAAATGAATGCGATGAATGAGTCCAGCATCGTCAACCTCCAGAGTGTGCGACACGATCATACTGCGCCCGCGCCGGCTGTAAAGTCTGTGGTTGGCGTTTTTTTGTGCGCCGGACTGCGTTTTTCATCATCCACCCCGTTCCTATTCCATGCCCAGCTCTTTAAGCTTGCGGGTGAGGGTATTGCGCCCCCAGCCCAGCAGGCGCGCGGCTTCCTGTTTGTGCCCTTGGGTGTGGCGCAGGGCGGTGGTGAGCAGCGTGCGCTCCATTTCCGGCTGCGCTTCCGACAGCAGATTTTGATGACCGGAACGCAGCGCGCGATCGGCCCACTGCGCCAGCAGCGTGGCCCAGCTGTCCGGCAGACTGTGGCTGGGGCTTTCCGGCGCGGCGGTTTCGAACAGTTCGCCCGGCAGATCCTGAATCAGCACCTCTTGCCCGGCGGCCATCACCGTCAGCCAGCGGCAGGTGTTCTCCAGCTGGCGCACGTTGCCCGGCCAGGGCAGGCGGGTCAGCGCGGTTTCGGTTTCCGGATGCAGGTTCTTGGCCTCGACGCCCAGCTCCTTGGCGGCGATCTGCAGGAAGTGGCGCGCCAGCCGCGGGATGTCTTCACGGCGTTCGCGCAGCGGCGGCAGGTGTACACGGATCACGTTCAGGCGGTGGAACAGATCCTCGCGGAACTTGCCTTCTTGTACCCGCAGCTCCAGGTTCTGGTGCGTGGCGGCGATGATGCGTACGTCGACCTTCACCGGCGCATAGCCGCCGACCCGGTAGAACTGGCCGTCCGCCAGCACCCGCAGCAGGCGCGTTTGCACGTCGAGCGGCATATCGCCGATCTCGTCGAGGAACAGCGTGCCGCCGTCGGCCTGTTCAAAGCGCCCCTGACGGATTTGGTTAGCGCCGGTGAAGGCGCCTTTCTCGTGGCCGAACAGCTCGGACTCGATCAGATCCTTGGGAATAGCGGCCATATTCAGGGCGATGAACGGTGATTTGGCGCGCGGGCTGTGGCGGTGCAGCGCATGTGCCACCAGCTCTTTACCGGTGCCGGATTCGCCGTTGATCAGCACGCTGATCGACGAACGCGAGAGCCGACCGATGATGCGAAACACGTCCTGCATCGCCGGCGCTTCGCCGATGATGTCCGCCGCCGGATCGCTGGCCGGCTGGCTGCGCACCGGCTGCTGCTGTTCCTGATAATGGCTGATGGCGCGCTCGACCAGCGCCACCGCTTCGTCGATGTCGAACGGTTTCGGCAGGTAGTCGAAGGCCCCTTGCTGATAGGCGCTGACGGCCGCGTCCAAATCCGAATGCGCGGTCATGATGATCACCGGCAGCATCGGGTGGCGCTGTTTGATCTGCTTGAGCAGCGCCAGACCATCAATGCCCGGCATGCGGATATCGGACAGCAGCACGTCGGGGGTTTGCGTGGCCAAGGCTTCCAGCACGTCATTGCCGCCTTCGAAGGTGGCGCAGCTCAGGCCCGCGCCGGTGAGCGCGCGCTCAAGCACCCAGCGGATGGAGCTATCGTCATCGACGATCCAGACTATCCCTCGTTGCATTGCAAACCTCACTGACGAATGGGCAGGTAGACCGAGAATTCGGTATGACCTGGCCAACTGTTGAACTCAATTTTTCCGCAATGCTGATCGATCAGATTGCGGGCGATGGATAATCCCAGGCCGGTACCGCCTTCACGGCCGCTGACCATCGGGTAGAACAGCGTGTCCTGCAGCTGCGCCGGCACGCCGGGGCCGTCGTCTTCGACATCGATGCGCGCCGCCAGGCGATAGCGGGTGCCGTGCAACGTAATCTGAAACGCGGTGCGGGTGCGCAGCGTGATGGTGCCGCCCGCCTCACCCAGCGCCTGCAGCGCATTGCGGGTGATGTTCAGCAGCACCTGCTCTATCTGATCCGGGTCGTGGGCCATTTCCGGCAGGCTGGGATCGTAGTCGCGCACTAGCGTGACGTTATCCGGCATTTCCAGCGACACCAGCTGGCAGACGCGCTCCGCGACCTGATGGATGCTTTGGGTGATGTGCTGGCCGGGCCGCTGCGGTCCGAGCAGGCGATCCACCAGATTGCGCAGCCGATCGGCCTGCTCAATGATCACCTTGGTGTATTCGGTCAGCGCCGGATCGGGCAGCGCCTTGGCCAGCAGCTGCGCCGCGCCGCGCAGGCCGCCCAGCGGGTTTTTAATCTCGTGCGCCAAACCGCGCACCAGATCGCGGGCCGCCACCTGTTGGGCATGCTGCAGCTGTTCCTGGCTCAGGCGGCGCTGATTGTCCATCGGCGCCAGTTCGACCAGGATATAGCCTTCCGGCAGCGCTTGAGCGGTCAGGGAAAGGATATGCGCGCGGCCGTCGACCACCAGAGTTACTTCGTTGTCGGTGAAGCCCTGCCCGGCGCGCAGGCTTTCGCGCATCAAAGAGACGTTCAGCGAAAAATAACCAAGCAAATCGGGCAGCGGCGTGCCGAACAGCTTGCGGGAGCTTTGCGCCAGCAGCTGCTGTGCCGCCGGGTTGGCGTAGTGAACCGCCAGTGAGTCATCCAACAGCAGGATGCTGTTGATGAGTGAATTGAGGATCTGCCCAGCATCGGGCAGCTTGCCAGTTGCCATACAGCAGACTCCTGCACCTTTTTAGTGCATCTATCCTACTCCATCCGGGATCGACGCGGTATGGAATAGTTTTGCAGAAAATACGGTGGAGAAAAAAACCCATCCGAAGATGGGCTGAAAGTTTCCACGGCAACAAAAAAGCGATAACAAAAATTGTGGGCGCCGTCCGCCTTTTCAGACGGCGCGGGTAGGGCTTAGACGCTGTAGTACAGTTCGAACTCGACCGGGTGTGGCGTCATGCGAATGCGGTCCATCTCTTCTTTGCGCAGTTCGATGTAGGCATCGATCGCATCGTCGGTGAACACGCCGCCGCGGGTCAGGAACTCGCGGTCTTCGTTCAGTGCGGCCATCGCCTCGTCCAGCGAGCCGGCCACTTTTGGGATCTCGGCTTCTTCTTCCGGCGGCAGATCGTACAGGTTCTTGTCCATGGCATCGCCAGGGTGGATCTTGTTGATGATGCCGTCCAGGCCGGCCATCAGCAGTGCGGCGAAGCACAGGTATGGGTTAGCCGCCGGATCCGGGAAGCGGGCTTCGATGCGGCGCGCTTTCGGGCTGGCGACCACCGGGATGCGGATAGACGCGGAGCGGTTACGGGCGGAGTAAGCCAGCATCACCGGCGCTTCGTAGCCTGGCACCAGACGTTTGTACGAGTTGGTGGTCGGGTTGGCCAGCGCGTTGATCGCCTTGGCGTGCTTGATGATACCGCCGATGTAGAACAGTGCGGTTTCAGACAGGCCGCCGTATTTGTCGCCGGCGAACAGGTTGGTGCCGTTCTTGGACAGCGACATGTGGCAGTGCATGCCGGAACCGTTGTCGCCGAACATGGGTTTCGGCATGAAGGTCGCGGTTTTACCGAAGGCGTGCGCCACGTTGTGCACCACGTACTTGTAGATCTGAATTTCGTCGGCTTTCTTGGTCATGGTGTTGAAGCGGGTCGCCACTTCGTTCTGACCGGCGGTCGCCACTTCGTGGTGGTGCGCTTCAACCACCAGGCCCATCTCTTCCATGGTCAGACACATGGTGGAACGCAGATCCTGCGAAGAGTCGACCGGTGGAACCGGGAAGTAACCGCCTTTCACCGCCGGACGGTGGCCTTTGTTGCCGCCGTCGTATTTTGTGCCGGAGTTCCAGGCGCCTTCGATATCGTCGATCGCCACGTGGGAACCGCGGATGCTGCTGCCGAAGCGGATGTCGTCGAACAGGAAGAACTCAGGCTCTGGCCCGAACAGCACGGTGTCCGCGATGCCGGAGGAGCGCAGGAAGTCTTCGGCGCGTTTGGAGATGGAGCGCGGGTCGCGATCGTAGCCTTGCATGGTGCCCGGCTCGAGAATGTCACAGCGAATGATCAGCGTAGGTTCTTCGAAGAACGGATCCAGAACCGCCGTGCTGGCGTCCGGCATCAGCACCATGTCAGATTCGTTGATGCCCTTCCAACCACCGATAGAGGAGCCGTCAAACATTTTACCTTCTTCGAAGAAGTCGGCGTTTACCTGGTGAGCCGGGATAGTCACGTGCTGTTCCTTACCCTTGGTGTCAGTGAAACGCAGGTCTACGAATTTCACTTCATGCTCATTCAGCATCGTCAAAACGTGTTCAGCGGACATACTTAACTCTCCCGGTTTATCATTGTCGTCGTCGTGGAACGAATCTGTGGAACTGGCTTTTTTTCGCCTTGAAAAGACTAAAGCGAAAAGCGTGCCAACTTTTAAAAAAGGCTTTCATCGCCTTTCTGCGCGGGTTTTACCCAACCACAGTATGCACCATCAGTGATAAATTGCACCGAAATGGTGCAATTGGGGTGGGCGTGGGCACTGAAATGGTGCAAAAGTGCAACGATTGCGGCTTTTTGCACCGTGAAAGGGATCACAAACTGACCGGTACGCGGTTGTTTATAAGAGATGGTTGTGATCTTGTTTAGTCCCTCGCTTAATACGTGTACAATAGCGCGCTATTTCTAATGCCCGAGGCAAAGCTGTGATCGAAAATTTGCGTAACATCGCCATTATTGCCCACGTTGACCATGGTAAAACCACCCTGGTTGATAAGCTGCTGCAACAATCCGGTACTTTCGGAGAGCGTGCGGAAGCCACCGAACGCGTAATGGACTCCAACGATTTGGAGAAAGAGCGTGGGATTACCATCCTCGCAAAAAACACCGCCATTAATTGGAACGGTTACCGTATCAACATCGTGGATACCCCGGGACACGCCGACTTCGGCGGCGAGGTAGAGCGCGTGATGTCGATGGTTGACTCGGTGCTGCTGGTTGTGGATGCAATGGATGGCCCTATGCCGCAAACCCGCTTCGTGACCAAGAAGGCCTTCGCCAACGGTCTGAAGCCGATCGTGGTCATCAACAAGGTTGACCGTCCTGGCGCGCGCCCTGACTGGGTTGTGGATCAGGTGTTCGACCTGTTCGTGAACCTCGACGCGACCGACGAGCAGCTCGACTTCCCGATCATCTACGCTTCTGCGTTGAACGGCATCGCCGGCGTCGACCACACCGACATGGCGGAAGACATGACCCCGCTGTATCAGGCGATCGTCGACCACGTGTCTGCGCCGCAGGTTGAGCTGGAAGCGCCATTCCAGATGCAGATCTCCCAGTTGGACTACAACAACTACCTGGGCGTTATCGGCATCGGCCGCATCAAGCGCGGTAAAGTGAAGCCGAACCAGCAGGTCACCATCATCGACAGCGAAGGCAAAACTCGCAACGGTAAAGTGGGTAAAGTGTTGGGTCATCTGGGTCTGGAGCGTATCGACAGCACCCTGGCGGAAGCGGGCGACATCATCGCCATCACCGGCCTGGGCGAGCTGAACATCTCCGACACCATCTGCGACACCAACGCCGTAGAAGCGCTGCCGGCGCTGTCCGTCGACGAACCGACCGTAACCATGTTCTTCAACGTCAACACCTCGCCGTTCTGCGGTAAAGAAGGTAAGTACGTGACGTCGCGTCAGATCCTTGACCGTCTGAACAAAGAGCTGGTGCACAACGTGGCGCTGCGCGTTGAAGAAACCGACGATGCGGACGCCTTCCGCGTATCCGGTCGTGGCGAGCTGCACCTGTCGGTGCTGATCGAAAACATGCGCCGTGAAGGTTTCGAGCTGGCGGTTTCCCGTCCGAAAGTTATCTTCCGCGAAATCGATGGCCGTAAGCAGGAGCCATTCGAGAACGTAACGCTGGATATCGAAGAGCAGCATCAGGGTTCCGTGATGCAGGCGATGGGTGAGCGTAAAGCTGACCTGAAAAACATGGATCCGGACGGTAAGGGTCGCGTGCGTCTCGACTACGTGATCCCAAGCCGCGGTCTGATCGGCTTCCGTAACGAATTCATGACCATGACTTCGGGTACCGGCCTGCTGTACTCCACCTTCAGCCACTACGACGACGTGCGTCCGGGCGAAGTGGGCCAGCGTCAGAACGGCGTGCTGATCTCCAACGGCCAAGGCAAAGCGGTCGCGTTCGCGCTGTTCGGCCTGCAGGATCGCGGCAAGCTGTTCCTGGGCCACGGTGCGGAAGTGTATGAAGGCCAGATCATCGGTATTCACTCACGTTCCAACGACCTGACCGTAAACTGCCTGACCGGTAAGAAGCTGACCAACATGCGTGCTTCCGGTACTGACGAAGCGACTACCCTGGTTCCGGCCATCAAAATGACCCTGGAGCAAGCTCTGGAGTTCATCGATGACGACGAACTGGTAGAAGTGACGCCAACCTCGATCCGTATCCGTAAGCGTCACCTGACGGAAAACGATCGTAAGCGTGCCAGCCGCGGTCCTAAAGACGCTTAATCGCTGATTGAGTGTCTCATGCTTAGGGCGCGGTTCTCGCGCCCTGAGTTTTTTCCTCTGTTGTTCCCCGTTTGTGCGGCGCGCTATGCGCTTTTCCGTTCGCTCCCTGTTCAGCTGTTCCTTTTCCCGCTACAGTGAAATCTCACCGGCCCATCAGGAGAGGACTATGCTGTATATCTTTGATTTAGGTAATGTGATCGTCGATATCGATTTCAAGCGTGTGCTGGGCGTGTGGAGCAATTTGAGCGGCACGCCGTTGGCGGTGCTGTCCGATCGTTTCGCCATGGGTGAGGTGTTCCAGCAACATGAGCGCGGTGAAATCAGCGATGAAGACTTCGCCGGCAAGCTGTGCGATGAAATGGGCATTGCGCTCAGCTTCGAACAATTCGCCACCGGCTGGCAGGCGGTATTTGTCGCGCTGCGCCCGGAAGTGATCGACATCATGCAGCGCCTGCGCAACGAAGGCCACCGGGTGGTGGTGCTGTCGAACACCAACCGTCTGCACTGCAACTACTGGCCGCAGCACTATCCTGAAGTGGCCGCCGCCGCCGATCATCTCTATTTGTCGCAAGATCTCGGCATGCGCAAACCGGAGGCCGATATCTATCAACATGTGCTGGCCGCGGAAAACACCGCCGCCGCCGACGCGGTGTTCTTCGACGATCACCCGGCGAACGTCCTCGCCGCGCAGGCGCTGGGGATCAAGACGGTGCACGTCACCGATCGCGACGTGGTGCCGGCCTATTTTGCTCAATGAGCGCAGGGCGCGTTAAGCTTAAGGCGTATCAACGGACATCAAGGAGTGACCATGTCGTTTTTCCGCCGCAAGAAGCTGCCCTCTGCGATTAAGCCCGGCGTCACCTTCGGACGGCTGCTGTATCAGCGTATCGATCATGATGGCCTGACGATGTTGGCGGGCCATCTCGCCTATGTTTCCCTGCTGTCGCTGGTGCCGCTGGTCACCGTGGTGTTCGCGCTGTTCGCGGCTTTCCCGATGTTTTCCGACATCAGCGAGCAGCTGAAGAGCTTTATCTTTTCCAATTTCGTGCCGGCCGCCGGCAACGTGATCCAGAACTACCTGGAACAGTTCGTCGCCAATTCCAACAAGATGACCGCCGTCGGCACCTGCGGGCTGATCGTCACTGCGCTGTTGCTGATTTCCTCGGTGGACAGCGTGCTGAACACCATCTGGCGCAGCAAGAACAAACGGCCGATCGTCTTCTCCTTCGCCGTGTACTGGATGGTGCTGACGCTGGGGCCGCTGCTGGTGGGTGCCAGCATGGCCATCAGTTCTTACCTGCTGTCGCTCAACTGGCTGGCGCAGACCGGCGTCAATGGCCTGGTGGATCAGGTGCTGCGCATCTTCCCGTTGATTTTGTCGTGCATCTCCTTCTGGCTGCTGTATTGCATCGTGCCGACGGTGCGCGTGCCGCCCAAAGACGCGCTGATTGGCGCGGTGGTGGCCGGATTGCTGTTCGAGCTGGGCAAGAAGGGATTCGCGCTGTACGTCACCATGTTCCCTTCCTATCAGCTGATTTACGGCGTGCTGGCGGTGATCCCGATTTTATTCCTGTGGGTCTACTGGAGCTGGTGTATCGTGTTACTTGGCGCGGAAATCACCGTGACCATCGGCGAATATCGCGACTACCGCCGGCAGAAGGCGGAGCAACAGGAACCAAAAGCAGAAGGGCAGCAGGAATGATTGCGTTGATTCAACGGGTGTTAAACGCCAGCGTCACGGTGGGTGGCGAGACGGTAGGCAAAATTGGCCCCGGTTTGTTAGTGTTATTGGGCGTGGAGCAGGGCGATAACGAGCAAAAAGCGCAGCGCCTGTGCGAACGCGTGTTGGGATACCGCATTTTCGGCGACGAGAACGACAAGATGAACCTCAACGTCCAGCAGGCCGGGGGCAGCGTGCTGGTCGTTTCGCAGTTCACCCTGGCGGCGGACACCCACAAAGGCATGCGGCCCAGCTTCTCGCGCGGCGCCGCGCCGCAAGAAGCCGATCGGTTGTATCAATATTTTGTTGGCCAGTGCCGCGAACGCGGCGTAGAGACCCAGACCGGCGAGTTCGCCGCCGACATGCAGGTGGCGCTGGTCAACGATGGTCCGGTGACATTCTGGCTACAGGTCTAAGCATTCGGAGAACAGGCGTCTATGTATCACCTACGAGTACCCGTAACAGAGCAAGAACTGAAAGAGTATTACCAGTTTCGCTGGGAAATGCTGCGCAAGCCGCTGCACCAGCCGGTGGGTTCGGAAAAGGATGCCTATGACGCCATGGCCCATCACCAAATGGTGGTGGACGAGGCCGGTAAAATCGTCGCCATCGGGCGGCTGTACATCAATGCCGACAACGAGGCGGCGATCCGTTTTCTTGCGGTAGACCCGACGCTGCAGGATAAAGGGCTGGGGACGCTGGTGGCGATGACGCTGGAGTCCGTCGCGCGGCAGGAAGGCGTGAAGCGGGTGGTGTGCAGCGCCCGTGAAGATGCGGTGGATTTCTTTGCCAAGCTGGGGTTCGTCAATCAGGGCGAGATCACTGCGCCGCAGACCACCCCGATCCGCCACTTTTTGATGATCAAACCGGTAGCGACGCTGGACGATATCCTGCATCGCCCCGATTGGTGCGGTCAATTGCAGCAGGCCTGGTATGAACATATCCCCCTGAGCGAAAAGATGGGCGTGCGCATCAGCCAGTACACCGGCCAGCGCTTCGTCACCACCATGCCGGAGATCGGCAACCAGAACCCGCACCATACGCTGTTTGCCGGCAGCCTGTTCTCGCTGGCGACGCTGACCGCCTGGGGGCTGATTTGGCTGCTGCTGCGCGAGCGCCATCTCGGTGGCACTATCATTCTGGCGGACGCGCACATTCGCTACAGCAAACCGATCACCGGCAGGCCGCGGGCGGTGGCGGATCTCGGTTCGCTAAGCGGTGATTTGGCGCGTCTGGCGCGGGGCCGCCGCGCGCGCGTGCACGCCGAAGTGCATCTGTTCGGCGATGAGGATAAGGGCGCGGTGTTCGAAGGCACTTACATGGTGTTGCCGGCCGAGCCGGATGTGCCGCTGGATCAGGGCGGTTCCGAAGCGCTGGAAGAGTAAAACGGCGGCCCTGCCTGGCGGTGGGCCGCGCGATAGATTACGGCAGCTGTTGGTTCACCGTCTGGCCGTCGCCGGCGGTGGCTTGCAGAGTCCCCTTCAATGAAGCTTTGAACGGCCCGTCGCTGTTCAACAGCCCTTTCAACTGCAGCTCAAGGTTGCCGTCGCCCGTCAGCGGCACCGGCTGCCATCCCCATTGCTGCAAGGTATTGAGCGGTACCGAACGGCCGTGCAGCGTCAGCTGGAACGGCTTGCCCGGCAGCTGATCGACGGTCGCGTTGGCCTCAAGCAGCCCATTGGGCATAAAGGCGCTGAGTTCGGTGACGGCGATCTGGTTGGCGTCGGCGTTCAGCGCCAGCGAAGGGCGCCGCACGTCGATTTTGTTGAAGGTGGCCTCGCTGCCGTTCAGGTTTAACGAACCGGACCAAATGCCCCACTGGTGGTCGCGCGCCAGCAGCAGGTTGCTGCCGTAACCGTCCAGCGCGGTGATCTGGAACGGGAATGCCGGGTTGATATCGATAATCAGATTGCGGTTGGTGGTCAGCTTGGTGACGTACACCTCCGCCAGCCAGTCCGGCAGCGGTTTCAGCCACAGCTCGCGCCAGTCGATTGGCAGGGTGTACTCCAGCGCCGCCATGGCCACTTCATCCAGCTGCAGGCGTTTGCCGGCGCGCAGCCAATTGCCGGAGGTGCGCAGCAGCCCGCCTTCCCAGCGGGTGGTGAATTGCTGAATGGCGATGCCGGCGGAGGAGAGGCGCAGGGTGGCGATCGGGTCGATCAGGTGGAAACCGCCGTTGACCACGTCGCTGGCATTGACGTTGAGCGAGCCGTCTTCGCTGCGCCAGTCGCCTTTTTCGATGCTGACGTTTTGCAGCGACAGATCGAGATCGTTAAACGCCCACGCCTTGCCTTCCAGGCGCGCATCGATCAGATCGAAACGCTTGAGGGTAACCGGTGGCAGCGCGGTGAAGCGTCGCATGAATTCCGCCAGCGTCAACGGGGTCTGCATGCGCACGCCGCTCAGCCGCAGGCGATCCACTTGCCAACTGCCGTCGGCGGCGCGGCTGGCCACGCCGGTCAGGTCGCCCTGCGCCAGATCGGCGCCGAAATTGTTCAACAGCAGCTGGCCCTGTTTTTGCTCCCCCTGCACCAACACCTTCGAAGCGGGAATGCCGTTCAGCGTCATCGAACCGGCGCTGAACTGGAACTGATTGTTGTCCCCCAGCAGATGGCCGGCCAGCGGGCGCCACGGCGTGATGCCGGCATTGACCCGCTGCGCGTTGAGCTGCCACTCGTTATCGTTGGATTGCAGCGCCATGTTGCTCAGCTGCAGCACGTCGGCCTGTACAGGCAGCGCAGCAGTCTGCGGCTGCACGTTCAGCGTGCCGTCACGCAGCGTGACGCTGTGGAAATAGCGCGGTTCGGTGATTTGGCGCAGGCTGAGGCCGAGATCGACGCGTTTGGCGGCCAGCGCCTGCGGCTGGCCATTGCGCGCCAGCTGCACCTCTTCCAGACCGATCTGGCCCGGCTGATTCCACGAGTGGGTGATTTTTCCTATCGACAGGCGGTATTCGCTGTTGTCGCTGATCCAGGCGCTCAGGCGGCCTGCCGCCCAGCGGGTTTGCCCCACCAGATACAGCACCACCGCCGCCAGCACGGTCAGCAGCAGCAACGTCAGCAACAGCTTTCCGATAAATTTCATCGTCTACATCCGCATCGGTCAAAAAAGATACCCTGTTTATGCCGCAATTGGCCGGGCATCTCAAGGGCAATGGTCTGATAGACAATAAAAAACGGCCGCAAGCGGCCGTTTGAACGTCAATGGGCGGGTTACTTTTTCTCGTGTTCCTGCGGGAACACCAGGTTCAGCACGATGGCGGTAATGCCGCCTGCGGCGATGCCGGAAGAGAGCAGGGTTTTCAGCCAGTCCGGCGCGAACTGCAGGATCAGCGGCTGCTGGGAGACGCCCATGCCGACGGCCAGCGACAGCGCCATGATCATGATGGCGCGGCGGTTCAGGCGCTCGCGCGACACGATGCGCACGCCGGAGGCGGCAATGGTGCCGAACATCACGATGGTCGCGCCGCCCAGTACCGGCTCGGGAATGTGCTGCACGAAGCCGGCCACCGCCGGGAACAGCCCCAGCGCGATCAGCATCAGCGCCACCACGAAGCCGACGTAACGGCTGGCGACGCCGGTCAGTTGGATCACGCCATTGTTCTGGCCGAAGCAGGAGTTGGGGAAGGTGTTGAACACCGCCGACAGCATCGAGTTCAGGCCGTTGGCCAGCACGCCGCCCTTCAGGCGCTTCATGTACAGCGGCCCGCTGACCGGCTGTTCGGAGACGTCGGAAGTGGCGGTGATGTCGCCGATGGTTTCCAGCGAAGTGACCATAAAGATCAGCATCAGCGGCAGCAGCAGGTTCCAGTCGAAGCCCAGGCCGTAATAGAGCGGCGTGGGAATGGTGATCGCCGCCGTTGGGGCTGCCGATGCGCCGGCGGGCAGCATGTCCATCGCCCAGGCCAACAGATAGCCGACCGCCATGGCGATCACCAGCGAAGCGACGCGCAGGTAAGGGTTGCGCTGGCGGTTCAGCAGGATGATGACTGCCAGCACCGCGCCGGCCAGCAGCAGGTTTTTCGGCGAGCCGAAGCTGTGATCGTTCATCGCGGCATAACCGCCGCCGATCGAGGTCAGACCGACCTGAATCAGCGACAGGCCAATGATCATCACCACGATGCCGGAAACCAGCGGGGTGATAATGCGGCGCGCCAGATGCAGCACGCGCGACAGTAAAATTTCGGTGCAGGAAGCGACCATCAGCGTGCCGAACAGCGCGGCCATCATGGTCGGCACGTCGGCGCCGCCGTTTTTCAGCGCCAGACCGCCCATGATCAGCGGCGAAACGAAATTGAAGCTGGTGCCCTGAATCGACAACAGCCCGGAACCCACCGGCCCCCAGGTTTTGATTTGCAGAATGGAAGCCAGACCGGAGGCGAACAGCGACATGCTGATGATGTGCTGGGTATCCTGTGCCGGCAGGCCCAGCGCCTGGCAGATCAGCAGCGCCGGTGTGATCACCGCGACGAACATCGCCAGCAGATGCTGGCCGGCGGCAAACAGCGTTTGCGGCAGCGGCGGGCGATCTTCCAGGCGATAAATCAGTTCACTGGCGCGGGGTTCTGAGGCGGCTTGGCGCGCGGCATCAAGCTCGGAGGATGACATGCTCATGGTGTGGCGTTTCCAGATACGGCAAAGCAGGCATTTTAATGCCCCGCCCCGCAAAAGCAAACGGTTGCGCGTAAATATTATGTTGCCGACTTTCCCGTTTATGTCGCATTTTCATTCATTTTTTCTTGTCATCTCAGCGTTTTTTACTTCTAATCCTGCACTCATCAAGTTTAAAAACTAAGTGGTTTTCTATAACTTATTATTTTTATTTGGATCTTTTCCCTTACATGGAGTACCTGGATGTTTCATCTTGATACTTATGGCACGTTAGTCGCGGCGACGCTGGTTTTGCTCCTCGGGGGCAAGTGCGTCAGAACCATTCCCCTGCTGCGAAAATATACCATTCCCGCTCCCGTCGCCGGTGGTTTGCTGGTGGCCCTCCTGCTGTTAGCCCTGAAAAAGCTCGTCAACTGGGAAGTCAGTTTTGACATGTCGCTGAAGGATCCGCTGATGCTGGCCTTCTTCGCCACCATCGGCCTGAACGCCAACCTGGCGCGTTTGCGCGCCGGCGGCAAGGTGCTGGTAGTGTTCCTGTTCGTGGTGCTGGGGCTGCTTATCGTGCAGAACGCCATCGGCATCGGCATGGCGAAAATGCTGGGGCTGGATCCGCTGATGGGCCTGATTGCCGGATCGATCACCCTGTCGGGTGGCCACGGCACCGGGGCGGCCTGGAGCAAGCTGTTCATCGAGCGCTACGGTTTTGAAAACGCGACGGAAGTCGCCATGGCCTGTGCCACCTTCGGCCTGGTGCTGGGCGGTCTGATCGGCGGCCCGGTGGCGCGCTATCTGGTCAAGCACTCCTCCACGCCGGAAGGCACCCCGGATGACAGCGTGCAGCCGAGCGGTTTTGAGAAGCCGGAAAGCGGCCGTCTCATCACCTCGCTGGTGATGATCGAAACCATCGCCATGATCGCCATCTGTCTGAGCCTGGGGCAATTGATTGCCGGCCTGCTGAGCGGCACGGTGTTTGAACTGCCGAACTTCGTTTGCGTGCTGTTCGTCGGGGTGATCCTCAGCAACACGCTGGCCTTCACCGGCTTCTATACCGTGTTTGAGCGGGCGGTGTCGGTGTTGGGTAACGTCAGCCTGTCGCTGTTCCTGGCGATGGCGTTGATGAGCCTGCGCCTGTGGGAGCTGGCCTCGCTGGCGCTGCCGATGCTGGCGATCCTGGCGGTGCAGACGCTGGTGATGGCGCTGTACGCGATATTCGTCACCTACCGGGTGATGGGCAAGAACTACGACGCGGCGGTGCTGGCCGCCGGCCACTGCGGCTTTGGCATGGGCGCCACGCCGACGGCGATCGCCAACATGCAGGCGATCACCGATCGTTTCGGCCCGTCGCACGTGGCGTTTTTGGTGGTGCCGATGGTGGGGGCGTTCTTTATCGATATCGCCAATGCCATCGTCATCAAGCTGTATCTGCTGCTGCCGGTGTTCCCGGCGGTGGGGTGATATCGCGAGCCAGAAAAAAAGAAGAGGGCGCCGTCGGCGCCCTTTTTTATGCGTTGGAGTAGCGTGCCTTCTCCGGCAGCCAGCGTTCAATCAGCGCCTGGGCGTGTTCCGGGTAGTGCTGGTGGAGGTGGCGAGCGACGCGCTGCACTTCGGGGATCATCGCCTGGTCGCGCAGCAGGTCCGCCACTTTGAATTCGGCGCTGCCGGTCTGGCGGGTGCCGAGCAGCTCGCCCGGGCCGCGGATCTCCAGATCGCGCTGGGCGATGACAAAGCCGTCGTTGCTGTCGCGCAGCACCTGCAGGCGCGTTTGCGCGGTTTTGCTCAGCGGCGTTTTGTACAGCAGCACACAGTGTGAGGCCACCGCGCCGCGCCCTACGCGGCCGCGCAGCTGGTGCAGCTGCGCCAGGCCCAGCCGCTCCGGGTTCTCGATGATCATCAGGCTGGCGTTCGGTACGTCGACGCCGACTTCGATCACCGTGGTGGCGACCAGCAGCTGCAGCTCGCCCTGTTTAAACGCCTGCATCACCGCCTGCTTCTCCTGCGCTTTCATGCGGCCATGCACCAGCGCCACCTTCAGCTCCGGCAATGCGGCTTTCAATTCCTCCCAGGTGGCTTCCGCCGCCTGCGCTTCCAGCAGCTCAGATTCCTCGATCAGCGTACACACCCAGTAAGCCTGCCGCCCCTCTTCCAGGCAGGCGCTCTTCACCCGTTGAATGATGTCGGCGCGGCGGGTATCGGGAATGGCGACGGTGGTCACCGGCGTGCGGCCCGGCGGCAGCTCGTCGATGACCGAGGTGTCGAGATCGGCATAGGCGGTCATCGCCAGCGTGCGCGGGATCGGCGTGGCGGTCATGATCAGCTGATGGGCGTGGAAGCCTTGCTCTTCGCCTTTCTCCCACAGCGCCAGCCGCTGATGTACCCCGAAGCGGTGCTGCTCATCGATGATCACCAGCGCCAGGCCGTTGAACTGTACCTGCTCCTGGAAGATGGCGTGGGTGCCGACCACCATTGACACCTGGCCGCTGGCGATGGCTTCCTGCTGCGCGATGCGCGCCTTGCCTTTCTGTTTGCCGGCCAGCCAGCCGACCTCCAGCCCCAGCGGTTCAAACCACTGGCGGAAATTGTTGGCGTGCTGCTCGGCCAGCAGCTCGGTCGGCGCCATCAGCGCCACCTGTTTGCCGTGCGCGATGGCGCGCAGCGCCGCCAGCGCCGCCACCAGCGTTTTGCCGGAGCCGACGTCGCCCTGCACCAGCCGCATCATCGGGAAGTCTTTTTGCATATCGGCTTCGATGTCGGCCACCACGCGCGTTTGCGCGCCGGTCGGCGAGAACGGCAGCTGGGCGAGAAAACGGTTTTTCAACCGATCGTCCGGCAGCAGCGGCTGCGCCTGGTAACTCTGGGCGCCGGCGCGCACCGCCAGCATGCTGAGGTTATGCGCCAACAGCTCTTCGAGGATCAGGCGTTTTTGCGCCGGGTGTTTGCCCAGCTCCAGATCCGCCAGCTGGATGTCCGGCGGCGGGCGGTGCAGGGTGTGCAGCGCCTGCGGCAGGCTCATCAGGCCGCCGCTCAGCTCCGGCGGCAGCAGTTCGGCGATGGCGCAGGTATCCAGCAGCGCCAGCGCCTGATCGGTCAGCTTGCGCAGCGTGGCTTGCCGCACCCCCTCGGTGGTGGGGTAAACCGGCGTCAGCGACTCCTGCAGCTCGACTTCGCTGGCTTCGCCCTGAATGCGGTATTCCGGATGGATGATCTCCGCGCCGTGGTTGCCGCGTTTGATCTCGCCGTAGGCGGTCACGCGGCGGCCGGTGGCCAGGCTGTTTTTCATCGCGGCGTTGAAGTTGAAGAACCGCATGGTGAGGATGCCGGTGCCGTCGCTGATCTGGCAGGTCAGCATGCGGCGGCGGCCGAAACTGATGTCGCTGCGCAGCACTTCCCCCTCTACCGTGGCGTAGATGCCCGGCAGCAGATCGTTGATCGGATAGAGGCGGGTGCGATCTTCGTAGCGCAGCGGCAGGTGTAGCAGCAGATCCTGAATGGTGTCGAGGCCAAGCTTGGCCAATTTGCCCGCCTGGCTGGCGCCAACCCCGGAAAGCGTGGTGAGTGGGACAGCATCCAGCAGGCGGCCTTTCATTTGCGCACCGTCGCCTGCATGGCCGCCCACCATTCGGCGCTGGCGACCACCTGGCCCTGTTCGTCGATCTGCGGGCGCGGCAACCCTTTGCGCTTGGCCACGTTGGCCAGCACCGGATAGCCGCCTTCGAACAGCAGACGCTGCTGCTCTTCTTCGTCCAGCATACTGTTGTCGCGGCGGTACAGGCCGGCGTTTTGCCGCTGGCGCTGCGCCTCATACAGGATCAGCGCCGAAGCCACGGAGACGTTGAGCGATTGCACCATGCCGATCATCGGAATGACGATGTCTTGATCGGCGAGCGCCAGCGCTTCTTCGGTGATGCCGGTTTTTTCCTGGCCGAGCAGCACGCAGGTTGGCCGGGTGTAGTCCACCTCGCGGAAATCGACCGCGCGCGCAGACAGGTTGGTGGCCAGAATTTGCATGCCCTGCGCTTTCAGGTGCCCGACCGCGTCGCCGATGGTGCGATGGGTCTTGACGCTGACCCAGCTGTTGCTGCCGGCGGCGGAGGAAACCAAGGTGCGCATGCGGGTGGTGGGCCACACGGCGTGGACCTGATGCACGCCGACGGCGTCGGCGGTGCGGATAATGGCGGAGACGTTATGCGGCTTGTGCACTTGCTCCAGGCAGACCGTCAGATCCGGCTGCCGGGTCGCGAGCATTTCACAAATCCGCGCATAGCGTTCAGGACTCATAAGCGCTAGTTTCGGTTGCGGTTAACTTTGATCACATCCGGCATGATACGGATTTTACGCATAATGTTTGCCAAATGGATGCGATCGCGGGTGGTCAAGCGGATAAAGGCGCTATAAACCCGACCGTCTTTCTCTTCGGTGTTCAGGCTCTGAATATTGGACTCGGCCGCGTTGATCGCCGCCGTCAGGTTGGCCAGCGCGCCCTGGTGGTTAAACATATCCACCTTGATCTCGGCGATGAACTCCTGCTCGGTCTCTTTATCCCACTCGACCGCCATGAACTTCTCAGGCTCTTTCTGATAGCCGCGAATATTGCGGCAAGATTCATGGTGGATCACCAGCCCTTTGCCCGGACTGACGTGAGCGATAATCGGGTCGCCCGGAATCGGACGGCAGCACTTGGCGAAGGTGATCAACACGCCGTCGGCGCCCTTGATGGCCAGGTTGCGCACGCCGGAGGTGGTGCCCAGGCTGGACTGATCGCCCTGCAGGTTCTTCGCCACCACCACGCTCATGGCGTTGCCGAGGCCAATTTCCGCCAGCAGATCGTCCAGCGTCGCCAGCTTCATGCGATCCAGCTCGTGCTGAATATTTTCCTGCGGGATTTCGGCCAGTTTGCGGCTGCCGCCCAGCGCATGGTTGAGCAGACGGCGGCCGAGACCGACGGAGTCGTCGCGCTTGAGGTTCTTCAACATCTGGCGAATCTTGGCGCGCGCTTTCGAGCTGACCACGAAGTTCAGCCAGGCGGCGTTGGGCCGTGCGCCCGGCGCGGTGATGATCTCGACGGTCTGGCCGCTGGTCAGCGACTGCGACAGCGGGTACGGCTGACGATCGACGCGCGCGCCGACGCAGGCATGGCCGATATCGGTATGCACCGCATAGGCGAAGTCGACCGGCGTGGCGCCGGCGGGCAGCTCGACGATGCGGCCTTCCGGGGTGAAAACGTAAATCTCATCCGGGAATAGATCGGATTTGACGCTCTCGATAAATTCAAACGAACTGCCGGCGCTTTGCTGCAGCTCCAGCAGGCTTTGCATCCAGCGTTGGGCGCGGATCTGTGCCGTGGTGCCGGTTTCGCCCTGTTCTCTTTCCTTGTAAGCCCAGTGCGCGGCCACCCCCATCTCAGCCATCTGATCCATGTCTTCGGTGCGGATCTGCACTTCGACCGGCACGCCGTGCGGGCCGATCAGCGAGGTATGCAGCGATTGATAGCCGTTGGCCTTGGGAATGGCGATGTAATCTTTCACCCGCCCCGGACGCGGTTTATACAGGCTGTGCACCTGGCCGAGCACGCGGTAGCAGGTATCGACCTCTTTGACGATCACCCGGAACGCGTAGATATCCATGATGGAATGAAAACGCTGTTCTTTCAGGTGCATCTTGAGGTAGATGGAGTAAAGGTGTTTTTCCCTTCCGCTGACGCGGCAGGCGATGCCGGCCTCGGTCAGCCGCCCTTCGATCTCGGAGAGGATTTTTTGAATCATCTCTTTGCGGTTGCCGCGCGCGGCTTTCACCACTTCCTTGATCACGCGGTAGCGGTTTGGGTACAGCGCCTCGAAGCCCAGCTCTTCCAGCTCGGTTTTCAGGTGATGAATACCCAGGCGGTGGGCGAGGGGGCTGTAGATTTCCAGGGTTTCACGCGCGATGCGCCGGCGTTTGTCGGGGCGCAGCGAACCGAGGGTGCGCATGTTGTGCGTACGGTCGGCCAGCTTGATCAGCACGACGCGGATATCCTGCACCATCGCCATGATCATCTTGCGGAAGTTTTCCGCCTGCGCTTCTTTCTTGTCCTGGAACTTCAGCTTGTCGAGCTTGGAGACGCCCTCAACCAGTTCGGCGACGCTCTTGCCGAACAGCTGTTCCATATCTTGATAGGTGGCCGGGGTGTCTTCGATGACGTCGTGCAGCAACGCCGCCATCAGCGTCTCGTGGTCGAGACGCATTTCCGCCAGGATGCAGGCCACGGCGACCGGGTGAGTAATGTAGGGCTCACCGCTGGAGCGTGTCTGGCCCTCGTGCGCGTCGCGCGCGACGAGGTATGCCTGTTTGAGGCGCTTAATCTGCTCCTCGGGCAGGTAACGTTGAATCAGCAGATTCAGGCTTTCAAACAGGTACAAGGCGGACTCGCTGTCTAATTAACGACGACCTTCAGCAATCGCGGTAACCGCTTGAATCTCTGCGGCTTCCTGCTCTTGCTGTTCCTGGCGCTCACGCACGTCGAGGATCTGGCTGGTGATCAGGCCTTCTTCGATTTCGCGCAGGGCGATAACGGTGTACTTGTCGTTCTCTTCCGGAACCAGTGCATCTTTGCCGCCGGTCTGGATCTGACGCGCCCGACGAGCAGCGACCAACACCAGGTCAAAACGGTTACCAATTTTCTCTACAGCGTCTTGAACAGTTACGCGTGCCATATTTGTGCTACTCCACAGGTGACGAAAAGACTGGGCATGATACTGAAACTGCCTTCAGTCTGCCAATAGTTTGCTGATTAAAGCGTCATGCCGCAGCAACTGGCGGCCCAAACGCAGGCGTTCGGCGCGAATGATGGTCTTCAGATCGGACAGCGCCAGATCGAAATCATCGTTCACGATCAGGTAATCGTACTCCGCGTAATGCGTCATTTCCGCCACGGCCTGGGCCATGCGTTTGGCGATCACCTCTTCGGAATCCTGCCCGCGCCCGCGCAGGCGGCGGCCCAGTTCTTCCTTCGACGGCGGCAGAATGAAGATGCTGCGCGCCTGCGGCATTTTGGCGCGGATTTGCTGCGCGCCCTGCCAGTCGATATCCAGAAACACGTCTACGCCGGTCGCCAACACTTGTTCGATGGCGGCGCGTGAGGTGCCGTAATAGTTGCCGAACACTTCGGCGTGCTCAAGAAACGCATCCTGCTCGATCATCCGGCGGAATTCGTCTTTCGAGACGAAGAAATAGTGCTCGCCGTGATTTTCACCCGGGCGGCTGTCGCGCGTGGTGTGCGAAACCGAAACCTGCGTGTCGTACAGCGGTTGCGTCTTTAACAAAGCCTGAATCAGACTTGATTTACCTGCGCCACTGGGAGCAGAGACAATATAAAGCGTGCCTTGAGCCATGATGATGTTCGTTGATAACGGTTGATATGCCAAAAACAGCGGATGTGTATTTTCTCCGCACAGTATACACGGCTAACGCGCCAGGTGCAGCGTTAGCTCGCATTTTGCCCGCGGCTTTGCGTGGAAAAAGCGTCGAAAGGGCGAATATGCGCGCTGAAGAGCAATATTTTGGCAGTTTTGGCCCAGCGGCGGCGCGCTGCCGCTCCGGGATCAGTGATCCGGATGTTGGTAGTTGAACACCGGCAGACCGAGGCGGAAGCGTAGGGCGATAAGACGCGCGCTCAGGCCGGCGACCAGCGTGAGGATCACCACCAGATTGTGCGGCAGGCTGAGGTGCTGCAGGCCGATATACAGCCAGGCGGCGCTGAAGGAGATGCCGGCGTAGATCTCTTTCTGGAAAACCAGCGGGATACGGTTGCAGAACATGTCGCGCAGCACCCCGCCGAAGACGCCGGTGATCACTGCGGCGATGGCGGCGATAATCGCGCTGTGCCCCATATCCAGCGCCACCTGCGCGCCGATGATCGAGAAAACGATCAGGCCGACGGCGTCGAGCACCAGGAACAGGCGGCGCAGATGGCGCATCAGAGGAGCCACCCAGGTGGTGACGATCGCCGCTATTGCGACGATGACGATGTATTCCGGATGCTTGACCCAGCCCAACGGAAAATGCCCGAGCAACATATCGCGCACCGACCCGCCGCCGATCGCGGTGACCGAGGCGATGATGATCACGCCGAACATGTCCATTTGGCGGCGGCCGGCCGCCAACGCGCCGGTCATGGCTTCGGCGGTGATGCCGATGATATAAAGGATGCTCAGTAACATAAGGGATTCACAGCGTACTTGCGTCAGAATGATGGCCGGCAGGGTAATCGCCGCCGAGGACGCGCGCCACTGAGTTTTTTTCACCGATGGCATTTCGGATTAATATAGCTAATCCAAACTCCGTTTTTATTGCCGATAACCAGCCTTTTTTAACATCTGGCTGTTAATGAAAGCATTAGAAATTTCGCGCTAATTTCCATCGCTGACTATGATTTTTGCAGCGAATCCTTCAACCGAGAAACCGAGACTGCAGATGAAAAATTCTCCGAGACTGGCCGCCGGCGCCGTGGTGGCTGCCGCCCTGCTGCTGAGCGGCTGCGTGGCGCCAGGCCACCAGGCTGTTTCCCCCACCCCGGCTTGCCGCACCGGCGATCCGCTGGTGCAGACAACGCTCTACTTCGGCCTGAACCGGCCGGCGGGGCCGGCGATCACCGCCGCCGAGTGGCAAACCTTCGTCGATAGCCAGGTGACGCCGCGTTTTAAAGACGGGCTGACGGTGTTTGATGCCAAAGGGCAGTGGCTGGGCCACGACGGCAAACTGGCGCGCGAGAACAGCAAGGCGCTGCTGCTGATCCATGCGCCGGGCAAAGAGAGCGAGGCGAATATCGAGGCGCTGCGCAGCGGCTATAAGCAGCAGTTTGCGCAGGATTCGGTGATGCGGGTGGATGCGCCGGTGTGCGTGGCGTTTTAAAACGCACTCCCGGCAGCCTGGCCGGGAGTGAGGATTACAGCACCAGGCCGGCGATGGCTGCTGACAACAGGCTCACCAGCGTCGAGCCGTAAACCAGCTTCAGGCCAAAACGGGAAACCACGTTGCCTTGCTGCTCGTTCAGTCCTTTGATGGCGCCGGCGACGATGCCGATGGAGGCGAAGTTGGCGAACGACACCAGGAACACCGACAAAATGCCCAGCCCGCGCGGCGACAGCTCCGCCGCGATCTTCTTCAGTTCAATCATCGCCACGAATTCGTTGGCCACCAGTTTGGTCGCCATGATGCTGCCCGCCTTCAGGGCCTCCTCCGCCGGGATGCCGATCAGCCAGGCCAGCGGATAGAACACGTAGCCGAGGATCTGCTGGAAGCTGATGCCGAGCACCGCCGAGAACAGCGCGTTGACGGCGGAGATCAGCGCGATAAAGCCGATCAGCATCGCCGCGATGATCATCGCAATCTTGAAGCCGGCCAGAATGTACTCGCCCAGCATTTCGAAGAAGCTCTGATCTTCGTGCAGCTTGTTCAGCTTCAGCTCCGGCTCGTCTTCGACCTGATACGGGTTGATGATCGACAGGATGATGAAGGTGCTGAACATATTAAGGATCAAGGCCGCCACCACGTACTGCGCGTCGATCATCGACATGTAGGCGCCGACGATGGAGAGCGATACCGTCGACATGGCGGTCGCGGCCATGGTGTACATGCGGCGCGGCGAGATGTCGCCGATGATGCCCTTGTAGGCGATGAAGTTCTCTGACTGCCCCAGCACCAGCGTGCTGACGGCGTTGAACGATTCCAGCTTGCCCATGCCGTTGACCTTGGACAGCAGGGTGCCCACCAGGCGGATGATCAGTGGCAGGATGCGGAAATGCTGCAAAATGCCGATCAGGGCGGAAATAAAGATGATAGGACACAAAACGCCGAGGAAGATGAACGCCAGGCCATCCTTGCTCATGCCGCCGAATACGAACTCCGATCCTTGGGCGGCGTAGGCGAGCAGGGTGTCGAAGAAGCCGGCGACGTGTTTGATCACGCTGAGCCCGCTGGCGGAGTGCAGGAAGAAGTAGGCCAGCGCGCCTTCGATCACCAACAGCTGGATGATATAGCGCAGGCGGATTTTCTTGCGATTATTGCTGACCAGCAGCGCCAGGGCGATGATCACCACCAAGGCCATAATAAATTGCAGAATTTGTGGCATAAACGGTCCGTACGGTTCACGGGCAGGAAAAAAACACATTTAGCCACAGCATCGCCGTCCTTTCATTACCTTGCGTGATAATTAGAACAAAATACTTATGGCGTGCGGGATATCTTGCCAAATGTCATCCACACGCGCTGCTCGGCAGTTTTTCATAAGCCCCCGAAGTGCCTTAGTGAGCCGTCTTCCATGATGCCTGCCGGCTCGCAGCTTGATGCAACCACCGTCCCGCACGTTCAGGCGCCTGGAATCTGGCTCGCAACTGGCACTTTTTCATGGCGTAAAGCGTGGTTTTCTCGAGGGAAGCGGAGAAAAATGCCTGAACAAGGCGCTACGACCGGCGCATTTTCTCGGACAAGGAGACGAACAATGAATACCGGCACGTTGCTCAGGGCGCTGGCCAACGGCGTTAATCCCGACACCGGCGAGCTGTTGAGACCGGCTTCGGCGGCCTGCGCGCCGGAGGCTATCCGCCTGCTGTTCGCGTTGGCCAACGAGTTCGACGGTGAAGCCGAACCGCAGAAAAAAGCCCGGCTGACGCCGGAGGAGAAGCGGCAGAAGAATCTGGCCGAGGGGCGGCCGGCCAATGCCTACTTCCCCTGGCCGGAAGAAGAAAAACTGCGGCTGCGCGAGAGCCATGCGGCCGGGGCGACGCTGGAGGCGCTGAGCGATGAGTTCGAGCGCTCAACCTGGAGCATTGCGGTGCAGCTGCAGAAAATGGGGTTGATCGGTGAGGAGCAGGCGGCCGCCTATCGCTGATCTGCAGCCATAAAAAAGCCCGCGTGGCGCGGGCTTGATGGCGTGCGGAGCGGGATCACTCGATGTTCTGGATCTGCTCGCGCATCTGTTCGATCAGCACCTTCAGCTCGATGGCGGAGGCGGTGACGTCGGCATTGATCGACTTGGAGGCCAGGGTGTTCGATTCGCGGTTGAACTCCTGCATCATGAAGTCGAGGCGGCGGCCGACGGCTTCTTTCTTCTTCAGGATGTTGTGCGTCTCTTTCACGTGCGCTTCCAGGCGGTCCAGCTCTTCGGCGACGTCGATGCGCTGCGCCATCAGCACCAGCTCCTGCTCCAGGCGGGTGTTTTCCAGCTGCACCTGCGCCTCTTCCAGCTTGCTGACCAGGCGTTCGCGCTGCCATTGCAGGATGTTCGGCATCTGGGCGCGCACTTTGACCACTTCGGCGCTGACGCCGTCGAGGCGCTGTTCGATCAGCGTTTTCAGCGCGGCGCCTTCGCTTTCGCGTGCGACGATGAAGTCATCCAGCGCGCCGTCCAGCGCCTGCATCAGCTCGGCGCTGATGGCGTCCAGATCCTGCTCCTGCGCGGACATCACACCCGGCCAGCGCAGCACGTCGATCGGGTTGATTTCCCCTTCGTCGCTTTGCATTTTCACCCAGTTGGCGGCTTCGACCAGCTGTTTGGCCAGCTTTTCGTTCAGGATCAACGAGCTTTGCGCGCTTGGATCCAGTTCGAAACGCAGGTTGCATTCGACTTTGCCGCGGGTCAGGCGGCCACGGATACGTTCACGGATCACCGGCTCCAGGCTGCGGAATTGTTCCGGCAGGCGGATGTAGGTTTCTAAGTAGCGCTGGTTAACGGAACGCAGCTCCCAGGCTGCGCTGCCCCATTCACCCTTGATTTCACGCCGGGCGTAGGCGGTCATGCTGCGGATCATTGATGCGTACCCGTAATAGGAAAAGATGGGGCGATTATAGCGTCGCGGCTGCGGGCAGGATAGGCATTACGTCACGAAGCCCGTATAATGCGCAGCCAATAGTTGATTTGAAGCCGGAGAGAGCCCATGCGTCCTGCAGGCAGAGCACCACAGCAAGTTCGCCCCCTGACACTGACCCGTCACTATACCAAACACGCTGAAGGTTCAGTGCTGGTTGAGTTTGGCGATACCAAAGTCTTGTGCACCGCCACGGTAGAAGAGGGCGTTCCGCGCTTCCTGAAAGGCCAGGGGCAAGGTTGGATCACCGCCGAGTACGGTATGCTGCCGCGCTCCACCCACAGCCGCAACGCCCGTGAAGCCGCCAAAGGCAAGCAGGGCGGCCGCACGCTGGAAATCCAGCGTCTGATCGCCCGCTCGCTGCGTGCCGCGGTGGATCTGAAAAAGCTCGGTGAATTCACCATCACCCTCGACTGCGACGTACTGCAGGCCGACGGCGGTACCCGCACCGCCTCCATCTCCGGCGCCTGCGTGGCGCTGGCCGACGCGCTGAACACCCTGGTGGCCAACGGCAAGCTGAAAGCCAACCCGATGAAGGGCATGGTGGCGGCGGTTTCCGTCGGCATCGTCAATGGCGAAGCGCTGTGCGATCTGGAGTATGTGGAAGATTCCGCCGCGGAAACCGATATGAACGTGGTGATGATGGAAGACGGCCGCATGATTGAAGTGCAGGGCACCGCCGAAGGCGAGCCGTTCAGCCACGATGAGCTGTTGGCGCTATTGGCGCTGGCCCGAGGGGGCATCGAAACCATCTTCCAGGCGCAGAAAGCGGCGCTGGTGGACTGATTTTTCAAGGCGACTGAGAAGTCGCCTTTTTTATGCCCGGCGATCGGGCGGTAGTAATGACAAGACCCAAGCAGATTCAGACGAGGAGAAGCAGTAATGAAAGCCTATCAGCGCCAGTTTATCGAGTTCGCGCTTAACAAGCAGGTATTGAAGTTCGGCGAGTTCACCCTGAAATCCGGCCGCACCAGCCCGTATTTCTTCAACGCCGGCCTGTTTAATACCGGGCGCGATCTTGCGCTGTTGGGGCGCTTCTACGCCGAAGCCCTGATGGATTCCGGCATCGATTTCGATCTGCTGTTTGGCCCGGCCTATAAAGGCATTCCTATCGCCACCACCACGGCGGTGGCGCTGGCGGAACACCATGAGCGCGACGTGCCTTACTGCTTTAACCGCAAGGAAGCCAAAACCCATGGCGAAGGCGGTTCGCTGGTGGGCAGCCCGCTGCAGGGGCGCGTGATGCTGGTGGACGATGTGATCACCGCCGGCACCGCGATCCGCGAGTCGATGGAAATCATCGGCGCCAGCGGCGCTTCGCTGGCGGGAGTGCTGATCTCCCTCGACCGTCAGGAACGCGGCCGCGCGGATATCTCCGCCATTCAGGAAGTGGAACGCGACTATCACTGCAAGGTGATTTCGATCGTGACGCTGAAAGACCTGATTGCCTACCTGGAAGAGAAACCGGAGATGGCGGACCACCTGGCGGCGGTGCGCGCTTACCGCGAGCAGTTCGGGGTATAAATAACAACGCCGGGCATGCCCGGCGTTTTCGTTATTGCAGCTGTGCCGCTAATAGCGGCCAGCGGGCGTCGAATTCCTGCGTGGGGCGATAGCGGAATTCCGAACGCACATAGCGCGACAACATGCCTTCGCAGAAGGCCAGCAGTTGGCTGGCCAGCAGCGTTTCATCGACGATAAAGCCTTTGCCTTCGCGCAATTTGCGCTCTTTCAGCACCTGACGCAGCTGCGCCTCGATGCGCTCGAACAGCTGGTTGATGCGGCCCTGCAGGCGATCCTGTTCAAACATCAGCGCGTGGCCGGTCATGATGCGCGTCAACCCTGGGTTGCGCTCCGCAAAGCCCAGAATCAGCAGCAAAATCAGGCGCAGACGATTAAACGTCTCTTTCTCGTCCTGCAAGATCAGGTTGATGCGGGTGATCAGGCTGTCTTCGATAAACTCGATCAGACTGTCGAACATCCGTGTCTTGCTGGGGAAATGCCGGTACAGCGCAGCTTCAGAAACACCCACGTTCGCGGCGAGCTTGGCGGTGGTGATGCGTTGGCTGCCGTCGCTGGATTCCAGCATCTGGGCTAACGCCTGCAATATTTCCTCGCGCCGATTCCTTTTCGTCTTTTCTTTTTCTGCCATGTCTGATTAGACCCTTGCTAAAACTTAACTGACGGAAACCCGCGCACCGGCCGCTGCAGAGCAGGCTCTGTGCGGCTTATGTGATAGCTTTTTTACGATGCTGGGGTCAGCGGCCTTAACGGCCTTTTTCCGCGCTGCCTGGTGTGCGCTGCAATTGTCGCGGTAAAACCTTGCCGCAGAGACATCCTTCTCCCCGGAAAGGCAAGGTTCAGGCGACGTTTCCCTGCCGGTCATCGTGCATTGGGTGGCGCTTAGTGGCGCCCCGAGTGGCCGAAGCCGCCTTCGCCGCGTTCGCTGCTGTCGAACTCTTCCACCAGGTTGAATTCGGCCTGCACCACCGGCACGAAGACCATCTGCGCGATACGTTCGCCCGGCTCGATGGTGAAGTGCTTCTGGCCGCGGTTCCACACGGACACCATCAGCTGGCCCTGGTAATCGGAGTCGATCAGGCCGACCAGATTGCCCAGCACGACGCCGTGCTTATGGCCCAGGCCTGAGCGCGGCAGGATCACCGCCGCCAGGCTGGCGTCGGCGATGTGGATCGCGAGGCCGGTAGGCAGCAGCGTGGTTTCACCCGGCGCCAGCTCTACCGCGCTGTCCAGACAGGCGCGCAGGTCGAGACCGGCAGAGCCCGGCGTAGCGTAGGTCGGTAGCGGGAAATCCTGACCGATGCGTGGGTCGAGGATCTTAACGTCGATTTTTTTCATCATAACGGCTGACTATCTCGTCTATTAAACGTTGGCCAAGGAGTGCCTTGTCGCTCAGCGCCAGGCGCTTTTCTCCATCCTGCCAAAAAAGGTGCAGGGCATTGGTGTCGCTGTTGAACCCGTGCTCTGCAAGCGATACATCGTTAGCGCAAATCAAATCCAGCTTCTTACGCGCCAGTTTTTGCCGCGCGTATTCTTCCACATTCTGGGTTTCGGCGGCAAACCCCACGACAAACGGTCGATTTTTGGTCATCGCCGCCACGCCGGCGACGATATCGGGGTTTTTTACCATCTTGAGGACGATTTCATCACCCTGTTTTTTTATTTTTTCATCGGCGATCCGCTCGGGGCGATAGTCGGCCACGGCGGCGCAGGAGATGAAAATCTGCTGCTGCGCGGCGCGTTGCTGCACCGCCTGCTCCATCTCCAGTGCGCTGGTAACGTCGACTCGGGTGACTGATGGCGGCGTCGGCAAATTGACCGGCCCGGCGATCAGCGTCACCTGCGCGCCGCGAGCGGCGGCTGCGCGGGCAATGGCGAAGCCCATTTTGCCGGAGCTGTGATTGCTGATGAAACGTACCGGATCCAGCGCTTCACGCGTCGGGCCGGCGGTGATCATAACCTGCAAATGTTGCAGATCCTGCGTGACAGAGAAATGGCCGTTCGCCAGCTCGACGATGTCCAGCGGATCCAGCATGCGGCCCGGGCCGACGTCGCCGCAGGCCTGGCTGCCGCTGTCCGGCCCCCAGAGCAGCATGCCGCGCGCCTGCAGCGTTTGCAGGTTGGCCTGCGTGGCGGCGGCGCGATACATCTGCTGGTTCATGGCGGGCGCGGCGGCGATAGGGGCGTCGGTCGCCAGGCAGACGGTGGTCAGCAGATCGTTGGCCATGCCGGCGGCGACGCGCGCCAGCAGATCGGCGGTCGCCGGCGCCAGAATCACCAGATCCGCCCATTTGCCGAGCTCGATGTGGCCCATGGCGGCTTCGGCGGCGGGATCCAACAGATCGTCGGACACCGGATAGCCGGAAACGGCCTGCAGCGTCAGCGGCGTAATGAACGCCTTGGCGGCGTGGGTCATCACCACGCGCACTTCCGCGCCCCTGTCGCGCAGGCGGCGCACCAGCTCTGGGCATTTGTAGGCGGCGATGCCGCCGCTGATGCCAAGCACAATATGTTTGCCGGAAAGTCCCGTCATCATCATTGTCCGATTGAAAGCCGAAAGATGCGCCATTTTAGCATATCCGCCGTTCAGGTGAGCGATTCCGCAATGGCTGCAGGGCGTTACATTGTGCTTTGCGAAACACTTCGCAATGTTATCAAACACCTGTCGAACGCGTCGGGTGGCGCATGGCATGCTGTAGCCCTTTCAGGGAGGAACACGATGAGCAACCCGATTGTGGCGTGCTGGCCGGGCGCGTTGGCGCCGCGTGAAAAGCTGTTGATGCAAGGGGCGGCGTCGTTGTCCGACGCAGAGCTGTTGGCCATTTTCTTGCGCACCGGATTGCCCGGCGTGCACGTGATGCAGCTGGCGGAGCAACTGCTGCGCCGATTCGGCTCGCTTTATCACCTGATGTCGGCCGATCATCAGGCTTTTTGCAGCCAAAAAGGCCTGGGCGACGCCAGCTATACCCAACTGCAGGCGATTGCCGAGCTGGCGCTGCGCTTCTTTTCCAGCCACTTGTCGCAGGAAAATGCCATGCTCAACCCGCGCGTTACCCAGCATTATCTGCAAAGCCTGCTGGCGCATCGCGAGCGAGAGGTCTTTTTGGTATTGTTTTTAGACAATCAGCATCGGGTTATTCGCCATCAGGAGATGTTTGCTGGTACCATCAGCAGCGTCGTCGTCTACCCGAGAGAAATTGTGCGCGAAGCGTTGAAGGCTAATGCCGCCGCGCTGATTCTCGCGCATAATCACCCTTCGGGTAAGGCTGAACCCAGTCATGCCGACCGTTTAATAACGGAACAGGTGGTGAAAGCCTGTCAGTTATTGGAGATCCGAGTGCTTGATCATTTGGTGATCGGTCGGGGTGAATGCGTCTCTTTTGCCGAGCGCGGATGGCTTTAAGCGATTTTTTCGCGATCCTTGTGGGATCTTTAGCTGTTCGGGACTTGAGCACTTACGCTTCAGAGCGTATACTACGCCACCTTTGAGAATCTTGGGTTTGGCGCAAGAGCCTATCTCAGCAGGTTTCTGACCTGATGTGTGGTTTCTACCTGATGACGAGAGTCTCCTCAGTATGAAGTTTGCTGAGATGGGCTCTAAAAGCCTGACGAGGCGGCCATACCCTATACGAAGCTCGAGCTGATTTGATTTTTGGAGAATAGACATGTCCCGAGTCTGCCAAGTTACTGGCAAGCGCCCGGTGAGCGGTAACAACCGTTCCCACGCAATGAACGCGACCAAACGCCGTTTTCTGCCTAACCTGCACTCACACCGTTTTTGGGTTGAGGCTGAGAAGCGCTTTGTAACTCTGCGTGTATCTGCTAAAGGTATGCGTGTTATCGATAAGAAGGGTATTGAGACGGTTCTGGCCGATCTGCGTGCCCGTGGTGAGAAGTATTAAGGAACTGAATCATGGCTAAAGGTGTTCGCGAGAAGATCAAGCTGGTTTCTTCTGCTGGTACTGGTCACTTCTATACCACCACGAAGAACAAGCGTACTAAGCCGGAAAAATTGGAACTGAAGAAATTCGATCCAGTTGTCCGTCAGCACGTAGTATACAAAGAAGCTAAAATTAAATAATTTTAGTGGATTAATGAAAAACCCGGCCTTGGCCGGGTTTTTTGTTTTATAAAGGGTAGAAAACGTCGGAGGGGAAGCCAGATGCCTGAATTACCGGAAGTTGAGACGAGCAGACGCGGTATAGAGCCTTATCTTGTCGGCCACAGCATTCAGTATGCGGTGGTGCGCAATGCGCGCCTGCGCTGGCCGGTTTCCGAGCAGATCCTGACGCTGAGCGATCGGCCGGTGCTCAGCGTGCAGCGCCGGGCCAAATACCTGCTGATCGAGCTGGAGAACGGTTGGATTATCGTGCACCTGGGCATGTCGGGCAGCCTGCGCATGCTGCGCGAGGAAAACGAAGACGAAGCCGGCAAACACGACCACGTCGATCTGGTGATCAGCAACGGCATGATCCTGCGCTATACCGATCCGCGCCGTTTCGGCGCCTGGCTGTGGTGCGAAGACCTGGCGACCAGCAGCGTGTTGGCGCATCTGGGGCCGGAACCGCTGAGCGAAGCGTTCAACGGCGACTACCTGTATGAAAAATCACGCAATAAGCGCACGCTGATCAAACCGTGGCTGATGGATAACAAGTTGGTGGTCGGCGTTGGTAACATTTACGCCAGCGAATCGCTGTTCAGCGCCGGGATCCTGCCCGATCGTCCGGCGGGATCGTTGAGCAAAGCCGAAGCGGAACTGCTGACGAAGACCATCAAGGCGGTGTTGCAGCGCTCTATCGAGCAGGGCGGCACGACATTGCGCGACTTTTTGCAGTCGGACGGCAAACCGGGGTATTTCGCGCAGGAGCTGCAGGTTTACGGGCGGGCGGGAGAACCGTGCCGCGCATGCGGCACGCCGATTGAATCCGCCAAGCACGGGCAGCGCAGCACCTTCTTTTGCCGCCGCTGCCAGCGCTGAGCATCACTCGGCGGCGAGCTTCGCCATCAGCGCCTGGGTGACCACATCGGGCAGGAAAGGCGCGATATCGCCGCCGTGGCGGGCGACCTCCTTCACCAGTGAGGAGGAGATGAACGACCACTCTTCGGAAGGCATCAGAAATACGCTTTCCAGCGTTGGCATCAAGTGACGGTTCATGTTCGCCAGCTGCAGTTCGTATTCAAAGTCAGACACCGCACGCAGCCCGCGCACCAGGATATTGGCGTTCTGGTGGGCGGCGAAGTGCGCCATCAGCTCACTGAAGCCCAGCACTTCCACATTGTCCAGATGCGAGGTGACCTGCGTCGCCAACGCCACGCGCTCATCCAGGCTGAACAGCGGTTTTTTGCTCGGGCTGGCGGCGATGGCCAGAATGACGTGATCGAACATTAGCGACGCGCGCGTCACTAAATCCAGGTGGCCGTTGGTCATGGGATCGAACGTCCCGGGATAGATGGCTTTGCTGGTCATGATTCACTTCTCTGAGTAGTTGCGGCCCAATGCCCATAATGCGGCATATTTATTGAAGGTATATTGCGCGTTGACCACCGCTAACAGCAACCCCTGTTTACCGTCCAGGAAGCCGGCGCGCAGCAGCCAGGTTTTGACGAAGGCGCCGAGCGTGTGGGTCAGGATGGACAGGTAGCCGCAGCGCTTGCCGGCCCGGTGGCGCTGGGTGGCCCACTCTTCGGCATAGCGCAGCTGTTTGCGCTGGAAGGCGAAGAAATCGCGGCAGGTCAGGTGCAGCATATCGCCGCTGAGGGGGATCACTTTGGCGCCGCCGATGTTCAGCGACTCGTGCACCAGATCGTCGTTATAGCGATAGCGTTGGTTGGCGTACAGGCGGTTGACGCGGTCGGGATACCAGCCGCTGTGGCGCATGAAGCGGCCAAGGAACAGGTTGCGGCGCGCGCAGCTGTAGACGGCGCCGTCGTCCGGCGCGTTCAACACCTGTTCGATAGATTGCCGCAGCTCGGGCGTGACGCGTTCGTCGGCGTCGATC
This sequence comes from Serratia sp. Z4, assembly GCF_009900725.1. Lineage (NCBI taxonomy): Bacteria > Pseudomonadati > Pseudomonadota > Gammaproteobacteria > Enterobacterales > Yersiniaceae > Serratia > Serratia sp. Z4. Next base: position 43,867 of record NZ_JAAABD010000010.1, read on the forward strand.
ATCAAAACGTAGTCATGGCTGGCGTAGCTTTGCGCCAGCTGACGCTGCTTGCCAAACCCTTGCCAGTCGGTGTGGGTGAAGACTTTGGCGCCCAGGCTTTCGGCGACGGCGACGCTGTCGTCTTCGCTGCCGGAGTCCAGCACGATGATTTCATCGGCCCACTCGACCGAGCGCAGACAGTCCGGCAACAGCCCGGCTTCGTTTTTGGCGATCATCACCACCGACAGGCTTTTGCGGCTGCTCATTCAGTGACTCCGGGGCGGCAGGTGCGGTTCCAGCAGCTGCAGCAGGCGCTGCAACGCTCCCTGATTCTGATACAGCACTTCCACCGCATGGCGGCCGTAGTAACGACGGTAGTCTTCGTCGGTCAGCAGGGTTGCCACTTCCTTCACCAGCGAATCGACATCGGTCACGGTGATCAGGCCTTCGGCTTGGGAGAGCTTGGCGCAGATGTCTTTAAAGTTGAAAGTATGCGGGCCCATCAACACCGGGATGGCGTGCGCGGCGGCTTCCAGCGGGTTGTGCCCGCCGCGTTCCACCAGGCTGCCGCCGACAAAGGCCAGATCGGCGATGCCGTACAGCAGCATCAGTTCGCCCATGGTATCGCCGATCACCACCTGGGTGCTGCCGGACGGGATTTCGCCGCTGCTGCGCAGGGTGTAACTGAAGCCGGCCTTCTGCACCAGCTCTTTGGCTGTCGGGAAGCGTTCCGGGTGACGCGGCACCAGGATCAGCAGCAGGTCAGGGTGTTTTTCCAGCAGCTTGCGGTGCGCTTCCAGCAGGATGGTTTCTTCACCGTCATGGGTGCTGGTGGCGATCCACACCGGGCGGCGCGGCGCCCATTGGCGGCGCAATGTAACGGCGCGGGCGGCCAGCTCCGGGGTGACGGAGATATCGAATTTCAGGCTGCCGGTGACGGCCAGCTGAGAGCGTTTCAGGCCCAGTTCGATAAACCGATCGCCATCTTCCTGGTTCTGTGCGGCGATCAGCGTGATGCGGCGCAGCATATCGCGCATGAATCCGCCAATTTTCTTATAGCCGGCGGCGGAGCGGGCCGACAGGCGTGCATTGGCGATCACCAGGGGGATTTGCCGCTGATGCAGCGCGTTGATCAGGTTAGGCCATAGCTCGGTTTCCATGATGATCACCAGCTTGGGATTCACCTGGTCGAGGAAGCGGTTCATGGCGCCGGGCAGATCGTAGGGCAGATAGACATGATGCACGTCTTTGCCGAAAGCGGACTGGACGCGTTCTGAACCTGTCGGGGTCATTGTGGTCACAGTTATCGGCAAAGCGGGGTAACGATGGCGCAGCGCCCGCACCAGCGGGATGGCCGCCAGCGTTTCGCCGACGGAGACGGAATGCAGCATGATGCCGCCTGGCACGACTTTCCCGGCGCAGAAGCCATAGCGTTCCGCCCAGCGTTTACGGTAGGCTGGAGCTTTGCGGCTGCGCAGCAGTAAGCGGAGCCAGATCAGGGGTTGGATGAGGTAGAGTAGTACCTGATATAAACGCAGCAACATTCTATCAATTTCATTTATATGGGTTATTCGGAATAGTACCATAACTGGAAGGGAAAGGCGCTAATTTGGTAACCTTGGGTGTCAGTTTCAGACAACCGGCGAGCGATTTCGCCGACAGGCTCGGAATGAAGAATATTTTAATTATTCGCCGCGATAACATCGGCGATCTTGTTTGCACCACGCCCTTGATTGAGGGGGTGAAAATTGCCTATCCGGACGCAAAAGTTTATCTGCTGATCAATAAAGTTAGCCAGGATGTTGTTAAAAACAATCCTCATCTCGAGAAAGTCTTTGTCTATAAAAAGGCCAAGCACAAGGCGAAAAATGAGACCACGTTGGGCGTTTATTTCGAACGCATGATGATCTTCCTGAAGCTGCGCAAAATAAAGTTCGATGCGGTTATTCTGGCCAACCCGGTGCCTTGCAAATACAGCCTGCGTCTAGCGAAAATGGCCGGCGCCACCCATATCATCGGCGCCGATCTGGGCACGAAAGCTATTCATCGCCCGTTCCGCAAGGACGATTTCCGCGGCCTCCATCAGGTCGAACACACCTACAGCTATTTATCGGCGATAACCGATCAATCCATTCCGATCCCGCCGGTGCGGGTGTTTCTGGCGCCTGAAGAGCGGCAATTGGCGGCACAGCGGCGGCAGGAACGTCTGCCGCCGGTCGAACGAGTCTGCGCCGTGCATATCAGCAGCCGCAGCCCGAAAAGGCGCTGGCCGGTTGAGCGCTATGCCGAAATCATCAACCGTCTGGTTGCCGATCCCCACACCGGCGTGCTGATCTTTTGGTCGCCTCAGGGCACGTTGGCACCGGACGACATCGGCGATCAGCAGCGCGCCGAACAGCTGCTGGCGCTGTGTCAAAACGAACGCGTCGCGCTTTATCCGACGGCGTCGGTGCGTGAGCTGTTGGGCGGGTTTGATTTATGCGACCGGGTGCTGTGCAGCGACGGTGGGCAGATGCATCTTGCTGCTGCGTTGAATAAGGACATGGTGGTGTTCTTTGGCGATACCGATAAAGTGTCCTGGCATCCATGGACTGGCCGCCATCATATTTTGCAAAGTGAATCGGGGCACTGTGAAGATGTTTCTGTCGATGAGGTTTGGCAGAAAATGCAGGCGCTCAACTAACGAAGAAAATAAGGCAGGCATCCCCTGCCTTATTTATTTTTTTATTGTTCTTCTTTCAGCTCAATATATTGATGGCAAATAGGCTCAAGCCCATAGCTCAGCAATTGCTGTTGATTTATCTGCGGCGGGTTGGCGTAAACCTCCGCCATTTTTTCTGCCAGCGACGCTTCGTTTAATTCCGCCAGCGCGTTAGCCATGCCGGCTTTTTCCAGAATTTCCGCAGGGCCGCCCGGGCAGCGAGTGCTGACCACCGGTGTGCCGCACAGCAGCGATTCTACCAGTACGTTGCCAAACCCTTCGCTGTCGGAGCTGAGCACCAGCAGCGAGGCATGACGAATAAACGGATAGGGATTGCTCTGGAAACCGAGGAACAACACACGCTCTGCGATGCCCAAGTCTGTCGCCAGACGTTTGACCTCGTCGACTTTGGCGTCGTCACCGGACCCGATCAAGGCCAGCGGTGCCTGAATGCCGGAGAGCGCATAGGCTTTCAACAGGCGGTCATGCCGCTTGGTGGTGTGAAAGCGGCCGACGTGCACCAGATAGCCCTGGCCGGCCAGTTCGCAAGGCGCCGCCGCCTGTTGCTGAATGGCGTCGATGTCGAACGGGTTGTTGATGACCGCCAACCGGCGCGGGCGGATCGGCAAGTTCCGCTGCAGATCGTCGCCGACCGCCTGTGAAACGGCGACGATATTTCTTCCCTGGTAAACGTTGGCGATTTTGCGTTGCTTCAGCCAGCGATCGAGACCCTTGCGGTGACCGAGGTAGGAGGTGGAGAGGATGCCGTGAATGCAGAACCACAGGCGATCCGCGGCCAACCGCTTGCTGCGGCTGACGATGCGATCGGTTTTATGCAGGTTGGAGAACACCAGATCGAACGCGCCGTGTTGGCGCTCGTGTTCGGCTATCGCGCGATCCAGCGCGGCGGCGCGGCGCGACAGCTCGGTCAGCTTGCGCCAAGGGGCACGGCTGCGATCGGCCACCACCTGATAATCAATGCCCGGTGGAATAGGGTAATTGCAGACGTCGCGCAGCGAGATCAGACTGACGTCGTGCCCCTGTTGCTGCATGCCCTGACACAGGGTCAGCACCACTTTTTCCGCGCCGCCTCCCGGCAGGCCATCGATGATCATCAGAATACGCATAGCTAATCCAGTAACCGGTTATAGAGGGAAATCAGCTGTTCGGACAGATGCGCCGGCGTAGCCGTCATAATGCGCAATCTTGCCGCTTCGCCCATGGATGATCCCAGCGCCTGGCGCGGCAGTGCCCGAATAGCCTCCGTGATGGCCGGTACGTCGAGCGCGTCGGTCACGAAGCCGTTCTGGCCTGGGGTGATAAACTCGGCGCCGCCGCAGGTGGTGCTGGTGATAACCGGCAGGCCGCACGACATCGCTTCCAGAATCACATTCGGGAACGGATCGTACAGCGTCGGCAGCAGCAGCGCGTCCGCGGCCTGATAGAACGGCAGGGTCTGCTTCTGCACGCCCATAAAGTGAATGCGATCGCCGCAGCCCAGCGACTGCGCCAGCGCCCGGTAGCGTTTTTCGGCTTTGTCTTTACCGATCACCAGGAGGTGGCTGTCGGTCGCCGCCACGGCGCGGATGGCGGCGGCCAGCCCTTTGCGCTCGAAACCGGAGCCGACGAAGATCAGGCAGTGCGCCTGTTGCGGGATCTGATATTGCTCGCGCAGACGTTGACGCAGGGCCTCGTCGGCGGGCGGGAACTTTTGATTGTCGATGGCGTTATAGATCACCGTGATCTTGTCGGCGGGCACGCCAAAGTCGGCGATGATTTCCTGCTTGATCATCTCGGCGTTGCAGATGACGGCTTTCAGCTCGGGCGCGGCGTACATGGCGCGTTCGGCGCACATCACATAGCGGTGATAGCGATTGGAGAACAGCCACTTGCGGCGCCATTCCGGCAGCAGACGCGCGCGTTGCAGCAGCCAGCGGCGGTGTACGCCGTCGCCGGCGCGATAGATGTCGCAGCCGGGAATGCGCTCGTGGCTTTGCACCAGATCGAAGCGCTCTTTCTGCCACAGCGCCCTGGCTGCCACGGCGAAGCCTCGCTCGCGGCTGATGCGGCCGAGCTTTAACGGGTTACACAGGTGGATATGCCAGTTGGGATTGGCGTCGCCCTGCCATTCGCGAGTGATGACGTTCAGATCGAGATCCTGTTGCTCCAGCGCTTCCAGGGCGCGGGAAACGAAACGTTCGGCTCCGCCGTCCGGGCGATATTTTTGGCGAACGATCGCCAAACGAAATGCTTTCATGCCAGCGTGCTCCGCGCGGCTGCAATCACCGCGTCTGTAGGAATAAGGTCGAGATACCGTTCGTCGGTGCCGGTATCGATGGCGTCCGGATCGGGCAGTTCGCCGAAGTCGCCGGCCCAGATCACGGCGCCGGTAGCTTGCCACGGCCGCCAGAAAGTCAGCTTGGAAGGGCCGAACAGCGCCACGCACGGCGTTTGCAGCGCGGCGGCCATGTGCATCGGCACCGAATCCACGCCGATAAACAGCTTGGCGTGGTCGATCAGGGCGGCCAGTTGGCGCAGCGTCAGCTGGCCGGCCAACGAGATCACGCCCTGTGGCGGGCAGAGCGCCAAAATGCGTTCTACCATGGCTTGTTCTCTGGCGTCGGGGCCGGAGGTGATCACCAGCTGGTGGCCGTCGGCCTGCAAGGCGGTGAGGGTGGCGGCCATTTTCTCTTCGCTCCAGCATTTGAAGAACCAGCGCGAGGTGGGCTGCACCACAATATAACTGCCGGCGACGCCCTGTTTCTGCAACCGTTGCTCACAGGTCTGCCAATCCTGCGGATCGTAACTCATGGTCACATGCTCATTGAGCGCGGGCAGGTTCAGCGGCGCCAGCAGCGAAAGATTCTGTTCGACGGTATGCAGGTGGGCGTGATTGTCTACCGGCACCAGCTGGGTGTGGCAATGGCGCCACAGCAAGCCGCGGCGTTTGGGGAAATCGAAGCCCAGACGGATACGCGCACCGGTCAGGCGCGTGAGGATGGCGCTGCGCCACTGATCGGCCAGGTTGACCACCAGATCGTAGCGTTGCGCCTTCAGGCGACGCAGCAGCGCCAGTTCGTGCCCCAGGTGCGCGCGGGCGCCCTGTTTTTTCCATTGACGGTCGATGGCGAACAGCGTCGACAGTTCCGGATTACTGGCCAGCATCTCCTGCGTTTCCTGATACAGCAGGACATCGATCTGCGCCTGCGGGTAGTTTTGCCGCAGGCTGCTGATGACCGGCGTGACCAGCAGCATATCGCCGTGATGGCGCAGTTTTATGATCAGAATACGCTGTACGGATGGGGCGGAAGTTGGGGCTGGCGCGTCGTTCATCATGAGTCGCTTTCTGGGAAACCAATCTTTGATTCTAAATGACCCGATCGCATGTGGCTACTGTTGCAAGGTTTTCTTGCCTGGCCGTAAAAAAATCGCCGGAGCAGGGACGAATGCGCTTCAACGTTGTCCAAACCAGGCAGCAAAGTCGTTTGCCCTGGCGAAACGGCCTGCGTAACATAGTGCATTCTGTTGATATCAGGCTCGATATTCATGACTAAACCGGCGTTTCTCATCACCATTGATACCGAAGGCGATAATCTGTGGCAAAACCACGATCGCATCGCGACCGAAAACACGCGTTTCTTGCCGCGCTTTCAGGCATTGTGCGAAAAATACGCCTTCAAACCGGTTTATCTCACCAACTATGAAATGGCGGTGGACCCGGCTTATGTCGAGTTCGCGCGCGACGTGATCGCTCGCGGCACGGGTGAAGTGGGCATGCACCTGCATGCCTGGAACAGCCCGCCGCTGACGCCGCTCACCGACGACGACTGGCGCCACAAGCCTTATTTGATCGAGTATCCCGCCGATCAGATCCGCGCCAAGGTCGATCACATGACCAAGCTGCTGGAAGATGCCTTCCAGACCAAAATGCTCAGCCATCGCGCCGGCCGTTGGGCGTTCAACGAATATTATGCCTCGCTGCTGCTGGAATACGGCTATCAGGTGGATTGTTCGGTGACGCCGCGGGTCAACTGGCAGTTTTCGCCGGGCAATCCACAGGGCAACGGCGGCACAGATTACAGCCGGTTCCCGTCGCAGGCCTATTTCATCGATCCGCAGAACATCGCCAAACCGGGCGCTTCGTCGTTGCTGGAAGTGCCGATGAGTATCCAGTACAAGCACTCGGCGCTGATGAATGCCTTCAAGCAGGGCTATGACCGGCTGCGCGGCAAGCGGCGTTCGCCGTCCGTCAACTGGCTGCGGCCGAGTGGCGGCAACGTGGCCAAGATGATAAGCGTGGCCGAGACGTCGTTGGCGCAGGGGCATGACTACGTCGAGTTTATGCTGCACTCCTCCGAGTTTATGCCGGGCGGCAGCCCGACGTTCAAAACCGAGCAGGATATCGAAGGACTGTACCGCGATCTGGAGCAGCTGTTTGACTGGCTGCAGCAGCGCACGGTGGGCATGACGCTGGCCGAGTATTATCAACTTAAAGCGAATTAAGCACGCACATGTCGAAGAAATGGAAAATCAAGGTTGCCGACTGGTTCTTGCGGCGCTATACGGCGAAGTACGGCCGTTTTCAGGATAAGGCGACGTTCGACGGCGCCCAGCAGTTTGACAATATCGTCATCTATTCCACCACGGCGTTGGGCGACTTCATGTTCAACACGCCGGCACTGCGGGCGATGCGGGAACGCTACCCCAACGCGCACATCACGCTGGTGGTGCACAAGAAAAACCGCGAGCTGGTGGAAAACGGCCGCTATTACGATCGCGTGGTGTATTGGGACAGCAAGATCAAGACGATGCGCCCGTTGCTGAAATCGCTGCGCGAACATCAGCCGGATTTGGCGCTGATCCTGCATTCCCATCTGCCTTATGACATCATCAGCGCCGTACTGGCCGGGGCGAAGTACATTATCAGGGATAACTACAGTTCAGGCATTTGCGGGCTGGAGCCTTGGCTAACCAACTACGTCTTCCATTATTACGGCCACTTCGTGCGCCGCAAGCTGGAGCTGATTTCCATTTTGGGCTGCCGCAGCGACGATCCGACGATGGAAATTCCCGTGGATTATCAGCACGGCGTCAAAAGCAGCGAGCATCCCACCATCGGTTTTCAGCTGGGGGCGTCAACGGAGTCGCGTTGCTGGCCGGTTGCGCATTATGCGCGGCTGGCCGATGAGCTGGTGGCGAAGCACCCAAATGTACGCATCGTGCTGATTGGCGCACCGTTTGACGACGGCAAGGCCAAACAGTTTTTGAGTCTGATCGGCCCGCAAACGCAGGCCTGCGTGGATAACCAGATCGGTAAAACGGGGCTGCAAGGTTTGCTGACGTTGCTCGACAGTTTCCATGTTCTGGTTACCGGCGATACCGGGCCGCTGCATCTGGCGGTGGCATTGAAGGTGAAAACCATCAGTCTGTTCGTGACCGCCGACTCACGCTCCACCGGGCCGATTCAGGATCCTGAACTGCACCGCATCATTCAGGTGTCTCGTACCGGCTATACGATGCCGCTGGAGGCGGAAAGCCCAATGGGGGTTATCCAGCCGCAGCGGATTTATGACGAGCTGGTCGCGCACGTGCCTTTAGTGCGCTAAAGGCGAGACGACGCATCGGCCGCCCGGCCGATGCGATTAGTGCGGCCTGCGCCCGCGCAGCTTCGAAAGAAAGGTATCTACTCGCGCATAGCGCATCTGGCGGACTTTTTTGCCCGGCACGTCGCTGTTGCGGCAGACAGCGGCGGCGCGGCGCAGGATATGCAGCGTTGCCGGCGCGTAATGGTAATAGCCGTATACCGCCTTCGACATGCTTTTCACCTCGGAAAAGCAGTTGGCCAGCATCAGGGCGGCTAACCGGCGCAGCGGCTCATCCCCGGGATGCTGCGCCACAAAACGCAGCATCTTCTCCATGGCGAACAGCAGATCTTCAATATCTTTGGGTTTGATATTGCGGGTGATGCCCTGGCTGTTGTCCCGATAGAAGTAGAGTTCGCAGTCAAGATGGGCGATGCGGCGAGTTTTGAAATACTGAAAAGGCGTGAAAATCACGTCTTCGTAGCGCCTGCCGTCTTCGAACGCCTCCCCTTCCAGCAGCGTGCGTTTATATACCCGGCTCCAGAGATGCCACATCGAACGTGCAAACAGCGGTTGCAGGCAGCCGAGCCCCAACTGTGAAAAGTCGTAGGCTACGGGCTGCGCCGCGCGGTTATCCGGTGTCGACGGATGTTCGGTGAACTTCTGATAATTAAAATCGATCAGGTCATATTCACCGGCGATCAGCAGGGGGCGCAGGATCGCCAGATAGTCGTCGCTCAGCAGATCGTCTCCGTCGAGAAAGGTGATATAGCGCCCGGTGGCCTGCTGTAGGCCGACGTTGCGGGCGTGCGCAATGCCGCCGTTGGCCTGCGAAGTAAGGACCGCGCGCGGGTGCCGCCGCTGCGCCAGATAGTGGCTGACCAGCGCCCCTGACGCATCGGTAGAGCCATCGTCGATGATCACCACTTCGATATCGTCGCTAATCTGTACAAATAACGAATCCAGCGCAGCGATAACGAACGCTTCATTATTATAAAACGGCACGATAACGCTGAGCAGCGGTGGCTGTGTCTTCACGCGGTTTGCTCCTGAGCGGAAGGCGGTTTCGCCACGGAGAGCACGGCGGCGATCAGCGCCAGACAGAACATGACGGTGCCTTCCGTGCTGAAGAAGATGACGTCGCTAAGACCGTAAACGAACAGGCTGGCGCTGACGCTCAGCAACAGCGCGTTGCGCTGCGGCCGGAATGAAGAGCAGAACAGGCCGATATACAGCGCCAGCAGCAGCAGTACGCCCCAGACGCCCTTGAGCGAGTAGGTTTCCAGCAGTTCGTTGTGCAGGTGGACGTTGATGTAGGGCATGACGCCGTACAGATGTGGCTGCTGCGCGACGATGGCGCGGATCTCTTCACCGCGTTGTTCGGCGGATTGGCCCCAAGGCGCTTGTGAACCGGTACGCCATGCCAGCGTTTGCATCGACAGCCGGGAAATGATCGAGTTATCTATCTCAGGTTTATCGATCAGTTGCATGTTGGTTTTGAAGTCGGCAATGCGTTGTTCAATCTGCGCTTTAAAGACGAATCCGCAGATGAGTAGCAATAATGGCACCGAGGAGACCAGCAAAAACTTGTGTTTTCTGGATACCAGATGCTTGGTCGCCAGCAGCGACAGACAAACCGCCACCGGGTAAACCAACATGGCCGCGCGCGTGCCGGTGAGCACCAGCGCAGAGAAGGACAGCAGGAACGCCGCAATGTACAACACCAGACGGTAGCGGGTGCGCAGCATCAGGATGGCTTGCATCATCACCAGATCGATGGCGGTCATCAGGTAGGCAACGACCGTGGCGCGATCGAAGTTGAGCTCCACGCGCGGAATATCCAGCCGCAGCCCCTGATAGAGTGAATAACCGTTGACCGCCAGACCGGTAATGAGGGCCACGACAACGAGCAGGCGCTGCACGCACAACCGCTCATTAAGCGCAATCAGCAGGATGAAGGCGGTTGCCAGTTGGAGTTTACCGGTCGACATATAAGAGCGGTAAATGTTGATGTATTCACCCGGCTGTTTGAAGTGGTGCATCCAGAGGATGGTCCCCATGCCGACGCTGAACATCAGCGCCGGCAACAGCAGATTTTTAACGTTGCTGAGGTAATAGCGCGGATACAGGCAAACGGCGATAAAGGCGATGTAGCTGGAAACATAAAACAGATTGCGTCCGGTCGCGGAACCGAAAGGAATGGTGCAAAAAGCGATGGCGCACCCCAGATAGATTAAATAGCTGAAGGCAGGGTGCGGTGTTCTGTGTTTTAACATTGGGCGTGTTTTCCGGCTCACGTTTTAATTAAGCGATGAAGGAGCGCAGCGTGTCGTCGAACTCAACTTTGAACTGAGCATAGTTGAAATGCTCCGCAGGATAGCGCTGCGCATTTCGGCTCAGAGTCTGGTAGGTTTCTCGCTCCAGCAATTTCTCAACGGCATCCGCACAGTCGATATGCGACAGCAGCTTGGGCGCCACCAGGCTGTCGGTCTGCGGATCGTAGACCTCATGCGGGAAGTCGACCTCGATATCGGTGAGCTGCCGGTGTTGTTCGATGGTGACCGACGGCGTCAGGCCAAGGCCGCAGACCCCGTCCCTGACCGCTTCCGGCTGGCCGTCGACCTGCGGGAAGATGACCGGCACGCCGAAATAGAGCGATTCCATGCAGGACAAGCCGAACGGCTCGGTGATCGGCGTGCTCATGTAGATGTGCGTGCGATTGAAGAAGCCGGCGACGTCATCCTGATAACCGCTGAAGGTGACGCGATCGCCGAGCTGAAGCCGTGCCGCCAGCGCCTCGAACGCCGCGCGATCCGGCCCTTTGCCGGCCACTTCCAGCGTGACGTCATGCCCGCGCCGCAGCAGTTCCTGCATCATCAATAATGAAACGCTGATGCCTTTCAGGCTGACCAGGCGTGAGGCAGTGCCGATCCTGACCGGCTGCGACAGCGTTTTCGGCGCAGCGTCGATCCCCGCCGGCGTCTTGATGCGGTTGATCACCACGTGATTTGGGCAAGGCAGATTAAAGCGCAGCTCCATCACCCGCTTCGACGCGTGTGAGGCGGAAATCACGCCGTCCAGCATGGCGAAGAAACGCAGCGTCTTTTTATTCTTGGGGTAACGCCAGGAGCAGCCGTGATCGTAGTAAACCAGCTTGCCGCGCTTGGGTTTGGCCGCCAGCCCCGGCACCAGGTCCCAGACGATCACCACGTCGGCGTTCGCCCGTTCAATTTTCCATTTCAGCAAAAATTTGCGCAGGAACTGCGGGCAACGCAACGGCAACGCATTGATCAGGCGGTTGGCGAAGGTGACGGGCTGATGCGCCGGCAACTGGCGGCGGATCTCTTCGCCAATGTCGCCGCTGATGCACAGGACCTGGTTGCTGCCGTCGGTGGTATCGTTGATGTACTGCAGGAACAGGCGCTCGACGCCGCCCATTTTACCCAGGTTGATAATGTGCAGTTTTTTCATGCTATAACCTTTTGCAACGCCTGCCATGCCGTATCGGCGTCGATTGTCGCCATGCTTCTTTCCGGCGAAATCAGCGAGTGCTGATTTTGCCCGTAACCGCCGATCAGGCCGGGATCGGTCGGCCCGAACAGCGTGATGTTCGGTTTGTCGAGCGCGGCGGTCAAATGGCTGAGCCCGGTGTCGACCGAGATCACACCCCTGGCGCCGGCCAGCACCTCGGCCACCTGCTGCAGGCTGAGTTTCGGCAGCACCTCGACATGTGGAAAACCTTCCGCCAAGCGCAGCGCGCGCTGATGTTCATGCTCTGCGCCCCACGGCAGTTTGATCTTCAGCCCGCTGTCCGCCGCCAGCGCGATCAGCTCACGCCAGTTTTGCTCCGGCCAATGCTTATCGTCACGGGTCGTCGCGTGCAGAAACACCAAATACTGCCCGGCATCGGCCGGCGGGCGGCTGAGAAAGCGTGCGGCGATGGCGTAATCGCCGTAGCTGCCCGGTTTATCGTAGCCGAGGCTTTTGGCGAACAGTTCGCGCGTGCGTTCCACCGCGTGCTGCTGTTTGTCTACCTCATGGCGCACATTGTAGAACCAGCTGGCGAACGGCTCGCGCGCGCTCTTGCAGTCCGGGCCATGTTTGTTGCCTTTAGCGATGCGCGTGATCAGCGCGGCGCTTTTGATCAGGCCCTGCGCGTCGATCACCACGTCGTAACGACGTTCTTGCAGCGCGCGCTTGAAGTCGCAGCGCTGTTGCCGAGTATCGTTGCCGAACCAGTTTTTTCGCCAGCGGCGAATGGCCACCGGGATCACGCGATCTACCGCCGGGTGCCAGGTGGGGATTTGGCTGAAGCCTTCTTCCACCACCCAGTCGAAGCGGATATCGGGAATGGCCTGCAGCGCGTCGGTCAGGGCGGGCAGCGTATGCAGCACGTCCCCCATCGAGGAGGTTTTTACAATTAACACCTGCATGACTATTCCTCGCTGGCGACAAGTAACGGCGTCAGCGCATCCAACACTTGCTGCGGCTGAATATCGATCAAACTTTGGTGGTATCCCTGCTCGGCATCGCCCTTACGCACCTTGTGGTAGCCGCTGATCAGGCGAATGACCCGCGCCTTGTCGGAAAGCGGCGGTGTGAAGTCGGGGCTGCTTGGGCCGTACAAGGCTATCAGCGGTTTGTTCAACGCTGCGGCAACGTGCATTAAACCGGAGTCGTTGCTGACCACCGCCCGGCAGGCTGCGATCAGGATAACTGCTTGCTCCAGCTGGGTTTTCCCGGCCAGATTAAGGCAGAAATCGCGCGCGTCTTCCTGCAATGCGGCGCGGATCTGTTCGCCGGCCTCATGGTCTTTCGCCGAACCGAACAGCGCGATTTGATAGCCGCTCTCGATCAGCCGCTGAGCCAGCGCCGCGTAGTGATAGTGCGGCCAGCGCTTGGCGGGGCCGAACTCCGCGCCTGGGCAGAAGCCGACGATCGGGCGGCTGTCGGTCAGGTTGAAGGCCGCGGTGGTGTCGGCGATCTCTTCGTCGCTCACCCGCAGCTGCGGCCACAGCAGCGGCTGCGGCAGATCGTCGGCGCGCTGAACGCGGCCTTTGTCATAGGCCAGCGCCACATAGCGCTGCACCATCAGCGGGAAAGCGGCCTTGTCGAGCACGCGGACGTCGTTCAGCAGGCCGTAGCGCATTTCGCCCCGCCAGCCGGTGCGCTGCGGGATATCGGCGAAGAAAGGCACCAGCGCGGATTTGAACGAGTTGGGCAGAACGTAAGCGCGATCGTAACGGTTGGCGCGCAGAGCGCGCCCCAGGCGGCGGCGCTCGCCGAGCCCCAGCGCGCCGTGGCCCAGCGGCATCGCCAGCGCCTGATTGACTTCCGGCATGCGCGCCAGCAACGGGCGACACCAGGCCGGCGCCATCACATCGATCTCCGCCGACGGGTATTCGGCCTTCAGGGTGCGATAGAGACTTTGCGACATCATCATGTCGCCAACCCAAGAAGGGCCGATAACCAGTATTTTCATACCCAGCGTTAATTCCTTCAGCTTATGCGGTGCGGTTCAACCAGGCCATGTACTCTTTCACGCCTTCGGCGACCGTTTTGAACGGTGCGTCGTAGCCGGCCGCGCGCAGCTTGGTCAGATCGGCCTGGGTGTACGCCTGATAGCGGCCTTTCAGCTTCTCCGGGAACTCGATGTATTCCACAGCGCCTTTCTGGTGGAAGTCCACCACCGCGTCGGCTACCGCCTGGAAGGTTTCCGCTCGGCCGGTGCCGCAGTTGAAGATGCCGGATTTGCCGGTTTCCCAGAACCACAGGTTAACCGCCGCCACGTCGCCGACGTAGATGAAGTCACGCTTGAAGTTTTCGCTGCCGGCGAACAGTTTCGGGTTTTCGCCGCGGTTGATCTGGGTATTCAGGTGGAAGGCGACGCTGGCCATGCTGCCTTTGTGGCCTTCGCGCGGGCCATAAACGTTGAAGTAGCGGAAGCCGCAGATCTGCGAGTCCGCTTCCGGCAGGATCTCGCGCACGTACTGATCGAACAGGAATTTGGAGTAGCCGTAAACGTTGAGCGGCGCTTCATACTCACGCTCTTCGATGAACTCTTCGCGGCCGCCGTAAGTGGCGGCGGAGGAGGCATACAAGAACGGGATTTCGCGATCCAGGCAGTAGTGCAGCAGGTCTTTGGAGTACTGATAGTTATTGTCCATCATGTACTTGCCGTCCCACTCGGTGGTCGCGGAGCAGGCGCCTTCGTGGAACACCGCTTCGATCTCGCCCAGATCGTCGCCGGCCACGATGCTGGCGATAAAGTCTTCTTTATCGATATAGTCGGCGATATCCAGATCGACCAGGTTGACGAACTTGGTGCCGTCTTTCAGGTTATCCACCACCAGGATATCGCGATATCCCTTGTCGTTCAGTGCCTTAATGATGTTGCTGCCGATCATGCCGGCGCCGCCTGTGACGATAATCATTGGGTTACCCCTGCTAAGCTGCCTGGCGGGGCACAATGCCCCACGCTCAATGGCGGTTATAATAGCATTTCATGCCGCGGCAAACAGCGGAAGGGCTCCGAATATCCCGCATTGCCATTGAAGTCCGCCGTTTGCCGTGATATCTGCTGCAATTTTAATATTCTCTCCCGCGCATTCTCGTCAGTTTGGTTACAAATCAGTAAAATATGCCGCAAATAGCCCAATCCTGGAGATAACCGAATGTCAGCGTCTTTTTATCAGCAGTTGGAACAACAGCTTGCCGCCACGCGCAGTGAAGGGCTGTTCAAGGAAGAACGCATCATCACCTCCGCGCAACAGGCGGATATCGCCGTCGCCGACGGCAGCCATGTGATCAACTTCTGCGCCAATAACTACCTGGGCCTGGCCAACCACCCGGCGCTGATCGCCGCCGCCAAGTCGGGCATGGACAGCCACGGTTTCGGCATGGCGTCGGTGCGCTTCATCTGCGGCACCCAGGACAGCCACAAGCAGCTGGAACAGAAACTGGCGGCCTTTTTGGGCATGGAAGACGCGATCCTGTACTCCTCTTGCTTCGACGCCAACGGCGGGCTGTTCGAAACCCTGCTCGGCCCGGAAGACGCCATTATCTCCGATGCGCTGAACCACGCGTCGATCATCGACGGCGTGCGCCTGTGCAAGGCCAAGCGTTATCGCTATGCCAATAACGACATGACCGAGCTGGCCGCGCAGCTGAAGCAGGCCAAAGCCGACGGCGCGCGTCACATCCTGATCGCCACCGACGGCGTCTTCTCGATGGACGGCGTGATCGCCAACCTGAAAGGGGTTTGCGATCTGGCGGACGAATACCAGGCGTTGGTGATGGTGGATGACTCTCACGCGGTGGGCTTTGTCGGCGCCAACGGGCGCGGCACCCATGAATACTGCGAAGTGATGGGCCGCGTCGATATCATCACCGGTACGTTAGGCAAAGCGCTGGGCGGCGCGTCCGGCGGCTACACCGCCGCCAAGAAAGAAGTGGTGGAGTGGCTGCGCCAGCGTTCGCGCCCGTACCTGTTCTCCAACTCGCTGGCGCCGGCGATCGTCGCCGCGTCGATCAAAGTGCTGGAACTGCTGGAAGAGGGCGATGCCCTGCGCGATCGCCTGTGGGCCAATGCGCGTCTGTTCCGCGAAAAAATGACCGCCGCCGGCTTCACGTTGGCCGGCGCCGATCACGCCATCATCCCGGTGATGCTGGGTGAGGCGAAGTTGGCGCAGGAATTCGCCAATGCGTTGCTCAAGGAAGGCATCTATGTGACCGGTTTCTTCTATCCGGTGGTGCCGAAAGGCCAGGCGCGCATCCGCACCCAGATGTCCGCCGACCACACCCCGGAGCAAATCGAACGCGCAGTGGCGGCGTTTACACGTATCGGTAAGGATCTTGGCGTTATTGCATAAGGTAAAACCATGAAAGCACTGTCAAAACTGAAAGCGGAAGAAGGGATTTGGATGACCGACGTGCCTCAGCCGGAGCTGGGCCACAACGACATCATGATCAAAATCCGCAAAACCGCGATCTGCGGCACCGATGTGCATATCTACAACTGGGACGAGTGGTCGCAAAAAACCATTCCGGTTCCGATGGTGGTCGGCCATGAATACGTGGGCGAAGTGGTGGCGATCGGTCAGGAAGTCAAAGGCTTCAACATCGGCGATCGCGTGTCCGGCGAAGGCCACATCACCTGCGGCCACTGCCGCAACTGCCGCGGCGGCCGCACGCACCTGTGCCGCAACACCGTCGGCGTGGGCGTGAACCGCCCGGGCAGCTTCGCGGAATACCTGGTGATCCCGGCGTTCAACGCCTTCAAGATCCCGGATAACATCTCCGATGAACTGGCTTCGATCTTTGATCCGTTCGGTAACGCGGTGCATACCGCGCTGTCGTTCGATCTGGTCGGGGAAGACGTGCTGGTGTCCGGCGCCGGCCCGATCGGCATTATGGCGGCGGCGGTGTGCAAACACGTCGGCGCCCGCCATGTGGTGATCACCGACGTTAACGAATATCGCCTGGAACTGGCGCGCAAAATGGGCGTGACCCGTGCGGTGAACGTCAGCAAGGAAAACCTCAGCGACGTGATGGCCGAACTGGGCATGACCGAAGGGTTCGACGTCGGCCTGGAAATGTCCGGCGCGCCGCCGGCGTTCCGCACGCTGCTCAATGCGATGAACCACGGCGGGCGTATCGCCATGCTGGGCATTCCGCCTTCGGATATGTCGATCGACTGGAATCAGGTCATCTTCAAAGGGCTGTTTATCAAAGGGATTTACGGCCGCGAAATGTTCGAAACCTGGTACAAGATGGCGGCGCTGATCCAGTCCGGTCTGGATTTGACCCCGATCATCACCCACCGTTTCTCGATCGACGAGTACCAGCAGGGCTTCGACGCCATGCGCTCCGGCAAATCGGGCAAAGTGGTGCTGAGCTGGGATTGATCTCGGCAGGCGTGAAAAGGGCCGGAATTCCGGCCCTTTTTTTATGCTTGCGGTTTGGTTTGCGTCCAGTGCTGCCAATGACGCTTGATGAAGGTCACCGGCGGCGAGGTGGCAATGCTGTCGGCGATAACGCCCAGCGCGGTGCCGGCGTTGGCTTTTTCCTTCGGCGGTTTGACCTTGCACTGCTTGATGCCGCCGCTGAACGGGTTCTTCGGCTGCGGTTTTTGCGGTTTGACCGGCGGCGGAACGTAGCTGCCACCGCCGTTGCCCTGCGGTTCGTTCAGCAGCGCGCTCGGTTTGACCAGCACGATATCGGCGGGCAGCGACGGCAGCATCTGCTGCAGCACTTTCACCGTCGCCGGGCGCGGGTGGCCGATGGCGATGGCGGAACCGTTGCGCCGCGCCAATTCGACCGCGCGGTTGAACTGGCGGCGGATATCGGCTTCGTTCGCGGTATCGTCGAGGAACACCCTGCGTTTGATCACTTTCACGCCGGTGCCGGCCGCGGCGCGGGTCGCCTGGCTGCTGCCGATGGTCATGCTGTCGAGGAAATACAGACGATAGCTTTCGAGCGCCTGCATCACTTTCTGCATGCCCGGCAGGCTGGAGGTCATGGCGCTGCCCATGTGGTTGTTCATGCCGACCGCGTAGGGCACGTTGTTCACCGCGTTGCGGATGATGCGCTGGATCTCGTCGCTGCTCATGGAAGGCTGCAGGGTATCGCGTTCCAGCGGCTGCTTGCTGAGCGGCGCCATCGGCATGTGGATCAAGACTTCGCGGCCCTGGCTGTGGGCGCGGGTGGCCATCAGGCGGGCATGCGGCGCGTTGGGCAAGACTGCGACCGAGATCGCCGTCGGCATTTGCAGCACCGCGTTTTCTTCGTGAGGGCGGTAGCCCACGTCATCGATGACGATGGAGAGTTTTCCTGCCTGCGCAGCGTAAACCTGCAGCAGACAGCCGATTAACAAAGCTGTACGGGTTTTGACATAACGCAAATCTATCTTCCCAACCACGGCAGTGGGTTAACCGCCTGTCCCTGACGACGGATTTCGAAATAGAGCGACGGCGTTCCCTGGCCGCCGCTGGTGCCGACCAGAGCGATCGGCTGGCCAGCGCGCACCTGCGCCCCGACGTTGACCAACGCGCTTTGGTTGTAGCCGTACACGCTCATGTCGCCTTTACCGTGTTCGACCACCACCATCAGGCCATAGCCTTGCAGCCAGTCGGCCAGCAGCACGCGGCCATCGGCGACGGCTTTCACTTCGCTGCCTTCGCGGGCTTCGATCACCATGCCTTTCCAGCGTAGCTCGCCCTGCTGCTGCTCGCCAAAGCCGTGCAGCGTGCGGCCGCGCACCGGCCACATCAGCTGGCCGGCCGGACGACCGAGGCCGCCGGTTCGCGCCATCAGCGAGCGATCGGCTTCGCTAGGTTTGTAGGTGGTGCCGGTTTTCTTCGCCTGCTGTTCCTTGATGCGCACCTGTTCGCGCACCTTGGCCGCTTCACGCGCTTCGCGTTCGGCGCGCGCACGGGCTTCGCGCTCCGCCCGAGCGATCTTGTCGCGCATGCGGGCTTCGTTCTGGCGCAGTTCCACCAGGCGTTGTTGGTCTTTTTCCAGCGAGGCTTCCAGCGCGGTCAGCGTTTTCTTGCGGGCGCCGCGCGCCTGCTCCAGCTTCTGCTGCTGCGTTTGTTGTTCGCTCAGTAAGGATTTTTGCTGGCCTTGTTTGGCCACCAGCGTGGTTTTTTGCTTCGCCAGCTCGGCGCGGGTCTGTTTCAGCTCTTCGATGGTTTTCTGGCGCGCTTCGTTCAGATAACCGAAATAGGCCAGAATACGTTCGCTGCGCTGGCTTTCTTCACCGCTGAGGATCAGCTGCACGGCGCTGTGCTGCCCTTGCCGGAAGGCGGCGTCGAGCTGTTTGGCGAGGAGGTTTTGCTGGGTCGATTGCTGTTTTTGCAGCTTGGCGATCGAGGCGTTCAGGCCGGAAATGTCCTTGCCCAACTGGGTGAGCGTGCCCTGGGTGTCGCGCAACTGGCGGCTGGCCTGGGCGATGGTTTTTTCCTGCTGCCGCAGCTGATCCTGCAGCGAGCTGCGCTGCTGTTGCTGCTGCTTCACCGCTTTTTCTTTCTCGGCGATGCTCTGCTGGATGTCTTTCAGCTGGGATTTATTGTCTTCAGCCGCCTGGCCGGCGAGCGGCAACAGCAAGACGCCAGCGCAAAATACGCTGGCGCACATGGCGGTGAACGTCCTTGGCGCGGTGCGTTCAGGCAGCGGCCGGCTGCCTGCGTTTGCGCTTCGGGTTACCCTTGATAGTGCAAAAAACGCCTTCTCCCTCATGGAGAAGGATTATTCCACGATGAACAGCGGCTTACCAGTCATCTCTTGCGGGATTTCCATTCCCATCAGCGTTAACAGGGTTGGCGCGATGTCCGAAAGCTTGCCGCCTTCGACCGCGCGCGCCGGTTTGCCGACGTAAATCAGCGGCACCGGCAGGCTGGTGTGGGCGGTGTGCGCCTGGCCGGTGGCCGGATCGCGCATCTGCTCGGCGTTGCCGTGATCGGCGGTGATCAGCAGTTGGCCGTCGACGTCGCGCACCGCGTCAACCACCTGAGCGATGCAGGCGTCCAGCGTTTCCACCGCTTTGACCGCCGCTTCATACACGCCGGTATGCCCCACCATGTCGCCGTTCGGGTAGTTGCAGATGATGGCGTCGTATTTGCCGCTGCGGATGGCGGTCAGCAGCTTGTCGGTCAGCTCGGCGGCGCTCATCTCCGGCTGCAGATCATAGGTGGCGACCTGCGGCGAGTTGACCAGCACGCGGTCTTCGCCCTTGAACGGCGCTTCCACGCCGCCGTTATAGAAGAAGGTGACGTGGGCGTATTTTTCGGTTTCCGAGATGCGCAACTGGGTTTTGTCGTGCTTCATCAGCCATTCGCCGAAGGTGTTGGCCAGCGGCGCCGGCGGATAGGCGCAGGCGGTCGCGATGTCGGCGGCGTATTCGGTCAGCATCACGAAATCGCCGAACTGCACCTGCTTGGCGCGCGGGAAACCGTCGAAGTCGGCGTTCACGAAAGCGCGGGTGATCTGGCGCGCGCGGTCGGCGCGGAAGTTCATGAAGATCAACGCGTCGCCGTCCTGCATTGCGGCATCGGCCTCACCGGCGGCGCGGATCACGGTCGGCCTGACGAACTCGTCGTTTTCACCGCGCTGATAAGCAGCCTGCAGGCCGGCGATCGCATCCTCGGCCACGGAATCGCCTTTGGCTGCGGTCAGCAGGTCATAGGCCAGCTGCACGCGATCCCAGCGGTTGTCGCGGTCCATCGCGTAGTAGCGGCCGATCAGCGAGGCGATGCGCCCGACGCCCAATGCGGCGAAGGCGTCGCGGCAGCGTTGCAGCGGGGCTTCGGCGCTGCGCGGCGGCGTGTCGCGCCCATCAAGGAAGGCATGCAGATAAATGGCTTTGGCGCCGCGTTGGGCGGCCAGCTTGATCATGGCCAGGATGTGCTCGTCATGGCTGTGCACGCCGCCCGGCGACAGCAGGCCCATGATATGCACCGCCTTGCCGGCCGCTACGGCCTTATCGACGGCGGCGGTCAGCACCGGGTTGGTGAAGAAGTCGCCGTCGGCGATCGCTTTGTCCAGCCGGGTCAGATCCTGGTACACGATGCGCCCGGCGCCCAGATTGACGTGGCCGACTTCGGAGTTGCCCATTTGCCCATCGGGCAGGCCGACATCCAGCCCGGAGGCGGCGATCAGCGTATGCGGCTGCTCCCGCCACAGACGATCCATCACCGGGGTGCCGGCGTTCAGGATCGCGTTGTCCTGCCGCTCTTCACGGTGGCCGTAACCGTCCAGGATCACCAGGACCATCGGTTTTTTGTTGTTCGACATTGCATTGACCTCTTATGAACTTTTTAAGCTGCGAATAGCCATGCGCCCGCCGCAAGCATGGCTATTCGCCCTCGAAAAACCGGCTGATTTTACACCGCCGCCGGCGATAAATAGCCCAAAGAGATCAAGGTTGCGGCGAATCGCGCGGGCTTTTATGCTCTGACGTCGGGAATTTCTCAGCGCAGCCCGCAGTTTCTACAATCGCGCTTGCTTATTGGCTGTATTTGCCGCACTCGGCAGGTATACTCTGGAACCTTGACTTATTTATCCCTTAACTGACGGGAGTTGTTACACCCCATGCTGCAAGAAATTATGCCATTCGTAAGCAGACACCCTATTCTGAGCCTGGCTTGGATCGCTCTGCTGGTCGCCGTGATCGTCATGACCTTCAAAAGCCGTTTCTCCAAGGTCAAAGAGATCGCCCGCGGTGAAGCCATTCGCCTGATCAACAAAGAAGAAGCCGTGGTGGTCGATACCCGCAGCCGCGACGATTTCCGCCGTGGTCACCTGGCCAACGCCATCAACCTGACCGCCAGCGAAATCAAAAACGGCAGCCTGGGCGAGCTGGAAAAACACAAAGCGCAGCCGATCATCGTCGTGTGCGCCAACGGCACCGCCTCCCGCGAGCCGGCGGAGAACCTGAGCAAGGCCGGTTTTGAAAAGGTGACTATGCTGAAAGACGGCATTGCCGGCTGGAGCGGAGAAAACCTGCCGCTGGTGCGCGGTAAGTAACCGTTTAACCTATTTGAGGTGGCAATCCATGGCTAACATTGATATCTACACCAAAGCGACCTGCCCGTTCTGCCATCGCGCCAAGGCGCTGTTGAACAGCAAGGGCGCGGCGTTTAACGAGATCGCCATCGACGGCGATAACGCCAAGCGCGAAGTGATGATCGAGCGCAGCGGGCGCACCACCGTGCCGCAGATTTTCATCGACGGCCGGCATATCGGCGGCTGCGATGATTTATATGAACTCGATGCTCGCGGCGGCCTGGATCCGCTGCTTTAAGCAGCTTGCCGGTTCACCGAGTGTCAATAAGGACGTTTAACCAAGGGTATTACTCACATGTCAGAACAAAACAGCACCGAAATGGCTTTCCAGATCCAACGTATCTATACCAAGGATATCTCCTTCGAAGCGCCGAACGCGCCGCAGGTTTTCCAGCAGGAATGGCAGCCGGAAGTTAAACTTGATCTGGATACCGCGTCCAGCCAGCTGGCTGACGAAGTGTATGAAGTGGTACTGCGCGTAACCGTGACGGCGACCCTGGGCGAAGAGACTGCGTTCCTGTGCGAAGTGCAGCAGGCGGGCATCTTCTCGGTAGCAGGCATCGAAGGCACGCAGCTGGCGCATTGCCTGGGTGCATACTGCCCGAACATCCTGTTCCCGTATGCGCGCGAGTGCATCACCAGCCTGGTTTCCCGCGGCACCTTCCCGCAGCTGAATCTGGCACCGGTCAACTTTGACGCGCTGTTCATGAACTATCTGCAGCAGCAGGCGGAAGGCGAAGGTGCCGCACCACATCAGGATGCCTGATGAACACCGTCAATGCTTCAATGACTGTTATCGGTGCCGGCTCGTACGGCACCGCATTGGCCATTACGCTGGCGCGTAACGGTCATCCCGTGGTGTTGTGGGGACATAACCCCGCGCAAATTCAAACGTTGCAGCACGATCGCTGCAATCAGGCGTTTCTGCCTGACGTTCCCTTCCCCGATACCCTGCTGCTCGAAGCCGATTTGGCGCGTGCGCTGGCCGCCAGCCGCGACGTGCTGGTGGTGGTGCCGAGCCACGTGTTCGGCGACGTGCTGCGCCAGCTGAAGCCGCATCTGCGCCCGGATGCCCGCATCGTGTGGGCCACCAAAGGGTTGGAAGCGGAAACCGGCCGCTTGCTGCAGGACGTGGCGCGTGAGGCGTTGGGCGAGGCGATCCCGCTGGCGGTGCTCTCCGGGCCGACGTTCGCCAAAGAGCTGGCCGCCGGCCTGCCGACGGCAATCGCGCTGGCGGCGACCGATGCGCAGTTCGCCGACGATCTGCAACAGCTGCTGCACTGCGGCAAGAGTTTCCGCGTCTACAGCAATCCCGACTTCATCGGTGTGCAGCTTGGCGGCGCAGTGAAGAACGTGATCGCCATCGGCGCCGGCATGTCCGACGGCATCGGTTTCGGCGCCAATGCCCGTACCGCGTTGATTACGCGCGGGCTGGCGGAAATGAGCCGTCTGGGTTCTGCGCTGGGCGCCGATCCCTCGACGTTCATGGGCATGGCGGGGCTGGGGGATCTGGTGCTAACCTGCACGGACAACCAGTCGCGCAACCGTCGCTTCGGCATTATGCTGGGGCAGGGTAAAGGCGTGCAGGAAGCGCAGGACAGTATCGGTCAGGTGGTCGAGGGCTATCGCAATACCAAAGAGGTGTTGGCGTTGGCGCAGCGGCACGGTGTGGAAATGCCGATCACCGAACAGATTTATCAGGTGCTTTACTGCCACAAGGACGCCCGCGAAGCGGCGCTGAGCCTGCTGGGGCGAGCCCGAAAGGACGAAAAACCCAGCGCGTGACATAAAACGATATGTCGGGGCAGCGGAATGCTGACCCCGCAAATGACCTGGGCCGCTTCGCGCTACCGTGTGAAGCGGCCCGTTTGGCAAGGTAAAGGGGTATGTGATGTCGTCAGAAGAGTTGGAACAGGTCTGGAACAGCATTAAATCAGAAGCGCGAGCACTGGCT
This sequence comes from Serratia sp. Z4, assembly GCF_009900725.1. Classification (NCBI taxonomy): domain Bacteria; kingdom Pseudomonadati; phylum Pseudomonadota; class Gammaproteobacteria; order Enterobacterales; family Yersiniaceae; genus Serratia; species Serratia sp. Z4. The sequence goes on from NZ_JAAABD010000010.1 coordinate 67,646, forward strand.
GATTGTGAACCGATGCTGGCCAGCTTTTTCCATGCGACGTTGCTCAAGCACGAGAACCTGGGCAGCGCGCTCAGCTATATGCTGGCCAACAAGCTGGCCACGCCGATCATGCCCGCCATCGCGGTGCGTGAGGTGGTGGAAGAGGCCTACAAGTCTGACAACCAGATGATCGTTTCGGCGGCGCGCGATATCCTAGCGGTGCGCCTGCGCGACCCGGCGGTCGATAAATACTCCACGCCGCTGCTTTACCTGAAGGGGTTCCATGCGCTGCAGGCTTACCGCATCGGCCACTGGCTGTGGCAGCAAGGGCGGCAGGCGCTGGCTATCTACCTGCAAAATCAAATTTCCGTCGCCTTCGGCGTAGACATCCACCCGGCGGCGACCATCGGTTGCGGCATCATGCTCGACCACGCCACCGGCATCGTGATCGGTGAAACGGCGGTGGTGGAGAACAACGTCTCTATCCTGCAATCGGTCACCCTGGGCGGTACCGGTAAAACCAGCGGCGACCGTCACCCGAAAATCCGTGAAGGGGTGATGATTGGCGCAGGCGCCAAAATTCTCGGCAATATCGAAGTGGGCAAGGGCGCGAAGATCGGTGCGGGCTCGGTGGTCTTGCAGGCGATACCGCCGCACACCACCGCCGCCGGCGTGCCGGCGCGCATCGTCGGGCGGCCGGAGAGCGATACGCCGTCGATGGATATGGACCAATACTTCAACGGCACCAACCACGGCTTCGAGTACGGCGATGGCATCTAAGCCGCGCCTGCGGGTCCATTCAGGGGGAGCTTCGGCTCCCCCTGTGTTTTTCAGGCGGCGGTCAGCCCTGTTTCGGGAATGTGACGATGTCGTTGACCATGTCATCGATCGCCGCTTTGACTTCTTGTTCCGTGACTGGCGCGCTGTCGTTGTTGACGGTTTTGCCGTAACTCTTGCGCACCACTTCCAGCACCGTTTTACCGCTATCCTGATCGATCAACTGCGCTTCCAGGAACAGCGTGGTGTTTTGCGTCCGGTGGCCAGTGGCGGCCATGGTGCTGGCCACCACGGCCGCTACCGGCACCACTTCATAGAATTTCATATCCTCATCTTCGGCAGACACGGCGGTAATCGCGACTTTGGCCAACAGCACGCGGGAACCTGTCGGGTTATTCAAAACGGTAGTGCGCTCGGCCACCGCTTTTCTCACGCTTTGGTCGGTATAGTTTCTAATTTTGTCCAGCGTTTGTTGGCTGACGCGGGCGGTGGGTTTAGCCGCCGGGTAATAAACCACGGGAGCGACATACACGCCGCGATAATTCGACTCTTTAAAGGTGGGATCGATCCAACGCAGCGTTTTATGGCCGCTTGGCGAGCTGGTTTCCTGCAGCTTGCTGTAGTCCGGTAGGAATCCCGAATATTGATTCGTTTGGGTGACTTTGGACGAGCAGCCCGCCAGCAACAGGCCCGCCGCCAGAACCGCCATGGCAACGCTCAAACGTTGTTTCTTCATATGGTTTCCTATGATGAGTGGTGATTACCCTTACAAAACATAGCGCATTATCTGCGCCTCATCGGGCTTTTTCGGGGCCGGGCGTGCCCTGCTGCGGCCTTTTTTCAGGATCGTGATGCGCCGCCGGTTTTCGCCGCCAGTGCCGGTGATAAGGCGGCGAGCAAGGCGTCCGCGCTGACCAGCGCCTGGCGTTGCTCAGCTTGCCACCGGGGCAACAAGGGCCAGAGATCCGCCTGATGTTCGGCTTGCAGGCACCAAACCTCCCGGTCGTGCCAATCACCGAGGGCGTTCTGCGCCGCTTTCAGGCTCGCCATCGCGGCGGGGGAGAGGGGAAGGCGCTGCGGATAGGCTTCAGCCGCGTAACGCAGGCGTTTTATCAGCAGCCGCAGGCGGTGGCGATCGTAGCCGGTATCGGCCAATGCCCGGCGCAATTGCCGTTGTTGGCGCTGCAGGTGTTTATTCAGGCGGTGTTTGGCGACGCGTTGCGCGCTGCGGCGAAAGCGGCGCGGCCAGGCGTGCAAAAGCGAGGGAAAGCCGATGAGCTGCGGATGGGTGAGCAGTTGACGGTAGCGGGCCTGAAATTCGCTCTGGCGCACGTTGGCCTGCCAATCGAGGCAATGTCGCGCCAGTTCGGCGATCAGCACCTCGAGATCGCGCAGCGGCGTCGTGAGCCTGCCCAATTCGGCGGCGGCCCGATCGAGCCGGGTTGCGCCGGGGCAGCCGCGTAACGGGCGCAGCAGGCTGCGAATGCGGCGCAGACAGACGCGCAAGTCGTGCAGCGCTTCGCTGTCTTGCGCCTGTTGCAGCCGCAACAGCGCCTCGTTCAGCGCCGGTTCGAGCCGGCGAAGCTGGGTGACAATCTCTGCGACGAAAGCCATATGCCGTGCCTGGAAAGGATGACTCTTCCAGTATGGCGCGACGTCGCGGATTACGCCTTGATCAGCGCACCGGCATAGCCCAGCTGCCGCCAGGCTTCATACACCACCACCGATACGGCATTCGACAGGTTCATGCTGCGGCTTTGCGCCTGCATCGGGATGCGGATTTTTTGCTGCGCGGGCAGCGCATCGAGGATGTCGGCAGGCAACCCGCGCGTTTCCGGGCCGAACAGCAGGTAGTCGCCGGCCTGGTAGCTGACGGCGCTGTGCGCTGGCGTGCCCTTGGTGGTGAGGGCAAACAGCCGCTGCGGGTTTTCGGCGGCGAGAAAGGCGGCGTAATCGGCATGGCGGCTGACGCGGGTGAACTCATGATAGTCCAGCCCGGCGCGGCGCAGGCGTTTGTCGTCCCACGGGAAACCCAGCGGTTCGATCAGGTGCAGATTAAAGCCGGTATTGGCGCACAGGCGGATGATATTGCCGGTATTGGGTGGAATTTCGGGTTCAAATAAAACGATGTTCAGCATGTTGCAGGCCCCTCGTGAACGAGGGGCGCAGGATAGCAAACTCTTACTGTTCTGTCTTAGACGATAGGCGTTGATGATGCAGCGGCAGCCACAGCACCAGCCGCAGACCGCCAAGCGGGCTGTCTTCGGCCTTCACCCAGCCGCGATGCTGATTGACCGCCGCCTCGACGATAGCCAGGCCAAGGCCGGTGCCGCCGGACTCACGGTCGCGCGCCTCATCGGTGCGGTAGAACGGACGGAAGATCTGCTCGCGGTCTTCGGCGCTGACGCCGGGGCCGTCGTCGTCAACCTGGATAGTCACGCCCTGATTGTCGGCGCTGAACGCCACGGCGATGCGGGTGTGCGAATAACGCAGGGCGTTGCGCACGATGTTTTCCAACGCGCTGTCCAGCGCGCTCGCGTTGCCGAACAGCGTCCACGGACCGGGCGGCGCAGCGATCTCCAGCTGCTTGCCCATCTGTTCGGCTTCGAAACGGGCGTTATCCAGCACGTCGGCCCACAGTTCGTTGGCCTTCAACTGCTCGCGCGCCAGCTCGCCCTTCTGCTGCCCGCGCGACAGCGCCAGCAGATCGTTGATCATCGAATCCAGCCGTTGCGCTTCGGTTTCGATGCGCGCCAGCTCGTGGCCTTCGCCGTGGCGGCGGCGCATCAGCGCGGTGGCCAGCTGCAGGCGAGTCAGCGGCGTGCGCAGCTCGTGCGAGATGTCCGAGATCAAGCGTTGCTGGGCGTTCATCATGCGTTCCAGCGCGCTGACCATCTGGTTGAAGCTGGCGCCGGTGGCCAGAAATTCCTGCGGGCCGGCCTCCAGTTCCGGATGCTGCTTCAGGTTGCCGCGCGCCACGTCATCGGCGGCGTTCTTCAGCTTGCGCGCCGGTTTCGCCAGGCTCCAGGCCAGCCACAGCAGCAGCGGGGCGCTGATCAGCATGGTGACGATCAGCAGCAGCAGCGGCCGGTCGAACATCAGGTTGATGAAATCGGATTGCGGGCTGTTGGCGGGGCGGATCAGGTACAGCTGGTAGTTGTCTTCGCCGTCGCGCACCGCGAACGGCCCGACCAGTTCGACGCGGCCGTACTTTTTCTTCTTCGGATGATCCGAATTGTCGGATTGGCCGATGAAGTTGCGGACGATCTGCATTTCATTGCGCTGCGCGCCGATCACCCGGCCTTCGCTGGTGACCAGCAGCAGGCGTTGGCCCGGCGGCGCCCATTTGTCAATGGCGCGGAACAGGCGGCGCCACCACATCAGATCGTTGGCCGGATCGTTTTGCAACTCGGCCTCGACGTGCTGTTCCAGCATCAACCCCTGCCGCTGCTCGCTGTCGAGCAGCGAGGTCATTTGGCGGGAGTCGAGCTTGGGCACCATCAGCACCAGCATTAGCACCAGGGCTAACGTGAACCAGAAAATGGCGAAGATGCGTGCCGTCAAACTGTTGATCATGTTGCAGATACCATCAAATAACCACGTCCGCGCAGGGTTTTGAACCACGGATGCCCGTCTTTGCGATCCGGCAGCTTACGCCGCAGGTTGGAGATATGCATGTCGATGGCGCGATCGAACGGAGTCAGGCGTTTGCCCAGCACTTCCTGGCTCAGCAGTTCGCGCGACACCACTTGGCCGAGATGTTGCGCCAGCAGATACAGCAAGGTGAACTCGGTGCCGGTCAGATCCAGCACCTGGCCGTCGAAGCTGGCCTCCTGGCGGCCGGGGTTCAGCTGCAGGCCATCGACATCCAGCGTCGGGGCGCCGCTGTCGACCTGCTGCTGCTGTTCGCTCCAGTTGGAACGGCGCAGAATGGCGCGAATGCGCGCGACCAGTTCGCGATCGTTGAAGGGTTTCGGCAGGTAATCATCGGCGCCCAGCTCCAGGCCCAACACGCGGTCCAGTTCGCTGCCGCGCGCGGTCAGCATGATGACCGGCGTCTGGTGATGTTGGCGCAGTTCTTTCAGCGTATCGATGCCGTTTTTCTTCGGCATCATGATGTCGAGCAGCAGCAGATCGACGGAGCTGTCCAGCAGCGACAACGCCTGCTCGCCATCGTGCGCGACGACGATATTAAAACCTTCCATTTCAAGCAGTTCTTTTAACAGCGAGGTCAACTCGCGGTCGTCGTCAACTAACAGAATCTTGTTCATTATGATTTACCTCCAGACGCAAAATACGTCATCAACTGTTGCCATTCCATGACTTTACGTAGTTTTACATGCACTGACGCAGGTTTTCAGGTGCGGCGGTACACTGCTCCTCGTTGATTCGCAAAGTGAGAAAGCTTGAGGAGTTGAAATGCGTAAGGTGACCGCATTAGTTATGGCATCACTGCTGGCAATTGGTTCGACCGCTGCCTTCGCTGCCGACACTATACCGGACACAGCCCAACCTCCCGGCAACGACGCGATGACCCGAATACCCGGCCAGCACCATATGTTCGACGGTGTCAGCCTCAGCGAACAGCAGCGCCAGCAAATGCGCGATTTGATGCGCCAGGCCCGGCACGATCTGCCAGGTGTCAATGTAGCTGAAATGGAAGCCATGCATAAACTGGTGACCGCAGAGAAATTTGACGAAGCCGCCGTGTATGCCCAGGCGGAAAAGATGGCCCAACAGCAGGTCAAGCGCCAGGTCGAAATGGCCCGGGTGCGCAACCAAATGTATAACCTGCTGACGCCAGAGCAAAAAAGTGTTTTAGACCAGAAACATCAGCAGCGCATGCAGCAGATGGAGCAACAAATTTCTGGTTTGCAGCAAGCTTCTGCCCAGAAGTGAAGTACGACTGAGTAGTCCCCTGTTTTTCCTTGCCATAGACACCATCCCTGTCTTCCCCGCCATGATGGCGGGGTTTTTTTTATCCGACATTTCGCTATATTGAGCGCCATACCTTTTGACCGGGATCCCTCAATGGAACAGCGCTATGCACGCCTGGTAAAGTCCGCTGCGTTGGCCGCTACCGCGCTGGCGTCGTCGCTGTTGCTGATCAAAATCGTCGCCTGGTACCAGACCGGTTCTGTCAGCCTGCTGGCGGCGCTGGTGGATTCGCTGGTCGATATCGCGGCATCGCTGACCAACCTGCTGGTGGTGCGCTATTCGCTGCAGCCTGCCGATGCCGAGCACACCTTTGGCCACGGCAAAGCGGAGTCGCTGGCGGCGCTGGCGCAAAGCATGTTTATTTCCGGTTCCGCCCTGTTTCTGTTTCTCACCGGCTTCCAGCATCTGTATGCACCGCAAACGCTGCGCGATCCCGGCGTTGGGGTCGTCGTGACGGTGATCGCGTTAGTCAGCACCCTGATGCTGGTCACCTATCAACGCTGGGTGGTCAGAAAAACGCGCAGCCAGGCCGTGCGCGCAGATATGCTGCATTATCAGTCAGATGTCATGATGAATGGTGCTATTCTTATCGCTCTTGGGCTAAGCTGGTACGGCTTCCAACGGGCGGATGCGTTGTTCGCGCTGGGCATCGGCGTTTACATCCTCTATAGCGCGCTGCGCATGGGCTATGAAGCGGTGCAGTCGCTGTTGGATCGGGCGTTGCCGGATGACGAGCGCCAGGCGATTATCGCCGTGGTTTCCTCCTGGCCCGGGGTGAAAGGCGCACACGATCTGCGCACGCGTCAGTCGGGGTCGACGCGTTTCATCCAGCTGCATCTGGAGATGGAGGACACGCTGCCGCTGCGCGAGGCGCACCGCTTGGCCGATCAGGTGGAACAAGCCCTGCGGCAACGTTTTGCGGGGGCGGATGTCATCATTCACCTGGATCCGTGCTCCGTGGTGCCACCGGGTAGGCAGGGGCATTGGGAGCTATAATCATATAGAGGCATAGCGCAACGTATTATCATGAATATCTGAGTTAGCTCAGCGTGCCATGCGGTGTTTTAACCGTTATATTGCGTGACTTGAATCAATTCAGCTGGGTGTTTTTGATATAATATCCAGCAATAAGCCGTAAAGCTGGTTTTCTGCAGCCGGAGAGGTTTCAAGACGATCGGCGGAGACAGAATTCTTAAGAAATTGCATCTACACAGTTCAGAGGTAGTCATGATCAAGAAAATCGGTGTACTGACGAGCGGCGGTGATTCGCCGGGTATGAACGCTGCAATCCGCGGCGTTGTGCGTTCTGCGCTTTCAGAAGGTCTGGAAGTTTTTGGTATTTACGATGGCTACCTTGGCTTATACGAAGATCGCATGGAGCAGCTGGACCGCTATAGCGTGTCCGACATGATCAATCGCGGGGGCACCTTCCTTGGTTCGGCCCGCTTCCCGGAGTTCAGGGATGAAAACGTGCGCGCCAAGGCGATTGAAAACCTGAAGAATCGCGGCATCGACGCGCTGGTGGTGATCGGCGGCGACGGTTCCTACATGGGCGCCAAACGCCTGACGGAAGAAGGTTTCCCGTGCATCGGTCTGCCGGGCACCATCGATAACGATGTCGCCGGCACCGACTACACCATCGGTTACTTCACCGCGCTGGAAACCGTGGTGGAAGCGATCGACCGCCTGCGCGATACCTCCTCGTCGCACCAGCGCATCTCCATCGTGGAAGTGATGGGCCGTTACTGCGGCGATCTGACGCTGGCGGCGGCGATTGCCGGCGGCTGCGAATTTATCGTGCTGCCTGAAATCGAATTCAACCGCGAAGATTTGGTGTGCGAAATCAAGGCCGGCATCGCCAAAGGCAAAAAACACGCCATCGTGGCGATCACCGAGCACATCTGCGATATCGATGAGCTGGCGCGCCACATTGAGCAGGAAACCAAGCGTGAAACCCGCGCCACCGTGCTGGGCCACATTCAGCGCGGCGGTTCGCCGGTCGCCTATGACCGCATCCTGGCCTCGCGCATGGGCGCCTACGCCATCGAACTGCTGCTGCAGGGGTACGGCGGCCGCTGCGTCGGTATCCAGAACGAAAAAATGGTGCACCACGACATCATCGACGCGATCGAAAACATGAAGCGTCCGTTCAAGGGCGACTGGCTGGAAACGGCGAAAAAGCTGTACTGATACGCCACTTACCGCACGACAAAAAAGCCTCCGCTCCCGGGGGCTTTTTTATGCTCGCCGGTGACATATTCCAGAATCATCTATCCCAAAATTTTTTATTCTTTAGTTGCCGGGAAAGTTTCTGGCAGGCTCTGATGCTAAATCAACCGATTGAGGTTGCGCTTAATTTTCTGGGAGAGCCTGTCGATGCGTAAATGGGGTGTAGGTCTGACATTGGTGCTGTTGGCGTCCGGCGCCATGGCGAAGGATATTCAGTTGCTGAACGTGTCATACGATCCGACGCGTGAGTTCTATCAGGCTTACAACACGGCATTCAGCAAGCACTACCAGGCGGAAACCGGCGACAAGGTGACGGTGCGCCAGTCGCACGGCGGCTCCGGCAAGCAGGCGACGTCGGTGATCAACGGCATCGAGGCCGACGTGGTGACGCTGGCGTTAGCCTATGACGTCGACGCTATCGCCGAACGCGGGCGCATCGAGAAAGACTGGATCAAACGCCTGCCGGACAATTCGGCGCCTTACACCTCGACCATCGTCTTCCTGGTGCGCAAAGGCAACCCGAAACAGATTCATGACTGGCCTGATTTGATCAAGCCGGGCGTGTCGGTGATCACCCCGAACCCGAAAACCTCCGGCGGCGCCCGCTGGAACTACCTGGCCGCCTGGGGCTACGCGTTGCACCACAACAACAACGATAAGGCCAAGGCGCAGGACTTCGTCAAAAACCTGTACAAGAACGTCGAGGTGCTGGATTCCGGCGCGCGCGGCTCGACCAACACCTTCGTTGAGCGCGGCATCGGCGACGTGCTGATCGCCTGGGAAAACGAAGCGTTGCTGGCGGAGAAAGAGCTGGGCAAAGACAAGTTCGAGATTATCACCCCGAGTGAATCGATCCTGGCCGAACCGACGGTGTCGGTGGTGGATAAGGTGGTCGACAAACGCGGTACCCGCGAGGTGGCGACCGCCTACCTGAAATATCTGTATTCGCCGGAAGGGCAGACTATCGCGGCACAGCACTATTACCGCCCGCGCGATGCGGCGGTGGCGGCCAAGTTCGCCGGGCAGTTCCCGCAGTTGAAGCTGTTCACCGTGGATGACACCTTCGGCGGCTGGACCGAAGCGCAGAAGGTGCACTTCGCCACCGGCGGCGTATTCGACGAAATCAGCAAACGCTGATGCCGTTTAAACGGCAATAAAAAACCCCGGCTTGCCGGGGTTTTTTTATGGCAAGCCTAAGGCAATCAGGCTTTTTTCGCTGCGGCAGCGGCTTTGACGATCACGGCGAAAGCGTCGGCTTTCAGCGAGGCGCCGCCAACCAGCGCGCCATCGATGTCCGGCTGAGAGAACAGCTCTGCGGCGTTCTTGTCGTTCACCGAACCGCCGTACTGGATGATGATTTCAGCGGCAACCGCGGCATCGTGCTTGGCGATGTGATCGCGGATAAATTTGTGCACGGCCTGCGCCTGCGCAGGGGTGGCGGATTTGCCGGTACCGATGGCCCAGACCGGCTCATAGGCGATCACGGTGCCTTTCATCGCCGGTGCGCCCAGCGTTTTCAGCACGGCGTCGATCTGGCGCGCGCATACTTCTTCGGTTTTGCCCGCGGCGTTTTCCGCTTCGGTTTCACCGATGCACAGCACCGGGATCAGGCCGGCTTCTTTCAGCACGGCGAATTTCTCGGCGATCACTTCGTCGCTTTCTTTGTGGTAGGTGCGACGCTCGGAGTGGCCGATGATGATGTACTGAGCGCCGACGTCTTTCAGCATGTTGGCGGAAACTTCACCGGTGAAGGCGCCGGACAGGTTAACGTCCACGTTCTGCGCGCCCAGCGCGATGCGGCTGCCGGCCAGCGCGTGCTTGGCCTGATCCAGATACATCACCGGCGGGGCGATGGCGACGCCACAGCCGTCAACGCTGCTCAGCTCATTGCGCAGGCCGGCGATCAGTTCGTTGACCATGTGGGTGCTGCCGTTAAGCTTCCAGTTACCCATAACTAATGGATGACGCATGTTTTTTCCTCCAACTAGGGAACGCGAGAGTCGAAATGACAACTGCCGGACCGGCAGTTTACCTGCCCAACAGTATAGAGATCATTAAGCGCGAAGGCTTTGCTTTTCGTCATTAAATGCCGCGCCGTTACGGCTCGGAAAGCGCCAGCTTAATCGGTTCAACCGCGAAGGTGACGCCTTTATCGCCGTTGTCCGAGACGACATAGCGAATGGCGCCGACCTGCTGTTGGTAAAAACGCGATCCTTTGCCTTTTTCCAGCAGGCTGTTCACCTTGTTCTGGCTCTGTTCCACCGTCAGCGCCGGTTCGAACTGACGCATCAGCGCCGCCATGTAGTTGATGGCGATGGCGCGCGCGGCTTTTTCTTCATTGGCCTGCTGCAGCGGCAGATGCGTGATCTGCAACGTTTTGATTTTACCGGTACCTTTCTCCAGTGCGGTGGAGGCGTACAGGTTTTCGTTGAGTTTACTGGCGGCGCGCGTCAGCAGCGGCGAATCGTCTTCGGCGGCGGGAATGGCGCGGAATTCGCCAATCGGCAGCTTGGGGTTGTCGCGATTGTATTTCTCGCGGAATTTGACCACCGTCAGATCGAAGGTCGGCGCCCCGGCCAGCAGGTAAGGCGCGGTCGGTTTCGCTTCGGCGGCGGGCGGTTCGGCCCAGGCGCTGGCGGCGGCCTGCAGCAGGCAGGCGATGGCGAGGGTTTTTCTCAGCATGGCGTATGGCATCAAGGACAAAGATGGCTCCGATTAAAGCGATAACCCGCAGGCCTTGTCAAAGATCCCACGCCATTATCGGTTCGCTGACGAGAAAGCTGTGCGGCGCGCCGCGTTATGCAAGGCGGAAAACTCGGCCCGGCAGCGCCTATGTTACACTGCGGCGCAGAATATGGGCAGGCTTAGAGCGCAGGAATCGATGACGTTACAACAGTGGTGTTTTTCTTTTAAGGGCCGCATCGGGCGGCGCGACTTCTGGATCTGGATGGGGCTGTGGTTGGTGCTGATGGCGGCGGCGTTTACGCTGGCCAATTATCAATTGATCGCCATCCAATCCATCGCCTTCTTTATCGTGGCGCTGCTCTGGCCGACGGCGGCGGTGCTGGTCAAACGTCTGCACGATCGCAACAAGGCCGGCTGGTGGGCGTTGCTGCTGATCCTGGCGTGGATGCTGGCGGCGGGCAACTGGCAAATGCTGGCGCCGATCTGGCAATGGGGCGTCGGGCGTTTCATCCCGACGCTGATTATCGTGATGATGACTATCGATCTGGGCGCCTTCGTCGGCACGCCGGGAGACAATCGGTTCGGCCCGGAAGCCGAACCGGTGAAGTTCCGCTGATCCTCGGGTTACCAGTAGTGCTCGCTGGTGATGTGGCCCGGTTTGCGGCGCAGGTGCTTGCGCATTTGGCGGTGGTCTTTCAGCGTTTGCTGGGTGTCCCGCACCATCTGCGGGTTGCCGCACAGCATCACGTGGCTGGTTTCGGCGTCGATGGTCAAGCCGATCGCCGCTTCCAGCCGGCCGTCCTCGATCAGCGCCGGCACGCGGCCGGTCAGTGAACCGGGCGTCTCTTCACGGCTGACGACGGTCTGGATGCGCAGCTTGCCGTTGTAGCGTTGCTGCAGTTGCTGCATCAGCGGCAGGTAGCTCAGATCGCGCGCAAAACGCGCGGCGTGCACCAGCACCAGGTTGTTAAAGCGTTCCAGGCCGACGCCTTGCTGCAGAATCGATAAATAGGGGCCGATGGCGGTGCCGGTCGCCAGCATCCACAGCGTGTCGCAGTCGGGCACCTCATCCAGCACGAAGAATCCGGCCGCTTCTTTAGTCACCATGACATCCGAACCTGGCCGCAGCTGATTGAGGCGCGGGCTCAGTTTGCCTTCCGGCACCGTCACCAGATAGAACTCCAGGTTGGCGTCATCGGGGGCATTGACGTAGGAGTAGGCGCGTTGCACTCGTTCGCCGTCGATCTCCAGCGCCAGTTTGGCGAATTGCCCGGCGGTGAAAGGATCGATGGGGGCATTGACCACCAGGCTGAACAGCCCGTCGGTCCATTGTTTTACCTGCGTAACCTTGCCGTTTACCCATTCAGCCATACTCTAAAGCTCCCGTGGTCGAATCAAATAAGCACAATGTCGTGAGCCGGAAATGGCGTGCGTGGTGCGCTCTATCCGGTAGTCGTTGCCGAACAGGCGGTGAAACAGCTGCAGCTCGGAATTGCACAGGCTGCTGCAGTTGGAACCGGCCACGCCGATCGGACAGTGGTTTTCCACCAACAGCGCACCGTGCGGATGATCGAGCAATTCAGCCATGTAACCATCATGTTGCCGCAGACGCACCAATCGGGCTAACCGCTCTTGGTGGCTGCGCTCGGCAGACAGCTCTTCGGCATAACGCAGATAAAGCTGCTCTTCGCGCGCGTTCAGCAACGGTTCCACGCCGGCGCCGCCAAACAGCCGCAGCGCGGATGCCCGCAGCCGTTCCTGATCGGCGGCCGCAAAAGCGTGCCCTCGCGCTGTCAGCGACCAGTAGCGCGTCGGGCGGCCGACCTTGCTGCGCGCTTCTTCGTAACAAACCAACTCACGTTTTTCCAGGGATTGCAGATGTTGTCGGATGCCCATCGGCGTGATGTCCAGACGCTCCGCCAGCATTTTGGCCGAGTGCGGGCCGAGAGCCTTTAACTGCAATAAAATCAGCTCAGGTGTTTTCATGAACCAAATCCCTATGGTGTTATTTTATTTCAAGTTGATGAAAATAATTATCGATTAAATGCTAAAGCGCGGCTACTGCAAGGGCGCTATTTTTAACTCCAAAGCGTTAGACGTACAGTTTAATTTACGAGCCTGGTCGGGTTTGCTGCCAGTGTGACCTGGATCAATATCTGCCTGAAACTCGCTAAAAAAATCAGATTTGATTAGTTTATGCCGCCATAGAGGGCTGCTCGCCGTTCTGGCTGCTGCAACGGCCATACCGGGACGCTGTGACGAGTTGAAACGTTAACGAAGATAATGAGAAAACTAGAGAATTTTCACCTGCTGGTGATGCTTATCCTGTTGGTCGCCGTCGGCCAGATGGCGCAAACCATTTATGTTCCCGTTATTGCTGATATCGCCCACGATCTGTCGGTTCGCACCGGCGCCGTGCAACGGGTGATGGCGGCGTATCTGCTGACCTACGGTTTCTCCCAGCTGATTTACGGGCCGATATCGGATCGTATCGGGCGCCGCCCGGTGATCCTGACCGGCATGATGATCTTCCTGGTCGGTGCGCTGGGCGCGCTGCTGTCCACCAACCTGACGATGCTGGTTGCCGCCAGCGCGATTCAGGGCATGGGCACCGGCGTGGCGGGCGTGATGGCGCGCACCATGCCGCGCGATCTGTATGCCGGCACCGCCCTGCGCTACGCCAACAGCCTGTTGAACATGGGGATTTTGGTTAGCCCGCTGCTGGCGCCGGTGATCGGCGGCGCATTGGCGATGGTGTTCGGCTGGCGCGCCTGCTACGCCTTCCTGCTGGCGCTGTGCGCCTGCGTCGCCTTCGCCATGTTCCGCTGGCTGCCGGAAACCCGCCCGGTGCAAACGGAAAAACGTCGCATGCTGGCCAGTTTCCGCCAGCTGCTGGGTGACAGCACCTTCAGCTGCTATCTGGTGATGCTGATCGGCGCGCTGGCGGGGATTGCGGTATTCGAGGCCAGCTGCGGCGTGTTGATGGGCGGCGTGTTGGGGCTGAGTGGGCTGACTGTCAGCATCCTGTTCATTCTGCCGATCCCGGCGGCGTTTTTCGGCGCCTGGTACGCCGGGCGCGACGGCAAGACCTTCCACACGCTGATGTGGCATTCGGTGATTAGCTGCCTGCTGGCGGGGGCGATGATGTGGATCCCGGGCTGGTTCGGCGTGATGAACATCTGGACGCTGATCGTGCCGGCCGCGCTGTTCTTCTTCGGCGCCGGCATGCTGTTCCCGCTGGCGACCACCGGGGCGATGGAGCCGTTCCCTTACCTGGCCGGCGCGGCGGGCGCACTGGTGGGCGGGATGCAGAACATGGGGTCCGGTCTGGCGACCTGGCTGTCCGCCATGTTGCCGCAAACCGGGCAGTTCAGCCTCGGCTTGCTGATGTTCGCGATGGCGCTGCTGATCCTGCTGTGCTGGTGGCCGCTGTCCAATCGTATGCAGCATCAGGGGCATACCGCATAACGACAGGGCGCCATTCGGCGCCCTCATACCGTTGACAAAGGGGAGAAAAAGCGGGGTTTTTCTCCCCTTTGTGGTTATCAGCCGAAAATCAATAAATTGATTTTCCTTGTTTTTTATTCGCTGTTCTCTGCCAACACGGCAAGGGCATGAGGTTTGTCATCAATCATCAGGGCGCCATTCGGCGCCCTGTTTCGTTACAGCAGAAACTCGTGCAGCGCCGGGTCTTTGCGATCCAGATAGTGGGTCGAACGAATACGGCGGATGGTGCGCGACTTGCCGCGGATCAGCAACGTTTCGGTGGTGGCCATGTTGCCCTGGCGGCTGATGCCTTCCAGCAAATCGCCCTTGGTGATGCCGGTGGCGGAGAAGATCACGTTGTCGTTGCGCGCCATCTGATCCAGACGCAGCGCCTGGCCGGCTTCGATACCCATCTCCCGGCAGCGGGCCAACTCTTGTTCGCCGATGCGGCGGTTTTCGGCGCTGTCGCCTTTCACCTCATGACGCGGCAGCAAACGCGCCTGCATGTCACCGTCCAGCGCGCGGATCACCGCGGCTGAGATCACCCCTTCCGGCGCGCCGCCGATGCCGTACATCACATCGACCTCGCTTTCCGGCATGCAGGTGAGAATGGAGGCCGCTACGTCGCCGTCAGGAATGGCGAATACTCGCACGCCCAATTGCTGCATCTGCGCGATGACGCCGTCGTGGCGCGGTTTGGCCAATACAATCACCGTCAGCTGCGACAGCGGTTTGCCCAGTCGTTCGGCGACGTTCTGCAGGTTTTCTGCCAATGGCCGGTTGAGATCGATGGCGCCGCGCGCCGCCGGGCCGACCACCAGCTTCTCCATGTACATGTCCGGCGCGTGCAGGAAGGTGCCGCGATCGCCCACCGCCAATACCGCCAGTGCATTGGACTGGCCCATGGCGGTCATGCGGGTGCCTTCGATCGGATCGACCGCGATGTCGACTGCGTCGCCCTGACCGGTACCGACCTGCTCGCCGATATACAACATCGGTGCTTCGTCGATCTCGCCTTCGCCGATCACGATGCGCCCATCGATATCCACTTTGTTGAGCATGATGCGCATGGCGTGGACCGCCGCGCCGTCGGCGGCGTTCTTGTCGCCGCGCCCCAGCCATTTGTAGCCCGCCAGCGCGGCGGCTTCGGTAACGCGGGAGAATTCGATGGCTAATTCACGTTTCATGGCAAACCTGTCTGTGAGAAAGGGAGGAAAATATCGACAAAGTCTATCACAGCGCGGTGGCGGCAGGGCGGGGCAAAAAAAAGCGCCGCCCGCAGGCAGCGCTTGTTGGCGAAACGGCAGCTTCGGGATTACTCGTGATCTTCCCATGCCTGAGCGCGAGCCACCGCTTTTTTCCAGCCGCTGTAGCGGTAGTTGCGTTCGGTGGTTTCGATGCTTGGGCGGAATTCACGCTCAACCACCGCTTTGCTCTTCACTTCATCCAGATCGTTCCAGTAGCCGATGGCCAGGCCCGCCAGGAACGCCGCGCCCAGCGCCGTCGATTCACGCACTTCAGGGCGTTCTACGCGGGTGCCGAGAATATCGGACTGGAACTGCATCAGGAAGTTGTTGGCGACCGCGCCGCCGTCCACGCGCAGCGATTGCAGGCGGGTGTTGGCGTCGGCCTGCATGGCGTCCAGCACGTCACGGGTCTGGAAGGCGATGGATTCCAGCGTGGCGCGGATGATGTGGTTGCTGTTGGCACCACGGGTCAGGCCGAAGATGGCGCCGCGAGCATACGGATCCCAGTAGGGCGCGCCCAGGCCGGTGAAGGCCGGCACCACATAGACGCCGTTGCTGTCTTTCACCTTGGTGGCGAAATATTCGGAGTCGGCGGCGTCGCTGATCAGTTTCAGCTCGTCGCGCAGCCACTGGATAGACGCACCGCCGATGAACACCGCGCCTTCCAGCGCATAGTTCACTTCGCCGCGTGGGCCGCAGGCGATGGTGGTCAGCAGACCGTTTTTCGAGCGCACCGCTTCTTTGCCGGTGTTCATCAGCAGGAAGCAGCCGGTGCCGTAGGTGTTCTTCGCCATGCCCGGTTGAACGCACAGCTGGCCGTACAGTGCCGCCTGCTGGTCACCGGCGATACCGGCGATAGGAATACGCGTGCCGCCCTTACCGCCGATGTTGGTCTGGCCGTACACTTCGGAGGACGGGCGGACTTTCGGCAGCATGGCGCGCGGGATATCCAGCACTTCCAGCATGCGCTCGTCCCAGTCCAGTTCGTGGATGTTGAACATCATGGTGCGTGAGGCGTTGGTGTAATCGGTGACGTGTACGCGCCCCTGGGTCATTTTCCACACCAGCCAGGTATCCACGGTGCCGAACAGCAGTTCGCCGCGCTTGGCGCGCTCGCGGGCGCCTTCGACGTTGTCCAGGATCCACTTCACCTTGGTGCCGGAGAAGTACGGGTCAACCACCAGGCCGGTGTTGTGACGGATGTACTCTTCCAGGCCGTCGCGCTTGAGCTTCTCGCAGATGTCGGCGGTGCGGCGGCACTGCCAAACGATGGCGTTGTAAATCGGCTTGCCGGTCTCTTTTTCCCAGACGATGGTGGTTTCGCGCTGGTTGGTGATGCCGATGCCGGCGATCTGATCGGAATTGATGTCGGCTTTCGCCAGCACTTCTACCAGCGTCGAACTTTGCGACGCCCAGATCTCCATTGGGTCGTGCTCAACCCAGCCGGCCTTTGGATAGATCTGCGGGAATTCGCGCTGCGATACTGCAACGATGTTGGCGTCGTGATCGAGCACGACGGCACGTGAGCTGGTGGTCCCTTGGTCGAGTGCGACAATGTATTTTTTTTCTACAGTCATGGTAATTATCCTGCTGTTGTTAACCGTGTAAAACTGCACCCATCACGCTTTACGCTGCTGGGTCTTGGCGTCAGGCTCTTCTTCCGTCACGCAGACGTCGCACGGCAGGTGGCGGCCAATCAGCGCGCGGTAACCGAAAGCGCCCAGGCCACAGCCGACGATAGGGGCGAAGATCGGCACCAGGAAGTACGGGATGTCGCGTGCGCCGGTGAAGGCGACTTTGCCCCAGCCGGCCAGGTAGGCGAACAGTTTCGGCCCGAAGTCACGCGCCGGGTTCAACGCAAAGCCGGTCAATGGTCCCATGGAGGCGCCGATCACGGCAATCAGAATACCGATCAGCAGCGGCGCCAGCGGGCCGCGCGGAATGCCGTTGCCGTCGTCGGTCAGCGCCAGGATCAGGCACATCAGGATTGCAGCGATCACCATTTCTACCAGGAAGGCCTGGCCGACGGAGATGTGCGCGTTAGGGTAAGTCGAGAAGATGCCGGCCAGTTCGAGGCTTTCGTTGCTGCCGCGCACCATGTGGTGGGCCGCTTCGAAGTCGAAGAACAGATTGTAGTACAGCCCGTAGACCAAGGCCGCGGCGCAGAAGGCGCCGGCGACCTGCGCAATGATGTAAGGCACCACTTTGCGCCCGTCGAAGCAGGCGAACAGCCACAGGGCGAGGGTGACCGCCGGGTTGAGATGCGCACCGGAAATCGCGGCGGTCAGATAGATGGCCATGGCGACGCCCAGGCCCCAAATGATGCTGATTTCCCACTGGCCGAAGCTGGCGCCCGCCAGTTTCAGCGCGGCAACGCAGCCTACGCCAAAGAAGATCAGCAGCGCCGTGCCGAGGAACTCGGCGATGCACTGGCCTTTTAATGTCGGACTGGTGGTTTGGCTCATAATGTTGGTGTCCTGCAAAACGGCGGTTGTTGGTTTATAGGCTCAGCCAGGTATACATCTGACCTATGGGCACAGTTTTTTCATCTCGTCCAATTATTGAATGAGGACGTGATGTAAATTTATCGTTAACGAACATAAACGAGAAATAGCGAAATCAAAATGTGTGTGGCGCGTCATAAAATTGAGCGATTTCGCGTCGTTTAGTGTTCTTTCTGAGCCATAAAAGTGTGATCTGACCAGTGGTTTAGCGAGGGGCGTTAACAACTCGCGGCGGCGGCGATGGGGATTTTCAGTTTTTGCTGATGGCGAGGGCAGGAAAATTGCAACAGACTGCGCGATGATCCGGTATGTTGCTAGACAGGCGGAGACTGGCTACTTACAATCGTTTTTAACGAATCGAGACCGGCGCGCCTTTCGTAACGGCGCGCGTCACTGAGCGCGATGCAATATTCGCAGTAGCTGCAGCCGACGTTGCGGCCGCTACTTATAGATGTACGCCTTGCTATCATGAGGGGACTGAAGCATGTCATTTGAAGTATTTGAGAAACTGGAAGCAAAAGTACAGCAGGCGATTGATACCATCACCTTGTTGCAGATGGAAATTGAAGAGCTGAAAGACAAAAACAACTCTCTGTCGCAGGAAGTTCAGGCTGCCTCCGGCAACCACGAAGCGCTGGTGCGTGAAAACCAACAGCTGAAAGAAGAACAGCACGTATGGCAAGATCGCCTGCGCGCGCTGCTGGGCAAAATGGAAGAGGTTTGATTCCTTACGCCATGCAGCAACGAAAAGGGCGCCTGAGGCGCCCTTTTTCATGTCCGAAAATCACTCGATGTCGAGCGGGTCTTCGGAGAGGATGATGCCGGTATTGTCGGCATACAGGTGGTCGCCTGAGAAGAAGGTGACGCCACCGAAGTTGACGCGGATATCGCTTTCGCCCACGCCTTCGCTTACGGCACCCGCCGGGATCGCCGCCATCGCCTGAATGCCGATGTCGAGCTCTTCCAGATCGTCCACCTGGCGCACCGCGCCGTACACCACGATGCCTTCCCATTCGTTCTGGGCGGCCAGGCGCGCCAGTTCGGCGTTGATCAGCGCCCGGCGTACCGAACCGCCGCCGTCGACCAACAGCACGCGGCCGCGGCCGTTTTCTTCAAGCAGATCGAACAACAGGCCGTTATCCTCAAAGCATTTCACCGTGGTGATCTGCCCGCCAAATGAAGTACGCCCGCCAAAATTGGAGAACAGAGGTTCAACAACGTTCACCTCTTCATGATAGATGTCGCAAAGTTCGGAAGTATCGTATTTCATAGGATTTTACGTCTGTTTGCCGCAGGAATGTTCAGTATATCCCTTTATTCGCCCTGTTGGCAAAATCATCAGTTTTTAACTGAGCGCCACGCCGATGGCGAACAGCAGGTTGGCCAGCAACGCCGCCTTGACCATATGCTCCAGCATCGGCCGCATGCCGACCGGCGTCGGATCGCGCAGCACGCGCAGGCCGTGGCGCACCAGCAGCGGGATCGCCAGCACGAACAGCCAACCCCACGGGCTGTGGAGGTTGAACAGCGTGAACAGCGCGAAACACAGCACCGCGCCGCCGAGCAGCAGGGCGTGGTAAATGCGCGCCTTGTGCGGGCCGAGACGCACTGCCAGCGTATTCTTGCCGTTTTCGCGATCGCTTTCGATATCGCGCAGATTGTTGATGTTGAGCACCGCCGTCGCCAGCAGGCCGCAGGCGGTGGCCGGCAGCATCACGACGCTGTCGAAGGTGTGCGTCTGCAGATAGTAGGTACCGGCCACGCTCAGCCAGCCGAAGAATACCAACACCGAGATATCGCCCAGCCCCAAATACCCGTAGGGCTTGTTGCCGACGGTATAGGTGATGGCCGCCACGATGGACAGCCCGCCCAGCACCAGGAAACCCACCACGTCGCTGGGTTGCTCGCAGGCGACGGCGATCAGCGAACAGCCGGCGAGGGCGATCAGCACCACCGTCACCACCAGCGCCCGTTTCATCTGCGCCTGGGTGATCATGCCTTTCTGCATGCCGCGCAATGGCCCGATGCGATCTTCTTTGTCGCTGCCTTTGACCGCATCGCCGTAGTCGTTCGCCAGGTTGGAGAGGATCTGCAGCAGGCCGGCGGTCAACAGCGCCAGCAGCGCTACTTCCGGTTTCAGGCTGCCGTGCCAGGCGGCGATTGCCGAGCCGACCACGATGGAGGCAAAGGCCAGCGGCAGGGTGCGGGGGCGTAGACTTTCCAGCCAGGCGGAAATCGGGGTGGTGGAGGTTGATGAGCTCATGTTTCGCTTCTGTGTCCGTTAGAAATAATTGTGGGAGGCAATGCCTCCCACACAGATGACTGACAAGACAATGATTGAGCGATTATAGGATAAAACGACTCAAATCTTCATCCGCCACCAGTTCATCCAGATGACTGCGCACGTAATCCGCATCAATTGTAATGGATTGGCCATTAATTTCACTCGCATCGTAGGAAATATCTTCCATCAGACGCTCCAGCACGGTGTGCAGACGACGCGCGCCGATGTTCTCGGTGCTTTCGTTGACCTGCCACGCGGCTTCGGCGATGCGGCGGATGCCGTCGGCGGTGAACTCGATGTTGACGCCTTCGGTGCCCATCAGCGCTTTGTACTGTTCGGTCAGCGACGCGCTCGGCTCGGTCAGGATGCGCTCGAAGTCTTCGGTGGTCAGCGCCTGCAGCTCAACGCGGATCGGCAGACGGCCCTGCAGTTCCGGGATCAGATCCGACGGATTGGCGGTCTGGAACGCGCCGGAAGCGATGAACAGGATGTGGTCGGTCTTCACCATGCCGTGCTTGGTGGACACGGTGCAGCCTTCCACCAGCGGCAGCAGATCGCGCTGCACGCCTTCGCGCGAGACATCCGGGCCGGAGCTTTGGCCGCCGCGCTTACAGATTTTGTCGATCTCATCGATAAACACGATGCCGTGCTGCTCAACCGCTTCGATCGCCTGCTCTTTCAGCTCTTCCGGATTCACCAGCTTGGCGGCTTCTTCTTCCACCAGCAGCTTGAAGGCTTCTTTGATCTTCAGCTTGCGCGGTTTTTGCTTCTGGCCGCCGAGGTTCTGGAACATCGACTGCAGCTGGTTGGTCATCTCTTCCATGCCCGGAGGCGCCATGATTTCCACGCCCATCGGCGCGGCGGCCAGATCGATTTCGATCTCTTTGTCATCCAGCTGGCCTTCGCGCAGTTTCTTGCGGAATGCCTGGCGGGCGGCGGACGGTTCCTGATTTTCTTCCGGCTGGCCCCAGTTGTTTTTGGCCGGCGGGATCAGCACGTCGAGAATGCGCTCTTCGGCCAACTCTTCGGCGCGGGTGCGGTTTTTCTCGATCGACTGCATGCGCACCATTTTGATGGCGGCATCGGTTAGATCGCGGATGATGGAGTCCACTTCTTTGCCCACATAGCCCACTTCGGTGAACTTGGTGGCTTCAACCTTGATGAACGGCGCGTTGGCCAGCTTCGCCAGACGGCGGGCGATTTCGGTTTTACCGACGCCGGTCGGGCCGATCATCAGAATGTTTTTCGGGGTCACTTCGTGACGCAGCATCTCGTTGAGCTGCATCCGGCGCCAGCGGTTGCGCAGGGCAATGGCGACAGCGCGTTTGGCCTTGTTTTGGCCAATGATATAGCTGTCTAGTTCGCTGACGATCTCGCGCGGGGTCATTTCAGACATGGTATTCGATCCTTACGCTTTGGAAGGCAATTCTTCAATGGTGTGGAAATGGTTGGTGTAAATACAGATGTCGCCGGCGATGTTGAGAGATTTCTCAACGATGTCGCGGGCGCTCAGTTCGGTATTTTCCAACATGGCGCGGGCGGCGGCCTGGGCGTACGGGCCGCCGGAGCCGATGGCGATCAGATCGTTTTCCGGCTGCACCACATCGCCGTTGCCGGTGATGATCAGCGAGGCGGTTTCATCGGCGACCGCCAGCAGCGCTTCGAGCTTGCGCAGCATGCGGTCGGTGCGCCAGTCTTTCGCCAGCTCGACGGCGGCTTTCACCAGGTGGCCCTGATGCATTTCCAGTTTGCGTTCAAACAGTTCAAACAGCGTGAAGGCGTCAGCGGTGCCACCGGCGAAACCGGCGATCACTTTGTCGTTATACAGGCGACGCACTTTCTTGACGTTACCCTTCATCACCGTATTACCCAGGGTTGCCTGGCCATCACCACCGATGACGACCTGGCCGTTGCGGCGTACGCTTACAATTGTTGTCACGAGCAGACCCTCGTTAAAGACGGAAAGAAGTCCCCGCAGCGCCTGCTTTCGCAGACGCTACGAGGCATATTGAGAGTATAGATGGGGGGGGATTGACGCTTTTCAACCCCCAACGGAGAGGGGAATGCAACTCGACATGCCGACGCCCTTCAGGCGCGAAAGGGTTTTGTCCGCTGCGGCGCGGCTGCTGTAGGGGCCGAGCACTACGCGATTCCAGCCGCCGCCGGCGGTGATGCGGCTCTCGATGCCCTCGAACGCCAGGCGCGCACGCACGGATTCAGCCTGATCGGTGGCGCGGAACGAACCGCATTGCACCATCCACTTCTGTTTCGATTCCGGTTTGGTGTCCTGCTTGGCCGTTTCCTGTTTCACTTCCGGTTTGGGCTCCGGCTTCGGTTGCGGCTTCGGCTCAGGCTGTTTCACCTGCACCGGTTGCTGGGTGGCCGGCTTCGGCTGCTGGTGCTGCTGCACCGGCGCGGTGGTGGCCCCGTTGTTGAACGGGTTGCGCGGTGGCTGAGTGACCTGCTGCTGTTGCTGTACCGGCTGCTGCTGCATTTGCGGTTGTTGCATCTGCTGCTGCTGGCGGTTGCTGCGCGCGTTGGCCTGGCCCGGATCGTTATACGGCACTTCATTCAGCTGCGTCGGACGCTGCTGCATGTCGGCCTGCATTTGTTCCAGCAACTGCCGCTGTTCGGCGGTCAGCTGAGTTTTGGAATTGAGCTCGCCGCCGGCCGTCGGTTCGGTCGGGGTTTGCACGCCGATCTGCCGGTTTTCCAGCTCTTTGATATAGCGCCAGCGCTCTTCCGGCTTCGGCGGCAGGCCGTTGCCTGGGCGAGTGGTGTGTGCAGGCAACAACGGCGCGTCTTCCGGCTTGTTGTGCGTAATGAAATAGAGGCCACCGACAAAGACAACCAGCAACGCGACGGCTAACGCCAGCACGGTTTTGGAAACCTTCGGAGAACTGCGTTTTTTACGGCTGGGGGTTTTGCGCTTAGCTCCTGCTGCGCGCCCACGGCTTACATAGTCTTTTTGTGCCACTATTATTCCGCTGTGTCCTGATGAGAGGATAAGTCCGTCATGTTACTGAACCCTAAAATATTTGACTAGCGTTTCGGAGCAGCGGTGCTGCCTCTGATAATCAATTCACTGTCCAATAGCCGGGAGCCGCTGGCCACCGTCTGGCCGTTCAACTGCTCCAGCAGCAGCAACATCGCCTGTTGGCCGATCTGGAAGCGCGGCTGCGCCACCGTGGTCAGCGGCGGATCGCAATACTGCGCCAGCTTGAGGTCGTCAAAGCCGACGATCGACAGATCCTGCGGTACCCGCAACCCCATTTTCTTCGCCTGGGACAGCACGCCGATCGCCATGACGTCGCTGTGGCAGAACACCGCCGTCGGCGGTTTCGGCTGAGCCATCAGCGCCGTCAGCGCTTGCGCGCCGGCTTCGTAGGTAAAATCACCCCGGGTAATATAGCTGCTTTCGACGGTAATGCCATTACGACGTAGCGCTTGAACGTAACCCTGCAGCCGATAATGGCTCAGCGGCATCTGTTCCGGCCCGGCGACGCAGGCGATCTGCCGGTGGCCCAATTGATGCAAATAATGCACGGCTTCAAAGGCGGCGGTCAGGTTGTCGATGTGCACCGTCGGCAGTTCCAGCTCAGGGGCAAACTCGTTGGCCATCACCATCGGCGGCAGGTTGCGCTGCTCTTCCTTGCTGGCGTCAAACGGCAGGTTGGAGCCCAGCAGCAGCATACCGTCGATCTGTTTGGTGATGATCAGATTGACGAAGGTGCGCTCTTGCTGATTTTGCTGCGCGCAGTCGCCGATCAGCACCAGATAACCTTGTTGGGCCGCGGTCTGTTCGATCCCCTGGATCACATCGGCGAAAAACGGATCGCAGATGTCGGGCACGATCACCAGGATGGTGCGGGATTCGTTGCGTTTGATATTGCGTGACAGAGCATGAGGAGAATAACCTACGGCCAGCACGGCCTGTTCCACTTTCTGGCGCGTTGGCGTTGACACCTTTTCCGGGTTCATCAGCGCACGCGATACGGTAGCCGTTGAAACGCCCGCCATTTCGGCGACGTCTTTCATGGTCGCCATGGATAACTCTTTCTTGTGTTCCAACGCCTTTCTCCTTGCGTCAGCCCCATGCCGACGCCACTACTGCTGTTTGCTCACAATGTCCGGCATGCGGTGGCGAGATTGTTGTCATTGAGCGCCACTCGCGTTCGGGCACTCCGTCGCGCTGCGATGTGGCGACAAAATTTGCCCTCGCAGACATTCTAAACAGAATAGGCCCCGCCTTTGTTACCTAATTTGCATAAAAAATGTGACCTGAGAAGGTTTTTTAGCGTTCGCTCGCAATTTCAAGGGTAAACGTTTGCACTGCGGCAGCTAAATCGGACTTTTCCGGGATCAGCTGTCGATCGGATCGACATCCAGCGTCCATTTCACCTTGCGTGTTTGCGGCAGGGTGCCGATCAGCGGCAGCGAGCTTTTCATCAGCTGTTGCAGGACGCGCCGCGTCGGGTGCTGCAGCAGCAGCTGCCAGCGGAAACGGCCGCCGCGTTTGGATTGCAGCGCCGGCACCGGGCCCATCACCCACAGCGAATCGTCCTTCAGCGGGCTGGCTTCCAGCAGGTTGCGCAGCTGCTGCAGGAACAGCGGGGCCTGTTGGTTATCGTGATCTTCGGCGCGCACGATGATGTGGCTGGTGTAGGGCGGCAGAAACACGCTGTTGCGCTCCGCCAGCGTCTGTTTGGCGAAGGCGTCGTAACCTTGTTGCAGCAGCACCTGCAATAACGGGTGCTCCGGGTGGTGGGTTTGCAGCAGCACTTCACCCTGTTTGCCCGCTCGGCCCGCGCGCCCGGAGACCTGGGTATAGAGCTGAGCGAAACGCTCGGCGGAGCGGAAGTCGGCGGAGAACAGCGCGCCGTCCACGTCCAACAACGCCACCAGCGTGACGTCGGGAAAATGGTGGCCCTTGGCCAGCATCTGCGTGCCGATCAGAATGCGCGCTTCGCCGCGATGAATATCCGCCAGGTGCTGCTCCAGCGCCCCTTTACGGCTGGTGGTGTCGCGATCGATGCGGGTGATCGGCGTGTCGGGGAACAGCGGCGCCAGCTCCTGCTCCAGCTGCTCGGTGCCGACGCCGACTGATACCAGGTGGGTGGAGCCGCACTGCGGGCATTGGTGCGGCACCGGCCGCTGGCTGTCGCAGTGGTGGCAGCGCAGCTGGCGCTGATGCTGGTGGAAGGTGTAATAGTGATCGCAGCGCTGGCACTCGGCGATCCAGCCGCATTCGTGGCACAACAGCGCCGGGGCATAGCCGCGGCGGTTGAGGAACAGCATCACCTGATTGCCGGCTTTTAAATGGTGCTGCATGCTTTTCAAAAGCGGCTGCGACAGGCCGACCTTCAGCGGCAAACCTTTCAGATCGATCAGATGCTGCGCCGCCGGTTTGGCGTTGCCCGCGCGCTGGGTGAGCTTTAACTGGCGATATTTGCCCAGCTGCACGTTGTGCAGCGTTTCCAGTGCCGGCGTGGCGGAGCCCATCACCATCGGGATGTCCTCTTCCCGGGCGCGAAACACCGCCAGATCGCGGGCATGGTAGCGCCAGCCTTCCTGCTGTTTATAAGAGCTGTCGTGCTCTTCGTCGATGATGATTACGCCCAGTTGCCGGAACGGCGTGAACAGCGCCGAGCGGGTGCCGATGACGATCGCGGCTTCGCCGCTGCGCGCGCGCAGCCAAACCGCCAGCCGTTCGCTGTCGTTCAGTCCGGAGTGCAGCACGTCCACCGGCGCGTTGAAGCGCTCGCGAAAGCGGGCGATGGTTTGTGGCGTCAGGCCGATTTCCGGCACCAGCACCAGCGCCTGCCGGCCTTTGGCCAACACGTTCTCCAGCACGCTGAGATACACCTCGGTCTTGCCGGAGCCGGTGACCCCGGCCAGCAGCCAGGCGGCGAACTGCTCATCCTCGCTTCTGATCGCCCCGACGGCGGTGGCCTGTTCGGTATTCAGCCGCAGCCGCTCGCCAAGCACCGCGAAATTGGGGCGCCAGTCCTGCGTGGCCGCGACCTGAGCACGCAGGTCGATCAGCCCTTTGGCGCGCAGCGCCTGTAGAGCGCTTTCCGTCAGCTCAAGCTGGCTGACTTGATGGCGATAGACCGGGCGTTGCAACAGCGCCGCCAGCGCCTGCTGCTGTTTCGGCGCGCGTTTCAGGCTTTCGGGCGGCGTGGCGCGCCCCTCTTCGGTGGCGAACCACTGCCACAGCGGCGCGGCCTCGGCCGGTTTGCCTTGGCGCAGCAGGATCGGCAGCGCATGGAACAGCACTTCACCGATGGGATAGTGATAGTAATCGCTGGCCCAGCGCAGGATGCGCCACAGGCTGGGAGAGAACAGCGACTCGGTGTCGATCACGCTGTCGATCGGTTTGAGCTTGTCCAGCGGCAGTTCGCTGGTGTCGCTGCAGCCGGTGACGATGCCGATTGCATGCTGCCTGCCCCAGGGCACGCCCACGCGCGCGCCGGCCACCGGCTGCATGCCGGGCGGCAGCAGATAGTCGAAGGTGCGGGCGAGGGGGACCGGCAAAGCAACGTGTACGACGGGCATGATCTCATCCAAATTGAAAAAAAGTGGGCATCAGTTTACACGGCGCATCGGCAAATGTACGGTTCCGATTGCGCGCCCCGGCTAATGCTGTATAATTTGCCGCCTTTGGTATAATTCGATACCAAAATTCTATTATCAACCACGTGTGGTGTCTGGCGAAACAGGGCTGGATAGCGACACGGCCTTAACTGAGGTTTCCCATGAAACAAGGTATCCACCCAAAATACGAAGAAGTTACTGCTAACTGCTCTTGCGGTAACGTGATGAAGATCCGCTCCACCGTGGGCCACGATCTGAACCTGGACGTTTGTGGCGCATGCCACCCGTTCTACACTGGCAAGCAGCGTGACGTTGCTACCGGTGGCCGCGTTGACCGCTTCAACAAGCGTTTCAGCGTACCAGGCGCTAAGAAATAAGATTTCTTATCGACCGATGAAAAAGGCGCCCTGGGCGCCTTTTTTCTTTTCTGCCGCCGGCGTTCGCCGGGCGGTTCTCAATATTCCCAGGTATCGGGATCGACACCCAGTTCGCGCATCAACGCTTTTGCGGCTTCCGGGATTTCATCGCTGCGCTCTTTGCGCAGGTCTTCATCGTTCGGCAGCGGCTGGCCGGTAAAGGCATGCAGAAACGCTTCGCACAGCAGTTCGCTGTTGGTGGCGTGGCGCAGGTTGTTCACCTGGCGACGGGTCCGTTCGTCGGTAAGGATTTTCAGGACCTTCAGCGGAATGGATACCGTGATCTTTTTGACTTGCTCGCTTTTTTTACCGTGTTCAGCGTAAGGGCTGACATACTCGCCGTTCCACTCAGCCATGGGACACCTTAACTTTGTCAGAAAAATTACAAAATTCTAAAAACCGGCCAATTATGCCCGATCTTCACTGTTCTCACTAAATAAATGTCAATTTTACGCGACCAGGGTCACTGAATGCCCCGCTTCGGCCAGGCATTGCCGCTTAACATCTTATCGTCATGTCATATCGGCATAATTTTAGCGGGTATTGTGTCATTGCTCAATCTATACGCAAAGAAGTTTAGATGTCCAGATGTATTGACGTCTATCAATCCTGCGATTACTCTTTAGGCCTCATCCACCGAACCGAGAGCCGAGCGAGCCCATGACGCGTAAACCAGCCACGATTGCCGTACGCAGCGGCCTGAACGACGACGAACAGTACGGCTGCGTTGTCCCGCCGATTCATTTGTCCAGCACCTATAACTTTACCGACTTCAACCAACCCAGAGCCCATGACTACTCGCGACGCGGCAACCCGACGCGCGACGTAGTGCAGCGCGCGTTGGCGGAGCTGGAAGGCGGCGCCGGCGCGGTGATGACCGGCAGCGGGATGTCGGCGATCCATCTGGTGACCACCGTGTTGTTGAAGCCCGGCGATCTGCTGGTGGCGCCGCACGACTGCTACGGCGGCAGCTATCGGCTGTTCGACAGCCTGAGCAAGCGCGGCGCCTATCGCGTGCTGTTCGTCGATCAGGGTAATGAAGAAGCCCTGCAGCAGGCGCTGGCGCAGAAGCCGAAGCTGGTGCTGATAGAAAGCCCCAGCAATCCGCTGCTGCGGGTGGTGGACATCGCGGCGATCTGCGCTGCCGCGCATGCGGCGGGCGCGTTGACGGTGGTGGACAACACCTTCCTCAGCCCGGCCCTGCAACAGCCGATCGAACTCGGTGCCGATCTGGTGGTCCATTCTTGCACCAAATACCTGAACGGGCATTCGGACGTGGTGGCCGGGGCGGTGATTGCCAAAGATCCCGAGCTGGCGGTCGAGCTGGCCTGGTGGGCGAACAACATTGGCGTGACCGGCGGCGCGTTCGACAGTTATCTGTTGCTGCGCGGCATGCGCACGCTGTCGCCGCGCATCAAGGCGGCGCAACAAAACGCTGAAGCGATTGTTGACTATTTACAGCAGCAACCGCTGGTGAAAAAGCTGTATCATCCCTCCCTGCCGGAGAATCCGGGGCATGAGATCGCCCGTCGTCAGCAGCGCGGTTTCGGCGCGATGCTGAGTTTTGAACTGGACGGCGATGAAGCGGTGCTGCGCCGTTTTCTCTCTGCCCTTGAGCTGTTTACTCTGGCAGAATCGTTGGGCGGCGTAGAAAGCCTGATCTCGCATGCAGCGACCATGACTCACGCCGGCATGGCGGCGGAGGCGCGGGCAGCGGCCGGCATCTCCGAGAGCCTGCTGCGCATTTCCGTGGGTATTGAAGACAGTGAAGATTTGATTGCCGATCTGGAACGCGCTTTCCAGGCGGCGGCAACGAGGTAAGCATGAATGCAATTGCTGTAGCAGGGCCGGTGAGCGGGCGTCAACTGCACAAGTTTGGCGGCAGCAGTCTGGCGGATGTGAAGTGTTATCTGCGTGTGGCCGGGATTATGGCGGAATACAGCCAGCCGGGCGACATGATGGTGGTATCGGCCGCCGGCAGTACCACCAACCAGTTGATCAACTGGCTGAAGCTCAGCCAGAGCGATCGCCTGTCTGCGCATCAGGTGCAGCAGACGTTGCGTCGCTATCATAGCGATCTTATCAGCGGCCTGTTGCCGCCGGAAAGCGCCGAGCCGCTGATCGCCGAGTTCATTCAGGATCTGGAACGTCTGGCGGGGCTGCTGGACGGCAACGTCGACGAGGTATGCTATGCCGAAGTGGTCGGGCACGGCGAGATCTGGTCGGCGCGCCTGATGGCGGCGGTGCTTAATCAGCTGGACATGCAGGCGGCCTGGCTGGACGCGCGTGATTTCCTGCGCGCCGAGCGCGCCGCGCAGCCGCAGGTGGATGAAGGCCGTTCTTACCCGCTGCTGCAGCAATTGATGGCTCAACATCCGGGCAAACGCCTGGTGGTGACCGGCTTCATTTCGCGCAACGACGCTGGGGAAACCGTGTTGTTGGGGCGTAACGGCAGCGACTACTCCGCCACTCAGGTCGGCGCGTTGGCCGGCGCTGCGCGCGTCACCATCTGGAGCGACGTGGCCGGGGTATACAGCGCCGATCCGCGCAAGGTGAAAGACGCCTGCTTGCTGCCGCTGCTGCGTCTGGACGAAGCCAGCGAGCTGGCGCGCCTGGCGGCGCCGGTATTGCACACCCGTACCCTGCAGCCGGTCTCCGGCAGCGATATCGATCTTCAGCTGCGCTGCAGCTATCAGCCGGAGCAGGGCTCGACGCGCATCGAGCGCGTATTGGCTTCCGGCACCGGCGCCAAGATTGTCACCAGCCACGACGATGTGTGCCTGATTGAACTGCACGTCGCCGCTCAACATGACTTCAAACTGGCGCAGAAAGAGTTGGATCTGGTGCTCAAGCGCGCGCAGATAAAACCGCTGGCGGTGGGCATCCACCCTGACCGCAACCTGGTGCAGCTGTGTTACACCTCCGAGGTGGTCAACAGCGCGCTGGCGACGCTGCAGGCCGCGGCGCTGCCAGGCGAGCTGCGCCTGCGTGAAGGGTTGGCGCTGGTGGCGATGGTCGGCGCCGGGGTGTGCAAGAACCCGCTGCACAGCCACCGTTTCTATCAGCAGTTGAAAGATCAGCCGGTCGAGTTCATCTGGCAGGCGGAAGATGGCATCAGCCTGGTGGCGGTATTGCGCCAGGGGCCGACCGCGCTGCTGATCCAGGGGCTGCACCAAAGCCTGTTCCGCGCCGAGAAGCGCATCGGTCTGGTGCTGTTCGGCAAGGGCAATATCGGCTCGCGCTGGCTGGAGCTGTTCGCCCGTGAGCAGACCAATATCTCCGCGCGCAGCGGCTTCGAATTTATCCTGGCGGGGGTGGTGGACAGCCGCCGCAGCCTGCTGAACTATGACGGGCTGGACGCCAGCCGCGCGCTGGCGTTCTTTGAGGACGAAGCGCAGGAGCTGGATGAAGAGTCGCTGTTCCTGTGGATGCGCGCGCACCCGTTCGACGATCTGGTGGTGCTCGACGTGACCGCCAGCGAAGAGCTGGCCGGGCAGTATCTGGATTTCGCCAGCTACGGTTTCCACGTGATCAGCGCCAACAAGTTGGCGGGGGCCTCGTGCAGCGACAGCTATCGCCAAATTCGCGACGCCTTCGCCAAAACCGGCCGCCACTGGCTGTATAACGCCACCGTCGGTGCCGGCCTGCCGGTCAACCACACGGTGCGCGATCTGCGCGACAGCGGCGACAGCATTCTGGCGATCAGCGGCATCTTCTCCGGCACGCTCTCCTGGCTGTTCCTGCAGTATGACGGCACGGTGCCGTTCACCGAGCTGGTGGATCAGGCCTGGCAGCAGGGGCTGACCGAACCGGATCCGCGGGTCGATCTCTCCGGCCAGGACGTGATGCGCAAGCTGGTGATCCTGGCGCGCGAAGCGGGCTACGACATCGAACCGAACCAGGTGCGGGTCGAGTCGCTGGTGCCGGCGGGCTGCGAGCTGGGCTCTGTCGATCAGTTCTTCGAGAACGGTGAGGCGCTGAACCAGCAGATGCAGCAGCGCTTTGAGGCCGCCAGCGAAATGGGCCTGGTGCTGCGCCACGTGGCGCGTTTCGACGCCAACGGCAAGGCGCGGGTCGGCGTGGAGGCGGTGCGCCCTGAGCATCCTCTGGCCTCGCTGCTGCCGTGCGACAACGTGTTCGCCATCGAAAGCCGCTGGTATCGCGATAATCCGCTGGTGATCCGCGGGCCGGGCGCCGGCCGCGACGTCACCGCCGGCGCGATCCAGTCAGACCTTAACCGATTGGCGCAGCTGCTTTAATCCTCTGCGGGCGCGGGTTCACCGCGCCCTTTTGCTTTTCCTGCCATACTTACCCTTGTCGCGATCATGAAATTCCCTCGTTGAGCGGGTGAGGATTAATCATCTTATTCCCCTCATTTTCCTGTTGACTCTTTAGCCAACATGCGGCATTTTCTATCTAGACGTCTAAACGTATAGACGCTCATCAAGATGAAATAAAAACAGTGATCGATAAGAGGTGAGCAGGGTATGAGTTTTTTCCACGCAAACCAGCGGGAAGCGCTGAATCAGAGTCTGGCGGAGTTGAACGGCCAGATTAACGTATCATTCGAGTTCTTCCCGCCACGCACCAGCGAGATGGAAGAGACCCTGTGGCAGTCGATAGATCGTCTGAGCATCCTCAAGCCTAAATTCGTTTCCGTCACCTACGGCGCCAACTCCGGCGAGCGCGATCGCACCCACAGCATCATCAAAGGGATCAAGGAACGCACCGGCCTGGAGGCGGCACCGCACCTGACCTGCATCGATGCCAGCCCGGCGCAGCTGCGCGACATCGCGACCGATTACTGGAACAGCGGCATCCGCCATATCGTGGCGCTGCGCGGCGATCTGCCGCCGGGCGGCGGCAAGCCGGACATGTACGCGACCGATCTGGTGGCGCTGCTGAAAGACGTGGGCGACTTCGATATTTCCGTCGCCGCTTACCCGGAAGTGCACCCGGAGGCGAAGAGCGCCCAGGCCGATTTGATTAACCTGAAACGCAAGATCGATGCCGGCGCCAGTCGCGCGATTACCCAGTTCTTCTTCGACGTTGAGAGCTACCTGCGCTTTCGCGACCGCTGCGTCGCCGCCGGTATCGACGTGGAAATCGTGCCGGGCATTTTGCCGGTGTCCAACTTCAAGCAGCTGCAGCGCTTCGCCACCATGACCAACGTGCGGGTGCCGAGCTGGATGACCAGCATGTTCGAAGGGCTGGACGACGATGCGGAGACCCGCAAAATGGTCGGCGCCAACATCGCCATGGACATGGTGAAGATCCTCAGCCGCGAAGGGGTGAAAGATTTCCACTTCTATACCCTGAACCGCGCCGAGATGAGCTACGCCATCTGCCACACGCTGGGCGTGCGCCCGGTGGCCGCCGCCTGACGGGCTTGCTCCATTGAAAAGGGCGTCGCTTTACCGCGGCGCCCTTTTTTTGTGGGGGAAGGCATAAAAAACGGCCCCGATAAACGGGGCCGCGATGAGGCTCACTAGCCGGTGTTGCGCATCCCGGCGGCGACGCCGGCGATGGTGACCATCAGCGCCTGCTCCACGCGGGCGTCCGGCTGCTCCTGCTGACGCGAACGGTGCAGCAGCTCGGCCTGCAAGACGTTCAGCGGGTCGGTATAGACGTTGCGCAGCGCGATGGATTCGGCGATCCACGGCAGGTCTTCCATCAGGTGCGCATCGTTGGCGATGGTCAGCACTACCTTGATGTCGCTTTCCAGCTGATCGCGCAGCTGTTGGCCCAGCGGCCACAGCGATTTATCCACCAGGCGCTGATCGTAGTATTCCGCCAGCCACAGGTCGGCTTTGGCGAACACCATTTCCAGCATGGCGATGCGGGTGGAGAAGAACGGCCAATCGCGACACATCGCCTCCAGCTCCGCCTGTTTGCCGGCCTTCACCGCTTCCTGTAATCCGGCGCCGGCGCCGAGCCAGGCCGGCAGCATCAGGCGGTTCTGCGTCCAGGCGAAGATCCACGGAATGGCGCGCAGGCTCTCTACGCCGCCGTTCGGCTTGCGCTTGGCGGGGCGCGAGCCCAGCGGCAGTTTGCCCAGCTCCAGCTCCGGCGTGGCCGCGCGGAAGTAAGGCACGAAGTCCGGGTTTTCACGCACGTAGCCGCGGTACATCCGGCAGGAGGTGTCGGACAGGTCGTCCATCAACGCCCGCCATTCTTTCTTCGGTTCCGGCGGCGGCAGCAGGTTGGCCTCGAGGATCGCGCCGGCATACAGCGCCAGGCTGCTTATGGTGACTTCCGGCAGGCCGAACTTGAAGCGGATCATCTCACCCTGTTCGGTGACGCGCAGGCCGCCCTTCAGGCTGCCCGGCGGCTGCGACAGCAGCGCCGCATGCGCCGGTGCGCCGCCGCGGCCGATGGAGCCGCCGCGGCCGTGGAACAGCGTCAGCGCCACGCCGGCCTTTTCACAGGTTTTGATCAGCGCGTCCTGCGCGCGGTACTGCGCCCAGGAAGCGGCCATCACGCCGGCGTCTTTCGCCGAGTCGGAATAGCCGATCATCACCATCTGTTTGCCCTGGATGAAGCCGCGATACCAGTCGATATTCAGCAACTGGGTCATTACGTCGTCGGCGTTGTTCAGGTCGTCGAGGGTTTCGAACAGCGGGGCGACCGGCAGAGCGAACGGGCAGCCGGCCTCTTTCAGCAGCAGGTGCACCGCCAGCACGTCGGAAGGCGTGCGCGCCATCGAAATCACGTAGGCGGCGATCGAGCCCTGCGGCGCTTCGGCGATCACCCGGCAGGTTTCCAGCACTTCCTGCGTGTCGGCGCTCGGTTGCCACTTCAGCGGCACCAGCGGGCGTTTGGAGTTCAGTTCGCGGATCAGGAACGCCTGTTTATCGGCTTCCGACCAGCTTTCATAGTCGCCCAGCCCCAGATAGCGGGTCAGCTCGGCGATGGCTTCGGTATGGCGGGTGCTCTCCTGACGCACGTCGATGCGCACCAACGGCACGCCGAAGCAGCGCACGCGGCGCAGGGTATCCAGCAGTTGACCATTGGCGATGATGCCCATGCCGCAGGCCTGCAGCGACTGGTAGCAGGCATACAGCGGCTCCCACAGCTGCTCGTTGTTCACCAGCAGGTCGTGCGGTTTCAGCACGCGCTCGCCCTTCAGGCGACCTTCCAGATAAGCCTGGGAACTCATCAGCTGGCTGCGCAGCTGCTTCATGATTTCGCGGTACGGTTCCTGCACCTCATCGCCGCCGGCGCGGGCGCGCAGCTCCGGGGTACATTCGGTCATCGACAGCTCAGAGACCAGCACCTGGATGTCGCGGGTGAACAGGTCGCAGGCTTTCCAGCGGCTGAGCAGCAGCACATGGCGGGTAATTTCGGCGGTCACGTTCGGGTTGCCGTCGCGGTCGCCGCCCATCCAGGAGGTGAAGCGCACCGGCACCGCTTCCACCGGCAGGCTGTAATCGATGGAGTTTTCCAGCTGTTCGTTGAATTCGCGCAGGAACGCCGGCACGCCTTCCCACAGGCTGTTTTCCACCACCGCAAAGCCCCATTTGGCTTCGTCGATCGGGGAAGGGCGGTGTTTGCGAATTTCATCGGTGTGCCACGACTGGGCCACCAGCTGGCGCAGGCGGCGCATGATCTTGTTGCGCTCGTAGTCGGCCAGATCGTTGTGATCGAGCTGGCTGAGGCAGGTGTTGACCTCCACCAGCTTGTGGATCAGGGTGCGACGGGTGATCTCCGTCGGGTGCGCCGTCAGCACCAGCTCGATGGAGAGTTGCGATACCGCGTGCTGAAGCTCTTTGTCGCTGAGCTTTTTGTCTTTGAGACGGCTGAACAGTTGAGCCAGCGCTTCCGGGTTGCTGGCGGCCTCGCCGTTGGGCGAAATGCTGTGGTACTGCTCGGCGACGTTGGTCAGGTTGAGGAACTGGCTGAAGGCGCGCGCCACCGGCAGCAGCTCGTCGTTGGACAGGTTCTGCAGGGTGGAGAGCAGCTCCTGGCGATGCGCTTCGTTGCCGGCGCGTGAGGATTTGGAAAGCTTACGGATGGTCTCAACGCGATCGAGAATATGCTCACCCAGCGCTTCTTTGATGGTATCGCCGAGCAATTTGCCGAGCATACTGACATTACTGCGCATTGCCGAATATTGTTCGTTCATATAACCCCTGACCCAGTTCTGTATGATTTTTATCTTGTAAATAAATTTCACGCGTCAGGCGCAGACCGCCTGCCTGATCACATCGCGTTCCTGTCCAATCGTCAATTGACACTATTTTTAGCAAAAAAACATCAAAATCGGCGCATTTTCTGAAATTTAATTACGGCGCGTCGGTTATCAGCACGGCTTATTTCGCCGTTTTCTACTTATTTTGAGTTAGGGGAAGCATAAAGCATTTCCCCTGTTAAATGTCGGGTTTATTGCCGGCAAAAGTGATTGACCAGCTGACCCAACAGTTTGCGCGTCGGTTCGATAAACGCGGTGTCGATGTACTCGTCCGGCTGGTGGGCCTGATCGATGGAGCCGGGGCCGAGCACCAGGGTCGGGCATACCTGTTGCACGAACGGCGCTTCGGTGCAGTAGTTGACCACCTGCGTGCGGGTGCCCAGCAGCTCCTCGATCACCGCTACCATGCGGTGGTCGGTCGGGCACTCGTAGCCCGGCACCGACGCGTGCAGCTCTTCGATGGTCAGGCGGCCCGGCCAGCGTTGGCTTACCGGCTCCAGCGCCTGATGCATCAGTTCGTTGATGTTGTCGAGCGTCATGCCGGGCAGCGGGCGGATATCCAGGTGCAGTTCGCAGCAGGCGCAGATGCGGTTGGCCGCGTCACCGCCGCTGATATGGCCGAAGTTCATGGTGGGATAAGGCACGGCGAACGCCGGGTTGTTGTAGCGCTCCTGCAGGGTCTTGCGCAGCTCCATCAGGCGGCCGATGGACTCGTGCATCAGATCGATGGCGTTGACGCCGCGCGCCGGATCGCTGGAGTGGCCGGACTGGCCGACGATGCGAATGGCGTTGGCCATGTGGCCCTTGTGCGCGCGCACCGGCTGCAGCGAGGTCGGCTCGCCGATGATGGCGAAATCCGGCCGAATGGCGGTGGAGGCGGCGAAATAACGCGCTCCGGCCATCGTCGTTTCTTCATCTGCGGTGGCTAAAATGTACAGCGGCTTGGTCAGCTTGCTCGCGTCGATATCGCGCACCGCATCCAGAATAAAGGCGAAGAAGCCTTTCATGTCGGCGGTGCCCAGCCCGTAGAGCTTGTTGTCGTGCTCGGTCAGGGTGAAGGGATCGCGCGTCCAGCGGCCTTCGTCGTAAGGCACCGTATCGGTGTGGCCGGCCAGCAGCAGGCCGCCGCTGCCTTCGCCGATGCTGGCCAGCAGGTTGAATTTGTGGCGCGACTCCGGCACCGGCTGTACGTCGACGCGAAAGCCCAGGTCGGCAAACCATCCTGCCAACAAGTTGATTAACGCCTCATTGCTCTGATCGAGGCCGGCATCGGTGGCGCTGATTGACGGAGTGGCGATCAACGCCCGGTACAGCTCAATAAATGGAGGTAATTTCATCTTCACTGTTGACAGCCTTTGGTTAGGATAGTATCAATATTCATGCATTTATTTTGAATAAAAATACAGTAAGCCGAAGCGTAAGGGAACCCGATGCCCGGATGTTTATAAAAGCATCAACGCCTGGCTCCGTGGGTGAACGGCGCAACAACGCTGGCTAGCCCTGTTACCTGGGTCGCAAGCGACCGCACGTCAGTTTAGAAGGTGAAAGGCCACATGTTGAATACGCTGATCGTTGGTGCCAGCGGTTACGCCGGAGCGGAGCTCACGGCTTACCTGAATCGCCACCCACACATGAACATAACCGCTTTAGCGGTTTCAGCGCAAAGTGCAGATGCAGGAAAGTTGCTTTCCGATCTCCATCCCCAGTTGAAAGGCATCGTCGATCTGCCGCTGCAGCCGTTGACCGACGTCGCCAAGGCGGCGCAGGGCATCGATGTAGTGTTCCTCGCCACCGCCCATGAAGTCAGCCACGATATCGCACCGGCTTTCCTGGCGGCGGGCTGCGTGGTGTTCGATCTGTCCGGCGCCTTTCGCGTGCAGGACGCCGGTTTTTATACCCAGTACTACGGTTTCGAGCATCAGCATGGCGCCCTGCTGGAGCAGGCGGTGTACGGCCTGGCGGAGTGGCAGAGCGACAAGATCAAACAGGCGCAGCTGATCGCGGTGCCGGGCTGCTACCCGACGGCGGCGCAGCTGGCGCTGAAACCGTTGATCGAAAAGCAACTGCTGAACCTCGACCAGTGGCCGGTGATCAACGCCACCAGCGGCGTCAGCGGCGCCGGGCGCAAGGCCAGCATGACCACCAGTTTCTGCGAAGTGAGCCTGCAGCCGTACGGTATTTTCACTCACCGGCACCAGCCGGAGATCGCCGCGCACCTGGGCGTGCCGGTCATCTTTACGCCGCACCTGGGCAATTTCCCGCGCGGCATTCTTGAAACCATCACCTGCCGCCTGAAAGCCGGCGTAACCGCGCAGGACGTGGCCGCCGCCTATCATGCCGCCTATGACGACAAGCCGCTGGTGCGGCTGTACGACCAGGGCGTGCCGGCGCTGAAAGCGGTGGTGGGGCTGCCGTTCTGCGACATCGGTTTTGCGGTGCAGGGCGAGCATCTGATCGCCGTGGCGGCGGAAGATAACCTGCTGAAAGGCGCGGCGGCGCAGGCGGTGCAATGCCTGAATATCCGTTTCGGCTTCCCGGAAACCCAATCACTCCTTTAAACCAGCGTGAGTAAACAGCAATGAACCCGTTAATTATCAAGTTAGGTGGCGTGTTATTAGACAGTGAAGAAGCACTGGAGCGTCTGTTTACCGCGTTGGACAGCTACCGGCAGCAGCATCAGCGTCCGCTGGTGATCGTGCACGGCGGCGGCTGCGTGGTGGACGAGCTGATGAAGCAGCTCGCTTTACCGGTGGTGAAAAAGAACGGCCTGCGCGTCACGCCGGCCGATCAGATCGACATCATCACCGGCGCGCTGGCCGGCACCGCCAACAAAACGCTGCTGGCGTGGGCGATTAAACACCAAATCAACGCCGTTGGCCTGAGCCTGGCGGACGGCGGCAGCGCAGTCGTGACCCAGCTCGATCCGGCATTGGGCCACGTCGGCAACGCGCAGCCCGGTTCGCCCGCGCTGCTTAATACCCTGCTGGGCGCCGGCTACCTGCCGGTTATCAGCTCCATCGGCATCACCGCCGAAGGGCAGTTAATGAACGTGAACGCCGATCAGGCGGCGACGGCGCTGGCGGCGACGCTGGGGGCGGATCTGATCCTGCTGTCGGACGTCAGCGGCATCCTCGACGGCAAGGGCCAACGCATTGCGGAAATGACGGCGCAAAAAGCGGAACAACTGATCGCGCAAGGCATCATCACCGATGGTATGGTGGTGAAGGTGAATGCGGCACTCGACGCCGCCCGCACCCTCGGCCGCCCGGTGGATATCGCCAGCTGGCGCCATGCCGATCAGCTTCCTGCTTTGTTTAACGGCGTGTCGATTGGCACCCGGATCCTCGCTTAATTTTAGAATTAGAAAGGAATAGATCATGCAAAACCAAGGCATCAAAAAAATCGTTCTGGCGTACTCCGGCGGCCTGGATACCTCGGCCATCATTCCATGGCTGAAAGAGAACTACGGCGGCTGTGAAGTGGTGGCGTTCGTGGCGGACATCGGCCAGGAGCGCAGCGATCTGGAAGGCGTGGAGCAAAAAGCCCTGCAGTCCGGTGCCTCTGAATGTCACGTGGTCGATCTGCGTGAAGAATTTATCCGCGATTACGTTTATCCGGTGCTGCAGACCGGCGCCCTGTACGAAGGCAGCTACCTGCTGGGCACCTCAATGGCGCGGCCGATCATTGCCAAGGCGCAGGTCGAGTTGGCGTTGAAAGTGGGCGCGGACGCGCTGTGCCACGGCGCAACCGGCAAAGGCAACGATCAGGTGCGTTTCGAAACCACCTACACCGCGCTGGCGCCGCAGCTGAAAGTGGTGGCGCCGTGGCGTGAGTGGAACCTGCGTTCCCGTGAAGCGCTGCTGGATTACCTGAAAGAGCGCAACATCCCGACTACCGCGTCGCTGGAGAAGATCTACAGCCGCGATGAGAACGCCTGGCACATCTCCACCGAAGGCGGCGTGCTGGAAAGCCCGTGGAATGCGCCGAACAAGGATTGCTGGGTATGGACCGTCGATCCGCAGGAAGCGCCGGATCAGCCTGAGCAGGTGACCGTCACCGTTGAGAAAGGCCGCGTTGTGGCGGTTAACGGTAAAGCGCTGTCGCCGTACCAGTGCCTGGAAACCCTGAACGCGCTGGGCGCCAAGCACGGCGTCGGCCGTATCGACATCGTGGAAAACCGTCTGGTGGGCATCAAATCCCGCGGCTGCTATGAGACCCCGGGGGGCACCATCATGGTGGCGGCGCTGCGCGCCGTCGAGCAGCTGGTGCTGGACCGCGACAGCTTCAAATGGCGCGAGCAGCTGGGCCTGGAGATGTCCTATGTGGTGTACGACGGCCGTTGGTTCGCGCCGCTGCGCCGCTCGCTGCAGGCCTCTGCCGAAGCATTGGCTGAAGAGGTGAACGGCGAAGTGGTGCTGCAGCTGTACAAAGGCCAGGTGACGGCGATCCAGAAAAAATCCGCCAACAGCCTGTACTCCGAAGAGTTCGCCACCTTCGGCGAAGACGAAGTTTACGATCACAGCCACGCGGGCGGCTTTATCCGCCTGTTCTCTCTGTCTTCACGCATCCGCGCGTTGAACGAGAAAAAGAATAAATAACCGATTGGCGTGACTCTGCAAGGGCGCAGCATGCTGCGCCCTTTCGCATAAAAATTCAGGAGTAAAGGTATGGCACTTTGGGGCGGACGGTTCACTCAGGCGGCGGATCAGCGGTTCAAACAACTCAACGATTCGCTGCGGTTCGATTATCGCCTGGCGGAGCAAGATATCGTGGGCTCGGTGGCCTGGTCGAAGGCGCTGGTGACCGTTAACGTGTTGACGGCAACGGAGCAACAGCAGCTGGAGCAGGCGCTGAATGCCTTGCTGACGGAAGTCCAGGCCGATCCTTTGGCGATCGTGCAAAGCGATGCCGAAGACATCCACAGCTGGGTGGAGCAGAAGCTGATCGAGAAGGTCGGCGATTTGGGCAAGAAGCTGCACACCGGCCGCAGCCGCAACGATCAGGTGGCGACCGATCTGAAGCTGTGGTGCAAACAGCAGATCGGCGATCTGCATCAGGCGATCGTCCAGCTGCAGCAGGCGCTGGTGGAGACCGCCGAAGCCAACCAGGATGCGGTGATGCCGGGGTATACCCACCTGCAACGCGCGCAGCCGGTGACTTTCGCGCACTGGTGCCTGGCCTATGTCGAGATGCTGGCGCGCGATGAAAGCCGTCTGCAGGACACCCTGAAACGGCTGGACGTCAGCCCGCTGGGCAGCGGCGCGCTGGCCGGCACTGCTTATCCTATCGATCGCGAGCAACTGGCCGGCTGGCTGGGCTTCGCCTCGGCGACCCGCAACAGCCTGGACAGCGTATCCGATCGCGATCACGTGTTGGAACTGCTGTCCAACGCCGCCATCAGCATGGTGCACCTGTCGCGCTTCGCCGAAGATCTGATCTTTTTCAACAGCGGCGAGGCGGCGTTTGTCGAGCTGTCCGACCGCGTGACCTCCGGCTCTTCGTTGATGCCGCAGAAGAAAAACCCGGACGCGCTGGAGCTGATCCGCGGTAAGTGCGGTCGCGTACAGGGCGCGCTGACCGGCATGATGATGACGCTGAAAGGCCTGCCGCTGGCGTACAACAAAGACATGCAGGAAGACAAAGAAGGGTTGTTCGACGCGCTCGACACCTGGATGGACTGCCTGCAGATGGCGGCGCTGGTGCTGGACGGCATTCAGGTGAAGCGCCCGCGCTGCCAGGAAGCGGCGGAGCAGGGCTATGCCAACGCCACCGAGCTGGCGGACTACCTGGTCGCCAAGGGCGTGCCGTTCCGCGAAGCGCACCATATCGTCGGTGAGGCAGTGGTAGAAGCGATTCGCCAGGGCAAACCGCTGGAAGCGCTGCCGCTGGCGGATTTGCAGCAGTTCAGCGCGACGATCGCTGACGATGTCTACCCGATCCTGGCGTTGCAATCCTGCCTGGACAAACGTGCGGCCAAAGGCGGCGTTGCGCCGCAGCAGGTCGCCGCGGCAATCGCCGCAGCGAAACAGCGTTTGGCTTGACGACGACAAGGGCGGCCTGGCGCCGCCCTTGAACCTCTACCCCGCCAGGCGGGCGCACAGATAACGGTTCAGGCTCACGCCTTCCTCCATCGCGCCAATCGCCAGCCGGCGATGCTGTTCCGGCGTCATGCGCAGTACCAGTTTGCCGCTGAAGTTCTTTTCCGCCAGCGCCTGCGGCGGCGTTTCGCCTTGCGCCAGCATATCGGCGATCGTTTCGCTCACCACTCTTTCGATGCCCTCCAGTGCGCCAGTACGCGTGGCGGCCAGCCAGGACAGAGAGGGGAATTCGGCGCACAGCCCGACATATTCACGATCTTCCGCTGACCAGGTGATGCGATAGGTATAGTGTTCATGCTTTTCCATGCTCTTCCTCCATTCTGGTTCTGCCCTCCATTTCAGTGTCATTATTGATATCACTTCAATGCCAAAGCATAAAAAATGCGTGCAGGAGGGGCGTGAGGCAAGAGGAGGGAGGCAAATGTGGAAAGTGCTGCGCAAAAAAACCGGGCCTGAAGGCCCGGTGGGTATGAATGGAGAATGAGGGGTTATTCGCCCGGACAGCGCTGGCAGCGCTCGATTTCGGCCGCGCCGAGTTTGAGCTTCGCCTGCAGGTCGCGCAGCGCGGTGCGCAAGCCTTCTTCGATCACTGGATGATAGAACGGCATGTCCAGCATCTGATCGACGGTCATCTGCTGCTGGTGCGCCCAGGCCAACAGATGCGCAATGTGTTCGGCGTCCGGGCCGATCATTTCCGCACCGAGGAAACGGCCGGTGCCCTGTTCGCCGTAAACGTGCAGAACGCCCTTGTTGCGCAGCATCACCCGCGAGCGGCCCTGATT
The DNA here is from genome assembly GCF_009900725.1 of Serratia sp. Z4. Classification (NCBI taxonomy): domain Bacteria; kingdom Pseudomonadati; phylum Pseudomonadota; class Gammaproteobacteria; order Enterobacterales; family Yersiniaceae; genus Serratia; species Serratia sp. Z4. The sequence goes on from NZ_JAAABD010000010.1 coordinate 109,859, forward strand.
CTCAAACGAGACCTTGCCCACTTCAAAACAGCCGCAGGCGCTGAACTTCTCGCTCAGCTCGCGGAAGGTCGAGCCGACCATGGCGATCTGCGGATCGGAGAACACCACCGAAATCGCGCTGCGGCGCAGACCCGGATTGATCTCCGGGAAGCTGCCGGCGTTGGCGCCGGCGATGCGCGCCTGATCGCTGGCCTCATGCAACAGCGGCAGCTGGTTGCTGGCGTCGCCGGCGATAAAGATATGCGGCACGCTGGTTTGCATCGTCAGGCGGTCGGCCAGCGGCACGCCTCGAGCGTCGAGCTGCAGGCCGGTATTTTCGAGGCCAAGCCGATCGACGTTGGGGCGGCGGCCGGTGGCGGCCAGCACGTAGTCCACCAGGATCTCCTGCGACTGGCCCTGCAGATCCTGATAGCGGATAAATACGCGGTCGCCTTCGCGCTGCATCATCTCCACTTTCACGTCGGCGTCGAGGTAGAACTCTTCCCCCAGCGCCTTCGCAGCGTAATCGCGCACGGCGCTGTCGGTGAGCGGCCCGACGGCGCCGCCGATGCCGAAGACTTTGGTGTCGACGCCGAGGCGGTGCAGCGCTTGCCCCAGCTCCAGCCCGATCACGCCGGGGCCGAATACCGCCACGGACTGCGGCAAGTCATCCCAGTTGAACAGATCGTCGTTGACGATCAGGCGATCGCCCAGTTCATTCCACGGCGCCGGCCAGCTGGGGCGAGAGCCGGTGGCGATCACGATGCGCTGCGCCACAATGCGCGTATGGTCATCGACCTGCAGCGTGTTGTCGTCGATAAAGCGGGCATAGCCCTGAATTTTGTCGGCGGCCGGGATCTCGTCCACGCCTTCCAGCACGAAGCCGACGAAACGATCGCGTTCGCGTTTGACGCGCGCCATCACCTCGCGTCCGTCGATACGCGTTTTGCCGGTTGGGTGCACGCCAAAGCCCGGCGCACGTTCGATTTGATGCACCGCTTCGGCGGCGGCGATCAATAATTTGGATGGCATGCAGCCAACGCGCGCACAGGTGGTGCCATAAGGCCCACCTTCGATCATCACCACGCTGGGGGTAGACAGTTTGGCCGCTCGGTAGGCGCCGAGCCCTGCGGTGCCGCCGCCGATGACCGCGACATCAACGTTCAACAGTTTCATATCCGCTCCTGAAAGGTAAAAAAAGGGCGGGCCGTAGCCCGCCAAAGTTCACGTTGGCTTTGTTATTACTTATTAAGCTGACAAGAATGTTTCCAGATCGTCGCTGCCGCCGATGTGACGGCCGCCGATGAATACCTGCGGCACCGTGGCGCGGCCGCTGACGGCGCGCAGGCTGACGGTGGTGGCGTCTTTGCCCAACACGATCTCTTCATATTGAATGCCGCGCTCTTGCAGCATCTGCTTGGCTTTGGCGCAGAATGGGCAGCCCGGTTTGGTGAACAGGGAGACCGATTCCTGCACTTTGAATTCCGGCGCCAGGTATTTCAGCATGGTGTCGGCGTCGGACACTTCAAACGGGTCGCCCGGCTTGTTTGGTTCGACAAACATTTTCTCGACCACGCCGTCGCGCACCAGCATCGAGTAGCGCCAAGAGCGAGGGCCAAAGCCCAGATCCGCTTTCTCGACCAGCATGTTCATGCCTTTGGTGAATTCACCGTTGCCGTCCGGCACGAAGGTGATGTTTTCCGCATGCTGATCGGCTTTCCAGGCGTTCATGACGAAGGTGTCGTTCACCGAGACGCAAAGAATGCTGTCGACGCCGTGCTGCTTGAATACGCTGGACAGTTCGTTGTAGCGCGGCAGGTGGCTCGAAGAACAGGTCGGCGTAAACGCGCCCGGCAGCGAGAAAACAATGACGGTTTTGTTTTTGAACAGGTCATCAGTGGTCACATCAATCCATTGGTCGCCCTGACGGGTGTGGAAAGTAACCTGAGGAACTTTCTTGCCTTCTTGACTGGTAAACATTGATTAACCCCTTAATTAGGAAAAGTAATTTTTAGCATTTAGCGCGATATCGCTTCGTTGGGACACATTATTGTCGCTGGGGCTTGATAGATCTAATCGCTCATTGCTATCTTATCTATCGCCATGAGCTATCATGGAATGGAGGGAAACAATGAATATTCGTGATTTAGAGTATCTGGTCGCCTTGGCCGAGCACCGGCACTTCCGCCGCGCGGCCGATTCATGCCATGTAAGCCAACCCACGCTGAGCGGGCAGATCCGCAAGCTGGAAGACGAGTTGGGCGTCATGCTGCTCGAGCGCACCAGCCGCAAGGTGCTGTTCACCCAGGCGGGTCTGTTGCTGGTGGAGCAGGCGCGTACCGTGCTGCGCGAAGTGAAAGTGTTGAAGGAGATGGCCAGCCAGCAGGGCGAAGCCATGTCCGGGCCGCTGCACATCGGCCTGATCCCGACAGTGGGGCCTTATCTGCTGCCGCAGATCATACCGACACTGCACAAAACCTTCCCGAAACTGGAAATGTACCTGCACGAAGCGCAAACCCACCAACTGCTGGCGCAACTCGACAGCGGCAAACTGGACTGCGCCATTCTGGCGTTGGTGAAGGAAACCGAGGCGTTTATCGAAGTGCCTCTGTTCGATGAACCGATGAAGCTGGCGGTGTACTCCGATCACCCGTGGGCGCAGCGCGAGCGCGTGGCGATGCCGGATTTAGCGGGAGAGAAACTGCTGATGCTGGAAGATGGCCACTGCCTGCGCGATCAGGCGATGGGCTTCTGCTTCCAGGCGGGCGCGGACGAAGATACTCACTTCCGCGCCACCAGTCTGGAAACGTTGCGCAATATGGTCGCTGCCGGCAGCGGCATTACCCTGCTGCCGTCACTGGCGGTGCCGCCGCAGCGCGAACGCGACGGCGTGTGCTATCTGGATTGCTACAAGCCGGAACCGAAGCGCACCATCGCGTTGGTGTATCGCCCCGGTTCCCCACTGCGCAGCCGTTATGAGCAGTTGGCCGAAGCGATCCGCGAGCACATGCAGGGCTACATCGACAGCGCGTTAAAACAGGCGGTTTAAGCCGTTAAGCGCCGCCACCCGGTAGGCTTCGGCCATGGTCGGATAGTTGAAGGTCGTATTAACGAAATACTCGATAGTATTGCCTTCACCTTTCTGTTCCATGATCGCCTGGCCGATGTGGATGATCTCCGCCGCACGCTCGCCGAAGCAGTGGATCCCAAGGATCTGCAGGGTGTCGCGATGGAACAGGATTTTCAGGCTGCCGACGTTCATCCCGGCTATCTGCGCGCGCGCCAGATGCTTGAACTGGGCGCGGCCCACTTCATACGGCACCTTCATCGCGGTCAGTTCCTGCTCGGTTTTGCCGACGGAGCTGATTTCCGGAATGGTGTAGATGCCGGTCGGGATATCTTCGATTAAGTGACCGCTGGCTTCGCCGGAGGCGATCGCTTGCGCGGCGATGCGGCCCTGATCGTAGGCGGCGGAAGCCAGGCTCGGATAGCCGATCACGTCACCGACCGCATAAATGTGCGACAGCGCGGTTTGATACATGCTGTTCACTTTCAGCAGCCCGCGGCTGTCCGACTCCAGACCAACGTTCTCCAACCCCAACGAATCGGTGTTGCCGGTACGGCCGTTGGCGTACAGCAGGCAGTCCGCTTTCACCTTCTTGCCGGACTTCAGGTGCACGATCACGCCGTCTTCGGTGCCTTCGATCTTCTCGAATTCTTCGTTGTGGCGGATCACCACGCCGTTGTTCCAGAAGTGGTAAGAGAGCGAATCCGACATCTCCTGATCGAGGAACGCCAGCAGCCGATCGCGGGTGTTGATCAGATCCACCTTGACGTTCAGGCCGCGGAAGATGGACGCATATTCGCAGCCGATCACCCCGGCGCCGTAAATGATCACGTGGCGCGGTTCATGGCTCAGCTCGAGAATGGAGTCGCTGTCGTAGATGCGCGGGTGATTGAAATCGACGCTGGCCGGATGGTAAGGGCGCGAGCCGCAGGCGATCACGATGTGGTCGGCGCGGATGGTGTCCTGGGTGCCGTCCATGTAGCTGACGCTGACGGTGTTGGCGTCGATGAAGCGCGCGTCGCCGGCGAACAGCTTGCACTGGTTCCGCTCATAGAACCCTTGGCGCATGCGGGTCTGCTGGCTGATGACGTTATCGGCGTGGCGTAAAATGTCAGGAAAGGTCGCGCTAAGCGTGCGCGAATTGTTGTAAAGCGGGTTCTGGTTGAATTCGATAATGCGGCTGACGGCGTGGCGGAGGGCTTTGGAAGGGATGGTGCCCCAATGGGTGCATCCGCCGCCTACGTTGTTGTACCGTTCGATAACGGCCACACGGGCGCCCTGTTTCACCAGCCCCATGGCGGCACCTTCACCACCAGGGCCCGAGCCAATCACTATGGCATCAAATTGATAGTGCTGTTGCATGTAGGAGAGACCTGTTTTTTTATACAAGATTACAACGGTATCTTAACATCATAGCGCTGCTCACCCAATCACCATTAGGCTTTTTGAGTCAAAGCACAATCGGCTCAGGGCGGAAGTGTGATAGAGCGCGTTAGTATAAATGCTGTTGCAATAAAATTTGCTATATTGCCGAGTCTAGGGCGTTAGACTGAGAGAATGGAACCTATCCGGATATGCATATGGGCGTCAGAGCACAACAAAAAGAACGGACTCGTCGTTCCCTGATCGAAGCCGCATTCAGCCAGCTGAGCGCCGAACGCAGCTTCGCCAGCCTGAGCCTGCGGGAAGTTTCACGCGAGGCGGGCATCGCGCCCACGTCGTTTTATCGCCATTTCCGCGATGTGGACGAGCTGGGGCTGACCATGGTGGACGAAAGCGGCCTGATGCTGCGTCAGTTGATGCGCCAGGCGCGCCAACGCATCGCCAAGGGCGGCAGCGTGATCCGCACCTCGGTGTCCACCTTTATGGAATTTATCGGCAACAACCCGAACGCCTTCCGCCTGCTGCTGCGCGAGCGCTCCGGCACGTCGGCGGCATTTCGTGCGGCGGTGGCGCGCGAGATCCAGCATTTCATCGCCGAACTGGCGGACTACCTCGAGTTGGAAAACCACATGCCGCGCAGCTTTACCGAAGCGCAGGCCGAAGCGATGGTCACCATCGTGTTCAGCGCCGGCGCGGAAGCGCTGGATATCGACGTCGAGCAGCGGCAGCAGCTGGAAGAACGGCTGGTGCTGCAGCTGCGGATGATCTCCAAAGGGGCGTATTACTGGTATCGTCGCGAACAAGAAAAAGCTTCTGTGTCCCACGTATAAAAAAGGTAAAAAATGATGGAAAAACCAGGCCGTGAAAATGGCACCTTACTGCTGGCGTTGATTGCCGGCCTTTCGATCAACGGTTCCTTTGCCGCGCTGTTCAGCTCGGTGGTGCCGTTTTCGATCTTCCCGCTGATTGCGTTGGTGCTGGCGGTGTACTGTCTGCATCAGCGTTACCTGAACCGCGCCATGCCGGACGGCATGCCGAAGCTGGCGGCGGCCTGCTTCCTGCTGGGGCTGTTGATGTACAGCGCCATCGTGCGCGCCGAATACCCGCAGATCGGCTCCAACTTCCTGCCGTCGGTGATCTGTGTGGCGCTGGTGCTGTGGATCGGGGTCAAGCTAAAGGCGCGCAAGGCGCTGGATGCGCCGACTCAAGAGCCGTAATGAAACGGGGCGCCATCATGGCGCCCCTGTCGTATCAGCGGTGTTTTTCCAGCAACACGCCGCATTCCATGTGATGGGTATACGGGAACTGGTCGAACAGCGCCAGGCGGCTGACCCGGTGCGTGGCCTGCAGCGTTTCCAGGTTGGCGCACAGCGTTTCCGGATTGCATGAAATATACAGAATGCGCGGGTAAGCCTGCACCATCTTCACCGTTTCCGCGTCCAGCCCGCTGCGCGGCGGATCGACGAAAATCGTCTCGCAGTTGTAGCCGCTCAGATCGATGCCTTTCAACCGGTTGAATTCGCGTACTCCGTTCATCGCCTGGGTGAAGTCTTCCGCCGCCATGCGGATGATCTGCACGTTGTCGATATGGTTGGCGGCGATGTTGTACTGCGCCGCCGCCACCGACGGCTTGGCGATCTCGGTCGCCAGCACGCGCTCGAAATTGCGCGCCAACGCCAGCGAGAAGTTGCCGTTGCCGCAGTACAGCTCCAGTAAATCGCCTTTGGAACCGGCGGTGACCGCCAGCGCCCATTCCAGCATCTGCACGTTCATGGCCGCGTTGGGTTGAGTAAAGCTGTTTTCCACCTGGCGGTAGATCATATCGCGGCCGGCGACCGGCAGCACTTCGTCAACATAATCCTGGTCGAGCATGATCTTGGTCTTCGACGCTCGGCCGATCAGCTGCAGGTCAAAACCCTGCGCGCGCAGCTCGTCGCGCAGTTGCTCGGCGCGCTGCTGCCAAGCGTCATCCAGCTTGCGGTGATACAGCAGCGAAGCGATGATTTTGCCGCTTCTCGTCGACAGATAATCTATCTGGAACAGCTTGTGGCGCAGGATCGGCTCCGGTTTCAGCGCGGCGATCAGGGCGCTCATCAGGCGGTTGATCAGTTCGCTGGCGGCCGGGAATTGATCGACGCGAATACGCTGCTTGGTCTGCTGATCGAACATGATGTGATACATGTCTTCCGCGTCGTGCCAGATGCGGAATTCGGCGCGCATGCGGTAGTGGTCGACTGGCGAGCGGAACACTTCCGGCTCGGGCGCCGCGAACGGTGACATCAACGTCTTCAGGCGGGCGACTTTCTCCGCCAGTTGGTCATCGTAACGTTCAATAGGCAAATTCTCGGGCGTCATGTGTTTCTTCTCGTCAGGCAAATTTGATCAGCGGGGATTGTAGGGAATCAGCCCGTGAAGTCCAGTTTTGTCGCGTTTATTATTTGTAACATTAGTAGCAGTCTAGACATCTATTTGCATTGATCGTAGCATTGCCGTCCGGCCTCAAGCAGCGAGTGAAAAGGGAATCCGGTGTGAATCCGGAGCTGACGCGCAGCGGTAAGGGGAAGTCACGGCGATAGCGTTTTGACGCAGACACTGTCCACTGCAGGATGGGAAGTCATCGCCCGTTGCCGGTCGCGCCCCGCGGCCCGCAAATCCCAAGCCCGAAGACCTGCCGGTGTTACGTCGCAATATCCGTGGCCGTCGCGAACTACCGGCCATGATCCTGCGGCATCCGCCAATTAAGTTTGGATGCTTTTCTCATGACAATTACAAAAAATACGCTGCTGGCGGTGGTCTCCTCCGTCACGGCTTTTTCTGGATGGGCGCAAGACAACACTACAGCCACGAATGGCGATAACCTGGTGGTGACCGCCAACCGCTTCCCGCAGCCGGTTTCTTCCGTGCTGGCGCCGACCACCATCGTCACCCGTAACGATATCGATCGCTGGCAGGCCAAGAGCCTGACCGACGTGATGCGCCGTTTGCCGGGCGTGGACGTTGGCCAAAACGGCGGGTTGGGGCAAAAGAGCTCGCTGTTTATTCGCGGCACCAACTCCAGCCACGTGCTGGTGCTAATTGACGGCATTCGCCTTAATCAGGCGGGCGTCAGCGGCTCTTCTGACCTTAGCCAAATCCCGATTTCGTTGGTGCAGAAAGTCGAATACATCCGCGGCCCGCGCTCGGCGGTATACGGTTCCGACGCCATCGGCGGCGTGGTCAACATTATTACTACCCGCGAAAAGAACGGTACTACGCTCTCAGCCGGCGTCGGCTCCAACGGCTACCAATCCTATGACGCGTCGACTCAACAGCAGTTGGGCGACAGCACCGTGGCGACGGTGGCGGGTGACTACACCTACACCAAAGGGTATGACGTGGTGGCCTACGGCAGCACCGGCATGCAAAGCCAACAGGATCGCGATGGCTTTATGAGTAAGTTGCTGTATGGTGCGCTTGAGCACCAGTTCAGCGAATCGGTCAGCGGTTTTGTGCGCGGGTATGGTTACGACAACCGCACGGCGTATGATAGTTATTATTCCTCACCGACCAGCTCTCTGCTGGATACGCGCAAACTGTATAGCCAAACCTGGGATACCGGATTGCGCTATAAAGAAGGCATTTACGCAACACAAGTGATTGGCAGCTACAGCCATAGCAAGGATTACGATTACGATCCTCGCCTCGGCATGCATGACAGCTCGGCCAGCCTGGTGGATTCCGAACAGTACAACCTGCAGTGGGGCAATACGCTGCAGGTTGGACAGGGTACCGTAAGCTCTGGCGTCGACTGGCAGCAACAGAAAATCAAACCGGATTCCACCACCGTGAAGGGTGAAAAAAGCCAACGTGATGCAGGCATTTATCTGACCGCGCAGCAACTGGTTGGCCCGGTAACGCTGGAAGGCGCGGTTCGAGGTGACGATCATTCCGAGTTTGGCTGGCATGGCACCTGGCAAACCAGTGCGGCCTGGGAGTTCGTCGAGGGATACCGTTTTATCGCGTCGTATGGCACGGCGTTCAAAGCACCGAATATGAGCCAGCTATACGGCAACTTCGGTAACAACACCGATCTGAAACCGGAAGAAAGCAAGCAGTGGGAAGGTGGCTTTGAAGGGCTGACCGGCCCGGTGACCTGGCGCATCTCCGGTTATCGCAACGACATCGACAATTTGATCGATTCCACGGGGGAAACCAACTACGTCTATTACAACGTGGGTAAGGCGACCATCAAAGGGATTGAAGCTACGGCCTCGTTTGATACCGGCCCATTGACGCATCAGATTGGTTATGACTATGTCGATCCTCGCAACGCCAAGACCAATGAAGTGCTGCTGCGGCGCGCCAAGCAGCAGGTGAAATATGAGCTGGACTGGCAGCTGTATGACTTTGACTGGGCGGTGACTTATCAATATCTGGGTCAACGTTATGACAAGGATTACAGTACCTATCCGGAACAAAGCGTTAAACTTGGCGGCGTGAGTCTGTGGGATCTCGCAGTTTCGTATCCGGTCACATCTCATCTGACAGTTCGTGGTAGAATTGCCAACCTGTTTGATAAAGATTATGAGACGGCCTATGGCTACGCTACTCCAGGAAGAGAATACTACCTCACTGGAAGCTATACCTTCTAACAGCACCGCCACACCTCGCCCGACGGTGCTGGTTTTTGATTCCGGCGTCGGCGGGCTGTCGGTGTATCAGGAGATTCGGCAGTTGCTGCCGGATCTCCACTATATATACGCGTTCGACAACGTGGCGTTCCCCTACGGCGAGAAGTCCGAAGAGTTTATCGTTGGGCGCGTGCTGGAGATTGTCGGCGCGGTGCAGCAGCGTCATCCTCTGGCGATTGTCGTCATCGCCTGCAACACCGCCAGCACGGTCTCCTTGCCGGCCCTGCGCGAGCGTTTCAGTTTCCCGGTCGTGGGCGTGGTGCCCGCCATCAAACCGGCGGCCCGTCTTACCGTCAACGGCATTGTCGGCCTGTTGGCGACCCGCGGCACCGTACAGCGCAGCTATACCCATGAGCTGATTTCCCGGTTCGCCACCGATTGCAAGATTGAGCTGCTGGGCTCTTCTGAACTGGTGGAGCTGGCGGAAGCCAAGCTGCATGGCGAAGCCGTGCCGCTGCCGGTGCTGAAGAAGATCCTGCATCCGTGGCTGAGCATGCGCGAGCCGCCGGATACGGTCGTGCTGGGCTGCACCCATTTTCCTCTGTTAGCTGAAGAGCTGATGCAGGTGTTGCCGGAAGGCACCCGATTGGTGGATTCCGGCGCGGCGATTGCCCGCCGCACCGCCTGGCTCATCTCTACGCAGGAAAGCCTGGTCTCGAGCCAGGAAGAGAATCTGGCGTATTGCATGGCGTTAAATGAAGATACTGACGCTTTATTGCCCGTTTTGCAGGGCTATGGTTTTAAATCGTTGAAAAAACTGCCGCTTTAACGGTGTTTTGGTTAAACATTCAACGGTCGGAAAAAATATTGAAAATAGGGGTTGCGGCTCGCCGAGAACTCCCTATAATGCGCCTCCACTGACCGGGAACAACGACTGACAAGCCGCCGGGTCAGCGAGAAGAAAGCGAAATAAACGCTTGACTCTCCGGGCGAAAAGCGTAGTATACGCAGCCCGC
>NZ_JAAABD010000011.1:0-57419 GCF_009900725.1 Serratia sp. Z4
TCGAACTGAAGGGAGAAAGCTACAGGAAAAAGACGGCAAAGGCAGTAACCAGCGCGGCTTAACGTCGCACTAAAGGATACGGCCAGAGTAGTTGGCGCCAGTCGGCAAAACTAGTTGACGTCTAATAGGCGGATATTGCCCTACATACTGAGATCTGCATCACCGATTTTTTTACCGTCTTAACGAACCAACCAGGCGAGCAACGCCAGCATCAACAAGTGACCTACATAGCCGTATAAGAAAAATCCTCGCGGCAATAGGCGCCGGTGATTGCCCTGGACACCAGGAACAGCCAGTGGGAACGACCCCATAATCAACAGTGTCGGTATCACAAGGCCGGCCAGCATCAGCGAGACAGGTAGATCGGCGTTGAGCATCAACACACTAAGGGGCCAGGAGATGATGGACAGGCCCCGTACCGGCCAAACAGTCGTTACATACCCCGGAAGAGAAACGCATAACCCATAACTGGCCAACAACACCAAAATGCCGGCAGTACCGTAAGTTCCGTCTGTAGCACCATATACATCCCACAAAAACAGCAGAACGCCACCGACCAACAACGGATTTGGCGAGCCTTTGCTTATTGGCCGTGAAGCCAACACTAATGCTTGCGTTACCACCGCAAACAAGAACAAAATATTCGGATCGGTAAATGCCAGCCCGTCATGACGCATCACCAGCCAATAGCCCGGCTGCGCAACCACAGCCCATATCCACAGCCGAGTCGCCTGCGCCTGCCGGACAGGCCGCGACGCCAGGTTGTACCCCCACAGCAAGGCGAACAGCGGAAATGCTCCCCGCCCCAGCAGCAGCAGAACCGGCTCATTTAGCCCCAGCGCGCGGTTGGCGTGATCGACAACCATCAACACCAATGCCAAAAATTTCAGTACGTCCTGCTGCAGGGGGGTGAAGCGCACTACCTCGCGTACCTGCTGTAGTTTTCCGCTGTGCGGATCGAACATTGCCATCCGATTTCCTTTCTTAGTAAGTCGACTGCCAGTCCTGGCCCTGCGCCCAACGGGATTGCCAGTGAGCCAGGTACTGTTTGGCCACTTCCGGCATGTCGCGCAGCACCACCACATTTTCCGAGTTGGCCTACTGGTATCATTCCATAAATTGCATAGTTAATACTCATAACTATCATTTCGTTATATGAAACAACAGGATGAACATCCTTAAGCTTCTATGTAATAGTTCATTGAACTACATACTTTATGGCGTCCATCGTTCTAAACGATGAAAAAACCTCCTTTGTCGCTTAGCTTAACCACCCTTTTCGGATTGCGGTGACATACCCGACGTCATAGACAGTACGACCGCTCTGATTGGTAATTTCTCCATGTGCGCCGACTTCCCATCCCTCATGGACAAGAAAGTCGTTTGAAATTGACTTTTCAAGAGCCTGGCGTTCACTCGTTGTAAGTCGTGCTCCTACTTCCAAAATAGCTGCCGGAGATCCGCTCTTGGAGAGTGATACGCCAAGTGGACGTTGATCGATAGTAATTTGCATTTGGGATTTCAGCAGATTGACCTTGGCACGCAGGTCATCGCGTTCGGCGATCGCGGCCTGCATGAGAGATCTTAATGCTGGATCCTCTATTCGCATCAGGTATTGATGACTGTGCAACGGTTTTGGCATCTTCGGAGGCTTGACAGAAGCAGTACCAGAGTAAGCCGCCCAAGACGAAATCAGAGCAGCATAATCGTGCGACGCGGCGTTATAGAGCACTCTGGCTTTAAATAAGCCACGAGACTCACAAATTCGCCCTATGGTTGGCAGACTGAAGTCCCGTAAATAGTCATTCTGTTTACTGTATTGCTCACGGCAGACTTCATGCAGTGCTTTCAATGTCATTGCTTTATTGGAACGCGGACCTTTGGCAAGTAAAGTTTCCAGTACTTCGTCCGGAGAAATAGAGGTCTTATGCATTTTTATAACTTAGCCTCAACGGGTTGGAATAGGATCCTATGGTATTATTGATGAACTCCTGTGCGTCAGTACCAATAAACTTAGCCAGACTGGCGCCCCCGTCTATCAGGTTGCAAACATGTCGTATACCGAGGAGAGGATTGGGATCTGCCTTCTTGGCAAGGTCTCGCAGGAATGCATTTCCGGCCTTGAGCTGTTCTTCTTCTGTTAGTCGTAGAAATATTGGTGGCAGATGGTCGCGTGCTAACGCTGCATCGAGTAGCTGGCTACGCCTGAAAATGGCCTTACCAGGTTCCAAATCCGGATAAATTTCTATGTTTAGACAAACGCCAGAAAGTTGCAGTAATTCGGAGTCAACTTCTTCAAATCCGGCCTGAACATCCATCTCCGAACCGGCAGCGACCATGACGGTTGTAGTGTCTTCATTGGGTACGGGTAACGCGTTACACCGATTGATCAATTGCCAACACGCCGCCATATCTTCAGCCAGATGACTAAAGCGTTGCATGGTAGACTCCCACAAACGCTCGGTAGTACGCAGTGCCAGCTCCTTGCTGAAAACGGCTCCAGTGTTCTCCGTATCGACTTTTTGCCGTTTTAGGTCTTGCAGTTCAGCATTCTGTCTTAATGCCATATCCCTGGCTTCATCAAACTGGTAACACACGTTTCCCAAATGAGCTGCCAATGCCGGTACATAATGGGGCTCAGTGACAAACCACCTACAACGAATGCAATTCCTTATCCCGCCAGGAACCGGTCTATAAATACGGTTTTCTGCCTCCGGATTGACGGCGGGTCCTCCGTTATAACAGCCTCCCAGTTTAAAGCCTCCTTTATTTATTGAGGGCTCACTTTCCTGCGTATTACCTCCCACCAGGCAGAGGCCATGATGCATTAACATCCAGCCAACAGGGTTACGATTTGCTGGCGATTCCGGGATAAGTGCCTTGAGTGCGTCCTGGCTGTTGTAAATAGCACGTTCTATAAGCTTCGCATGCGTTTCATTTGCCAGAAATGAAACAATACTTTTTTCCTTCTTCGCATCAATACGTTTTGCTGCATCTTCCAGCGCATCTTGCATATGCCTGAAACCCGGTTTGGTATAATAAAGCGTCATAATCAATCGGCTATGCCCCACTAATTTCATCAGTAATGGGAAGGGAAGTTCCCCTTCTATTGCCAGAGCCGTAATGAGTGAAACACGTAAACTATGCAGGGGGAAAACCGCAATGGGGGAGTTACCCGGCCGGGTAACTAAGACGATGGGTGTACCATCGGGATGTTTCGTATCGCTCATAGCTAAACGATGTTGCAACGCTTCTAACAACTTACCCCATGCACCACTGATAGTACCGTCAGTAACGGGAAATGTGTTCTCTCCATATTTCCGTCGTTCTGCGGTTCGGAATAAAAAACATGTATCTGGATACGACGCCAGTTGCATATCGGATTTGGGTTCGCCAATGCACCTCGACGGTATTTCTTTCCAAGGGGTGGGGCGAACGATTGGGTTATATTTTTCTTGCCAATTCCGCATTTTTTCCAACCAATAATGTGGCTGATCGCACAACTCCCCCATCACCGGCCAGGGGAATTCATACCCTTTATGGGTCCCAGACTTTCTGATATCTGCAGTTTTGTTCGTGTTAAAAAATAGCGTGGTTCGCATATCTCCTTGTCCGAGCCTGTCCGAACGACGAAATACGCCTTGTTGTACCGGATTTCTTTTCGAACCTGAAACGAGTGGGTTTGTATTATCAATCCAATGGCCTCCGCTATATCGCCAGGTATCCGCCTCACCAGAATCGAGCATGCGCACCTGGAAAGTACGCGGCGGAAGCTGAAGTTTGATAAGAAGAGCCACCCATCTGACTGGGCTCCACATTTCCAACACAGGTTTTACTTTGGGATCAACCGACCGTCTGATTCGCCAAACACAATCGGGATCATTCCTATCGATTTCATCTTCCGTTACTGGAAACCAGTCTTTGGCCATTCGAGTACTGAACTCACCAGCTCGTTTCACACCAAGCGCATTCTGCGCCCAGATCCAGTCGCTAAAAGATGGCCCCTGAGCAAGAAGCTTACGAAGTTCCGCAATATATCCATAAGGTAATGGTGTTTGAACACTTTCATAATTAACAGGAAAACCCGCTGAGGTAAGCCGGATTATCGGATTGCAAAATGCCGGAGAAATAACTGGGCTCTCATCATCAGCCCTGTGGCTATAATACGTTAAAAGTACCCAGTTAATAAAGCTATGCATGTGATTGTTGTAAGATACCCCACCCGGCGATTGCGGGCAGGCTACCTTGAAAAAATCTGGAACAATTGTTCCCCGTTTTAACAGAGCTTCCGGTGCTGATGGCAATCCCTGCTCATTGAGATATCGGGTGAAAAAAGCTACCAGCGCCGCTGTTTTAGTCCCCAACGCACTATGCTCGCCTTTTAACCACTCAACAGCATAGTCTCGCCATTGAGCCAAATGGGGGTATTGGCGCTGTACCCACAAAAGCGCTTTATCGGTACGTTTGTTTTGTGGGGGAGGCATTACAGTTTCACCACGGGCTTCCGCAGCCTTAAACCAATAACGAACGGCGGCGGCACTGACCTTCAGTTTACGCCCGACTGCCGTATACATTTCACCATTTTCAACGAGTTTGATGGCCTGAGCCTTGACCTCATTAGGTATATCTTCTCTAATCCTCTGAATTCCCTTGGCCTTCTTCTGCCATAGACAAATAACTCCCTTGTCTATGCCCAGCTCCCGGCCAATGGTTGCCGCCTTTTCACCAGCAGTTATCCTTTGTAGCACATCATGTTTTACTTCTTCCGGATAGTAGGTGAAAGTTTTACCTACGTGCTTTGTGATACGCCCAACGGTGCTAATGCCCAGCCCCAGTGCTTTGGCTACCTGGGTTTTAGAGATCCCATTCTGTACCATCTTGATAGCTTTGTGGCGCAACGCATCTGAAGTTTTCGCCGTCATTTCAAATACCTATGCCAATGATTTATCCACTCAAAATAACCAAGAATAGATAACCGCATTCACGATAATCAACTTTCAAACACTCCCCTTTTGCCTATCTCCTTAAATATAAGATCGGGAACATTTTCCACATCAGATATTTTTCTTCTATTAACAATAATCTGACTCGCCTCTTTATAACCCGGTGCCCACAAGTCATTGTTGTCAGTTATGTTTTTGTAAACAGAAATTAGTGGTTTCTTCCATGCGGCAGATATATGTACAATCGAAGTATCTGGAGAGATAACCAAGTCAACTTGTCTAATCAGTTCCATAACATGATGCAGTGAATTGAATGGATTTATCGCAACATTATCGGGAAGAGTCACGTTCAATTCTTTCCTGTGATCAAGAATAATAATGATGATGTCATCTGATTTCTCGTTAATCATCTCAATAGTTTGCGTTAATTGCTCTTGAGATAAGTTTCTTTCTGGACTTCCAGTGAAAGCATTAATGACAATTTTATTTTTCCCCTCCCATACGCTTAAATACTTTCGCACTTCGGAAGCAATCGCGTCAGGGATATGCAAGTCATAGGTGTGACTATTTTTAAAGTCAAGCCCCATGTTATGCGCTGCCAAGGAAATGGCTTTTGTCACATGTTCCGCACCATTCTTAAATGGAATTGATTTGCTGTAGTGATTAATGAAATTCCATTTATTAAATCCAAGAACAAACTTTGCGTTTAAGTCTCGGAAAAGCATCATCCTATGCACAGGGGTGTCGAACAGACAAAGATCAACCACCAGGTCATAATTATTTTCATTCAACGCTCTCATTGTCGACTCAGCCACGGTGTGACTAAATCTCTTCAAGAAAACCTCATTGTTACAGTCCCCAGCTTCGTATATATTCCTGATATAGGGGTTGTATTTCATAGCTACACTACTTGACTTTGTCAGTAGTAAATCAACTGTATAACCCGACTCATAAAGGCACTTCACTAGTGGCGTTGAAACCACAACATCTCCGATTGTTCCTTCATTGCGAAGGAGCAGTACAGTTTTGATTGCTTTGATATCAAAATTGCTTTTTCTACGCTTATCCCAGATAAGCTTTGCAATATAAATCTTGATATTAAGCTTTACTTCCTTGAAGTAATAATTTCGTCTCCTGTTCCACTCCCTTAACTTCTTGAAACGACCACTTGAAATAGAAATTTCCAAATCCTTACTCACAACTTCCTCCACTTTTCTTATGGGATCGATTACTAACACATGAGAGAAGTATCCTGTTAACTACAGAACTGTCGATACATACAGCAATATCAAGTATTTGAACTATGTGCCAATTTGGTTCTCATCACCAGGAAAGGCATCCGAGGTATTGGGGTCTCTAGGTTATGTAACTGTTTTAAATAGCCGATAAAACAGATAATGGTTATTGATTAAATCACCTTTATTCATGCTGCTGGCAGAGCTCCAATCCTAGTCAACGCTAAGATTGGGCGATTATCGATTTGCAGGGATTACGTATTTTTACGTGTTTTCATCCACGACATAAACCAGATACCTATACCTAATGGTATGCCGGCACTCAAACCAACTGTCATCGCATAACTCAAAACATCAACCCAAGCAAAATAAAAATACCCATTTTTTATATAGAAAGTCAATGCAACACCGAGACGCACTGCAAATAAGATAGCTCCAACAATAACAATATAAGAGATGACCAAAACAACAAGAGCTCTCAACTCAGCTAATTTTATTTTCATTTCTTTTCACCATTAGAGTCCAGTTGGCTCGACACTTCAGTTCCCAGGGCTTCAGATGTCAGCGAACCGACAACTGCTCCAGTTACCTCAGCTGCCGGACCAGATATAATTGGCTTGAGCTGATCTGTAACAACCTTACTGGCCCCACTACCCGCAACCGAACCAACCCCAGCCCCAATCATCGCATTGGTCGGATCTTCACCTTTGATCGTACTGCCAACATAAGCACCGCCAACACTGACACCACCTGTCAGCAACGGGCCTTTACCTTGCGATAATGCCCCTGTCCCTATTGCAAGTAGTGCATCGGTGTAGCTGAAGGGTTTGTCTCCATTAACCGTGAGTTGCGTACTGACATTCGCTGCACCGCCAATTGCCCCTCCCGTTGCGGCCGCTCCTACACCGACGGTTGACCCCGTGCCCATTGTCGCTGCTGTGCTCATCAATAGCGCCCATTTCTTCACAAGCTCGGTAGCCGGCTGTGGTGCTCCTGTTCCCAGACCTTTTGCCAAGTCGCTCTGCGCCTGCGTTACCTCTTCCGGCGTGGCACCATGATCCGTCATAAACTTGCTCAGTGTTGAAGTGGCCCGCCCTGCATCCATTAGCCCATTCGGCAAGCTCAGATGGTTATTCTCAACAGCATTCTTGCCGGCCTGCCCGCCGATCACCGCTCCCGCAGTATCACCCGTCGCCAGCCCGCCGGCAAGCCCTGCGGCCAGCTGGCTCAGCGTGCTCACCTGTTGTTTCTCGCTT
This sequence comes from Serratia sp. Z4, assembly GCF_009900725.1. Classification (NCBI taxonomy): domain Bacteria; kingdom Pseudomonadati; phylum Pseudomonadota; class Gammaproteobacteria; order Enterobacterales; family Yersiniaceae; genus Serratia; species Serratia sp. Z4. Next base: position 7,435 of record NZ_JAAABD010000011.1, read on the forward strand.
TCGCTCAACTGCTGCGCCGTCTTGCCCGGGAACAGCTGACCGGCAATGTAGCGCGCCGCCAGTTCCCCGCCGCCGGCACCCAACCCTCCTGCCGCGGCCGACTGGTTGTTCAACTGCGCCGTCACTGCCCCCAGCACCGCGTGCGCCATCGCGTTGGCCGCAGCGTCGACTTCACCGGTCAGCGGGTTGGTGGTCAGTTTCTTAATTTCCGTCGCCAGGTAAGGTGAGGCACCGCTCGCCAGCGCACCCGCCAGGTTATTGCCCGCCAGCGCCGTCAGCGTGCCCGTAACCGCCTGTGCCGCCTTCTGCAGATCGCTGCCGGTGCCGTACTGCCGCATCGCGTTGTCGTACGCCTGCTTCATCACCGCCGCATCGGTCGTCGGTTTACCGCTCTTCTCAAGCTGCTCCCTGGCCTGCGCCAGCGCCGCCGGGTCTTTCTGCGCCTTCAGCCCGGCGATATCTCCCTGCGTGCGGATGACGTCCATCGCCTGGCCGCCAATCTCCCCAATCAACTGCGCCTGCTTCAACCGGTTCTGCTCCTTCTCCTTGTTAAATATCGGGCTGATGCTGCCGTCGTTGGCATGCTCGGTATCCCGGTTCAGCTGCGCCACATCCTGCTGCTGTTTGTCTTTGTCGCGAACTATCAGCGTACCTTCGCTGACCCCGGCCTTCGTCGTGCCCTCGGCATGCCCGCTGTTGTTGGCGCCCGACAGCATGCCGCCGGCCATGTTGGTCAGCAAGTCTTTGCCCACCGGCCCGCCGGTGCTGAAGCTGCCGCCGCTATGCGTTGCGCTGTAGTCCGCCTGGTTGTGGATGTCCGTCCAGCCCAGCGTGCCGGTATCGAGGCGGTTCTTCTCTTTGTCCGCTTGGCTTGCAATCACAGCGCCGTCGAGCTGGGTATGGTCTTTGACCGTGACGTCATACCCACCCTTGCCCGCAAACAGCCCGGTCTGCTCTTTCACCGAGTCGAAGTTGCTGTGCAGCTTGTCCTTGCTGGCGCTTACGTTGGCTGAGCCGGTCATCGAGCCGAAGGTGAAGCTACCGCCCGCGCTGGCGTTTTGCTGTTTGGCGTCATAGCGGTCGCTGTCCTGTTGGCTTTGCAGCGTCAGGTCACGGCCCACGTCGACGGTGACCTTTTCCCCGCTCGCCTGCGCGCCGATAAGCCGGGTGTCGCGGCCGCTGGTCACCTTGAGATTACTGCCCGCATCCAGGGTGGTTTCGGCGTGCGTCAGGCCGTTGCCGTTCTCATGCCCCTTGCCGGCATTGACGCCGGCCGAGACGCTGATGCCGTACCCGCCCGAACCTGCGCCGATGCCGACACCGACGTTGCCGCCTTTGCTGCTGTTCTTGCCGACGGTGCTTTCGCTGTTCTGCGCCGACTGCAGGGTAATGTCCCGCGCTGCATCGAGCGACAGGTCTTTGCCCGCCTTCAACTGGCTGCCGGTGATGGTGATATCGCCGCTTTGCGCATTGTGGTTCTTGCCGGTCGCCGTTATCGACAGGTTTTGCCCGGCGGTGAGCGTGCTGCCCTGCGACTGTCGGCTGTCGGAGCGGGTTTCGCTTTTCGACGACTGACTGCCGTAAGAGGCGCTGATACCCACCGTATTGGTGGCGCCCTGCGCCGCACCTTCGTCTCCCGGCTGTAAACCGGCAGCGGCGTTTTTTGCCTCCGCCGAGGCGGTTAGCGCATTGTCCCGCTCCCAGGCCTGGGCGGCCTGCACGCCGGACAGCGCCGCCTTGGTGTTTTGCAGCGCGTTCAGGCGTCCGTCTCCTTCTTTTCTTGCCTGTTGCGCCGAGCTGACGGCGGTGTTGAGCGCGCCGCCCGCGGTGCCCGACAACGCCACGCTCAGGCCGCTCTGCTTTTGCTCGAAGGTTTCTTTGCGCGTGCGCCGATCGTAGCCGGGGTCGATAGTCACGCTGTCGCCGGTTAACGCCAGGTCCTTGCCCGCCACCAGGTCGGCGCCGCCAATGTGCAGTTGGTTGCCCGCCGTGATGTTGACGCTGCCCTGGCTGCTGCCGACGGTGCTGACGCTTTGGCTCTGGGTCGTGGCTTTCTCGTCGACTTCGTGTTTGCTCGACTGTTTGCCAATCGTGAAACCGATGCCGCCGCTGCCCAGCAGGCCGCTCTTTTTCTTCTCTTCCAGCAGGTAATGCGTCTCGGTTTCGGTGGCCGCACCGATATCGACATTACGGCCGGCCTGCAGGTTTACATCCTGGTCGGCGGCAATGGCAGAACCGGTGACCGCCAGGTCATTGCCGGCGCTGATGCTGACGCTGTTGCCACTCAGCAGCGAGCCGTTCTCACGCGTGGTTCGGTCATCGGTCACGGTATGGCTGCTGCTCTTGTTCAGGAAGCCTTTTTTCTCAGAACGTTCCTCGCTGTAGCGCGACTCGCGCTCGGTGGCCGTATTGAGAGTGACATCCTTTTTCGCCTGCAGGGCGATGGCGCCCTGGTCACTGTGCAGGGTACTGCCGGTGACCGTGACATCGCCTTCACGCCCGATAACCGTGATGCCCTGCTGACCGCTGAAGGTGCTGCCGGTGCTGATTTCGCGCTCGGTTTGCTCTTCGCGATGGCTTTTGGTTTTGCCCTCGCGTTTGTTTTCGCTGTCCAGATCTTGCGTGCGGCTGCGCGCGTCTTTAATAGTCACGTCCTGTGCACTGACGCCTATGCGACCCGCTTTGCTGTCAACCTGCGCGCCTTCCGCCAGCAGTTGGTTGCCCGCCACCAGGGTGACGCCCTGGTCGCCGCCGAGCGTGCTTAATGTCAGACGCTCTTCCTGGCGGTCGTTGCTGACCGAGGAAGTACGGCTGTTAGCATCCAGGAGCGTGGTGTTGGTGGTCGTCTCGGCCCGGATGTTGATATCATTACCGGCCTGCACGCGGGTGCTGCCGCCGGCCTTGGCCTGGCTGCCCGCGAATGTAACGTCCCGGCCGGCCGAAAGATTAAGGTTGCCGCCGGCGTTAAGTTCACTCCCCTTAGCCTGCTGCCATTCGCCGCTGACGTGCGCCATCCGGGAGCCTGCTGCTTCCGTGCCGCCGCGGGTACGGTTGCCCATAGAGCCCGAGATAACCTCAAGGTCGGCGGTATGGCGGCTTTGCGCGGCGGTGATGGTCAGGTCGTTACGCGCGCTCAGGTTGAGCGTATCGGTCGCATCAAGCTTCGCCCCCGTGAGCGTGATATCCGTGCCGCGCAGGCGAATGTCGCCGGCGCTTAGGGTTGCCTGACGCAGCGCATCCTGCAGGTTGGTGCTCAGGGCCAGACTGTCGGCCTGCACGTCAATGCTGCCGGCCTTGATGTCGCCGCCCTGGTGCAGGAACTGCCCGGCGTCGACCGTCAGGGCTTTGTCGGCAAACAGGTTGCCGGCATTGGTGATGCTGCCCGCCGAGAGTTGCAGGTCGCCACCACCAATCACCGCGCCATCGCCGGTCAGGCGCAGCGTGGTCTGTGCCAGGTACACCTTCGGCACCCACACCGTCTGCGGGCCGCCTTCCGTTTGCACCGTCTCGCTCACCAGCCAGACGATATCCTGCTGCAGCGCCGCAATCTGCTCCGGCGTCAGGGCCACGCCCGGCACCAGATGGAAGTCCTGGGCGACTTTACTGCCGTTGTTCATCAACTGCTGATACTGTTCCATCGCATCCCAGCCCTTGACGGACGGTTTGCCGGTCAGCGCCAGCACCTGCTCGCGCACCAGACGCTGCTCGTAAAAACCGTCCCCCAGGCGCTTATGGGCCTGCGCAGGGTCATACCCGACGCGCTCCAGCATATAGTCGCTGCTGATAAAGTTGTCGCGGCGGGTAAAGCGTTCATCGGTCACCACCAGGAACGGGCTGCCGGTCGCCGTATGTTGACTGAACAAACCGTTATTGGGGATGGTGGTGGCCACATTGCCCAGATGCTGTAACTGCGTCAGCGCCAGCTCAGACGGCAGCAGCGGGCGCCCCAGCGGCGAGGACGGCGTGGCACCGGGTTGCGTCATCTGTTCGCCTTGTGCCAGCGTCGTATCGCCGTCAGGTCGGGCAGCCGCCTCTACCGTGAAGGCCAGCGGATTGCGTTCAAGCTCGGCGCGTTCGGCATCCACCGCCTTCAATGCCGCATCCAGTTGACTGATTTGTGCCTGATTGACCGTGGTGTTGGTGATACGGGCCCCGTTAATGGTGACGGTGCCGCTGCCGGTGATCACGCCGTCAACGGTCGCCAACGCCGTGGTCTCGTCCCGGTTGAACGTCGGGTACCAGTGATGCGTGTCCTTGTCATAGTGGTCAACGATCACCGCCTGGCGCCGTTCGTTAACCGAGTAACCGCGGTTGTCTACGCTGCCGCCGCCGTCCTGCGTCAGGTTACCGTTGGCGGTGATAACGCTGGCGTCATTGAGCAGCACGCCGGTGATGCGCAGCACCATGTTGCCGCCCGCCAGAATACGCGCACCGATGCCCTCGGAGACCAGCTTGTCGCGCGTCAGCGTGCCGCTTTCGGTACGCTCGCGGAAGTTGTTGTAATCGGTGATAAATGGCGCGCTGTCGATGTCGACATGCTTTTCGGGATCCCAGGTCATCACCTGCGTCCAGTCGTGTTCCCAATGGAAGCCGTTTTGGTACGGCGTCGGGATAGTCGCCAGCTGGTTTCCCCCCCGCGTCTCGTAGAACGTCATCGCAAAGCTGCCGTCGGCATTCGGCTTGAGCGCCAGGTAATTGACCCACAGGTCGGTCAATTGGCCTTTGTTGTCCTTGACCCGCACCTGCGCGCGTTTGCCAGCCGCATCAATGGCCAGCAGGGTGCCGTAGCGGTTGGTTTGTGCCGCCGCATCATCCTGGAAGGTCAGCTGTTGGGTAGTCGGCGCCAGGGTGCTTTTGTCGGGATTGACCGCCGAACCATAAGACCGCCAGTAGTAGTTGTAGCGGTGCCATTTGTAGTCGTTCTTCTCGGCGTCACGCTCAATCACCAGCCCTTCGCGCAGGTTGTCCAGGCGGCGGGCTTCGACGGTGGCGTCACCGTCTGCTTCGATAAAGCTGGCCCGATTTTCAATCAGGTCATCGCTGTGCAACTGCAGGCGGTCGGCGCTGTAAATCAGCGCGCCCTCCCGATTGGTCAGTCGCTCACCGGCCTGCACCGTCAGGCTGTGGGTCGCCGCCATCACCGCAGGCTGACCATGGTTGTCGATAACACGCCCGCGCACGGTGATAGCATCCCCCATCAGCGCTGCGGCGTTGTCCAGGGTATCGACGTTCAGCGTCATGCTGTCCGCTTCAATACGCCCGGTGTTTTGCAACGCCCCGGTCGTCAGCTGCAGCGTCTTGCCCACCAGGGTGGCCGGATTGGTAATGCTGGCCGCAGTGAGCACCAGATTGCCGGGCAGCAACCAGTCCGCCAGGTTGGTAAAGGCCCCGCCGAGGGAGAACGTCACCGTACCGTTACTGCTGACCGTTTCGCCGGCCTGATGGGTGTAGTCCTGCTGCGCGGACAGCGTCAGCGCCTGCAGCCCCAGCAGGGTACCGTTCTGATTATCCAAGGTACGCGCATGCACGGTGAGTTGCCCGGCGCTCTCCACGCGCCCGCCCTGGTTAAGCAGCGCCAGCGGCGAGTCGGTCTGTGACCGGTCGGCATTGATGTCGAGATTGCCGTTAGCCAGAATGCGTCCCTGACCGTTGTCCAGCTGCGTTACCCCTGAGAGGCTCATCTGTCCGCTACTCTGCAGGTGGCCTGCGGTATTGTCGATATCACGGGCGGTGATGTCGGTACGCGTGGTGCCCAGTATCAGCCCGCCGTCGCGGTTGTTCAGGCGATCGGCTCGCACATCAAGCGCTGACTGGCTGCTTATCGTGCCCTGACCGCTGTTATCGAGCGTCCCGGCCTTGAGCGTCAGGCCCTGAGTCGACACCAGTTGTCCATCTTGGTTGTTGACCTGCGCCCCCTCAAGGGTGAGCGCATCGCCGCTGTGCACCTTGCCGTGCTGATTGTTGAGCGTGTCGAGTCGGTAGATGCCCGAGCCCTGACTGATGAGCGTGCCGCCGGCGTTGTCCAGCTGCTTTGATGTCACCGTGATGCCGCCGCGACTGCTGAAGACGCCGCGCGTATTATTGATACCGGCTGCCGACACCTCTTGCCCACCATTGCTACGCACGGCGCCGCCGGTATTCTCGAGCAAGCCGAGAATGCGCAGCGCCACCTGTTGCTGGCCATCTATCGTCCCGCCGGCGTTATTCAGTGCTTGTGCGTCAAGTTGAAGCGCCTCACCACTTTGCACTTTCCCATCGCGGTTATTCAGCGCATCGCTCAACGTAAGGCGCTGTTGTTTCTGGCTGTAAAGCAGCCCGCCCTGCGTATTGTCGAGTGCGCGGGCGGCGATACGCAGCCCCTCGCCGGCCAGCCACTGGCCGCCGGCGTTATTGATGGCGCCGGCGCGTTCGCCGTCTTGGGCGCCTGCGACAGCAAGCTGCCCCTGCGCCGAGACCTTGCCGTTGCGATTATCGATATCCTGTTTGATGCGCAGCGCCAGGTCGTGTGCCGACTGCAGTACACCTTTGGTGTTACCCAGCCAGTCAGCCGCAAGCTGTGCGGCCTGCAGGCTCTGCACACTGCCTTCCGTATTGTCAAAACCGCCGCTGATCGCCTGCCAGCCGCCCTGGCTGCCCATCCAGCCTTCGGCGTTGAAAATATCCTGCGCCTGTAGTTCCTGAGACGATTGACTAAAAACTCGCCCCTGGCGGTTATCCAGCCTGCCGGTGAACTGCATGTCCAGGCTGCCCAGCGCGTTGATGGCGCCCTGGGCATTGAGCAGACTGGCGGCGCGCACCCCGGTGCGCCCATTGCCGGTAAACGTGCCGCCCTGGTTGTCCCAGCCGCCGGTCAGGTTCAGGGAAAGCGCCTGCCCGCTGAGTACCACACCGGCGGCGCGGTTGGTCAACTGGCCGCCCTGCAGAGACAGATCGCCGCCGCTCTGCAGGGAGCCGCCATCATTATCGAACAGGCTGGCTGCTCCGCCTTTCACGGCAAGGGCCTGCTGCGCAGTCAGTTTACCGGTGCGATTGAGGATATTGCCTGCGGCGTCAAGCGTCAGGTCACCGCCGGACTGCAGCCGCCCGCCGGTATTGTCGAGCGACTGGGCGCTGGCGGTGACCTGCCGGCCACCTTGTGCGGTGCCGCCCTGATTGTCCCAGTCGCCATCGGTCTTGACGGCGAGTGTATTACCGCCTTCAAGCCAGCCGGCCGCGTTGTTCAGCCCTTGCTTCGCCGTCAGGCTTACATCCTGCCTGGCGACCACCTTGCCCTGAGAGTTATCGAGACGCTGCGCCGCCAGTGTGAGTGACTCGCCGCTGATTTCGCCCTCGCGGTTCACCAATTCTGCCGCACTGTTCAACACCAGTTGTTGCCCGCCCAGCAGTTTGCCGGCCTCGTTGCGCATGCTCCCTGCCGCTATGTGAGTTTGCCCGCTCCCCGATATCGTGCCACGGCGGTTATTCAGCTCACCGTCGGTCCGCACGGTCAACGCCTGGCCGGCGCCCAGCAGCCCCAACGTATTGTCCAGCCCCTGGCGGGCATGCAGGTCAAGCTGCTCTTGGCCAATCACCTTGCCTTGCGTATTGTCGAGCCGACCGGTGCTCACCGTCAGCGCCGCGCCGCTGATTTCGCCGCCGCGGTTGCTGGTGTTACCCGAGGTGGTCAGGGTGGATGCCTGGCCGGACAGCAGCTTGCCGCCGTCGTTGTTGAGGGTCGTTGCCGTTGCCGTGACGGCCGTTTCGCCTTGCGCCGTACCGCCGCGGTTGTCCCAGTCACCGGTATGGATATCCAACGCCTTGCCGGCACCAATGAGGCCACGTTGATTATCCAGGTGGCTGGATGTCAGGTCGAGATTGCCCTGACCGATGACCTGCCCCTGCGTGTTATCCAACCGCTGCGCCACCAGACGCACGTCACCGCCGCTCAGGGTGCCGGACGCGTTATTCAACTCGCTGCCCGCCTCAAGCGTCAGGCCGTTCCCGGCCAGCAGGTTACCCCCGGCATTATTCACCGCGCCATTAGCATGGAGCGTGAGCCCCGACTGGGTTTTTACCGTGCCGCCCTGATTATCGAGGCGCCCGGCATCGAGACGCAGGTCGCCGTTGCTGCCCACCGTCCCGCCGGCATTGTCGAGCAGGCCGCCGACCTGCCAGTGCTGCGCCGCGTTGCCCAGCGCAGCCAGGCGGCCACGCTGGTTGGTGAGCTGCCCGGCCGTGAGCACCAGATGGTGAGTCTCAATGCTGCCGTCGGTGTTATCCAGATGACCGGTCACCGAGAAGCGACTCTCACTGTCCTCGGTCTGTGTCCAGACGGCTTTCTGGTTGAGCAGGATGCCGGCATCCACCTGCCAGCGCCCGGCCTTGACGTTGGCCTGCTGCGCATCCACATTTCCCGTCGTGCTCACGGCCAGCTCACCACTGTCAACGGTGGACTGGCGCAGTGCCACGCCGCCTTCCCGCGCCGTCAGCGCGGTGCGGCCGGCTGCAACCCGTGCACCGCTGATATCCACCCGGCGCCCGGACGCGTTGACGTCTTTTTGACTTAGCAGACTGCCACTGGCGCGGATATCGCCCTGACTCTCAAGCTGTAGATTGGCAGCCTGGACCAGCGTACTGTCGGCATTGCTGCCCGCCAGCAGGTGACCGTTGCTCTGGATGCCGCGCGCGGCGTTCAGGTGCACATTCCCGGCCGCCGCCAGCGTCCCGGACTGCGTTAACATCCCCTCACGACTCTGCACGGCCAGTTGGCCACCGCTGTACACGTTGCCGTGCGTCTCAATGTCACCCTTTGCCGCCAGTTGGATATCGCCGCCGGCCTGCGTGGCCGCATCCGGCGCATCAGACTGCCAACTGAGTTTGCCTTCGCTGCTGACGGTCAGCGTCTTGCCTGCCTGCACCTGCCCGTTCTGGTTGCGCACGCCGACGCCGGCCTCGGTGCCAATCATGCGGATACTGCCGCTGTACATGCCGCCCATCTGGCCCATGTCGATGGCAAGCTCAGGTCTGGCACTGCCGTCGTCCGCCAGCGGCGTCGCGGTTTTACCGTCCGCACTCACGCGGTTGCGCCCGGCCACCACCGACACACCTTCTTTAGCCCAGACGCCGGCGTTGACCTCCACCGCACGCGCCAGAATATCGACGTACTCGGTATCATGACGGGCATCCCCGTTAAGTCCGCCCCCCTCGATGCGCACCACGCCACGCTCGACCTGATAACCTGCCACGCTGCCATCGGCGTTCAGTTGCGGACGGCCTGTGGTCAGCGTCATGCGCCCGGCATTGATGGTGCCGCAGCCGTTGCAGACAATGCCGGCGGGGTTGGCCACAATCACCTGCGCCTTGCCGCCGGCCACTTCCATAAAACCGCGCAACTGGCTGGGATTGTTGCTGTTGACTTCGTTGAGGATGACGCGCGCCGGCGCGGAATTGGGATTGAGGTTAGGGTTACCCTGGATCATTCCGGCCATCTGGGTCGAGGTCATCACCGCCGAGTTGTTGAGGATGGCGCCTTTGGCGTCGACATCGAACTGCTGATACTGGTTATGTGAGACCCCGGCCTGGTTGGGGGCGGTGATGTTGACCTGCGGCAAGCCGTTCTGGGTATTGATGACCTCCGGCCGCTGGGAAGGATTGGCACCGCCGTCCGCGACAATGCCGTCTGCCATGACGGGGCCGGCGAACATCAACAGCCCCAGCAGCCACACTGACCGACGCACGGTGACCCACAGACGACTCCCAGCCGTTATCCCTGAACCGATGCGCTGCCCCGGTTCGCTGCTGCAGCTGCGGGCCAGTTCGGACACCACCCGCAACTCCCCGTGAGTGCGGCTGAAGATAAGGCGATAACAATGTTTGTTCATGGGTCACGTCCGTGAGAAAAGTCAGTCCGTTTAGATCGGTGTCAGCAACGTTGCCGGTATCGCGATGTTCAGATTTCCAGATTTACGCTAAAACCCGCGGTCACACCGGAGGTATGGAACCCTGCGGGCTTGTACAGCGGAACGCCGGCAAACAGGTCATAGCTGAATCGCCCCCACAGCGCGCCGCGCACGCCGAGCGCACTGCCCGCCAACTGATGCCCCACCAGGTAACGGGTGTTTGGGCCGTCCACCCGGCCGTAATCGGCAGCCAGGTACAGTTCATGCCCGCGAGAAAACACGTTCCAGGCGATTTCATTGCGCCACAGCAGGCCCTTTTCGCCGGACAGCATCTGTTCGCCGTCAAAGCCACGCACCGTGTAACGCCCGGCAATGGCCATCCGCTCTTGCGGCGTCAGCGCATTCGGGCTCCACTGGCCCCGCACGCTGGTATAGACCCGCCAGGGCTGCTCGCCCCAGGTGAAAGGCAGGTTGAACCCCACATCCCCGAGCAGCATACCGGTACGCGCCGAACCGTCATGATTGACTTCCTCCGGCGCACGCAGCGCCCCGAGGGCGCCGGTGCCGCGGCGCCAGCTGATATTCGCATCCAGCGTATTGCGCCCGAGGTAACTACGCTGGTTGAGTCCAATTTCCCAGCCGGCGGTGCGCCGCTTTTGCTGGGTCAGCTCGACGTCATCCACGTGGTTGGTGGAATGTTTGCGGTAGCCACGCAGGTTGAGCGTTAACTTGTGCGACTGGTCACGGTACAGCAATCGGGAGACGGTCAACTGAAGGTTGTCACTCTTGCCGCTGTAACGCAGCACCTCGTTGGCGTTGGGGATGTTCTGATGGTAGGTGTAGTCGTTGTAGTTGGCCGAGAAGGCCCAATACCCCACCGGGAAGAAGTAATTCAGCGTATGTGAACGGTTGCCGAACGGCCCGTGCTGAAACACATCCTTGCCGATGTTGGCGTAGAAAAGGTCGTTTTGCGCAAACGGCGCATCGAGTGCCAGGGTGGCCGAACCGAGATAGCGCCCGGTACTTTTGGAGCCGCTGTCGTCCAGCCCCAGACTGAGCCGCACCGGCCGCCCTTCGTGCCAGTTGACCTGCAGGTCACTGGTGGCCTCCTGGGCGCCAGGCACGATTTTGATGTCGGCATTGGCGCTGGGCACTCGCCTGAAGTTCTCCAGCCCCTGTTCGATATCACGCAGGTTCAGGATATCGCCGTGTGAGGCCGGAATAGCGTTCCACAGCCGTCCACGCCAGGAGACTGGCTCCTCAAAGCGAATGTCGCCAATACGACCCGGTTGCAAGGTCAGCGTCAACACACCCGTGGTCAGGTACTGCTCCTGCGCCATCACCCGCGTGGTGACATAGCCTTTGGCCAAGATGGCGTTCTGCACTTTATTGATGGCAAGCACAATACCCTGACCGCCCAGACAGCGACCTTTTGCATCTGCTGCGGCGTCCAGCGCCCACTGAAAGCGGCCGGCCGCCTCCCCGACCAGGGCAAGCCGGTTGATGGTGAAGCAGGGGGACTCATTGACCGGATAATCCGGCAACACGGCCTCGGGGCGGGAAAGACGCGCATCGGCCTGTGGGGCATTTTGCTGTTGCAGGGCGCGCTCACGCTCCTGCTGGCGCTGCTGCTCGCGGGCATCAATAGCGGAAGCGGCCCGCTCAGGGGAAACGGAGGGGGTGGCGGCCATACCCGGGAAAGTGCCGGTGAAGAGAACACCCGCAAGAACGTGGCTCAACGCCTTCGCTCTTGATTTGTGCGAAAGAAAAATCCTTTTCATGAAAATCCATTTCATAAAGTGTAAAGGTATGTAATTTTTGGCGCATTATCCGCCAAAGATCAAAAAGCAAGCGAATTATGTTTTTGGAGGTGGCTGCCAACCCTCTTTTGTTTGCTGGATCACATTCAACCCAGCAGTACGCTCAGCGATACGTCGCGTGGCATCCTGCAGAGCAGCGAAGGTCTCCTGCAACGTTGCTTGCGTATAAACACGCTGACTCTCTTCGGAAACATGATGCATACACCGTTGTATTAACAACGGATCAACGCCACCATTTTTAAGCCTTCGGCCATAAGCATGCCGATGGCCATGTGGGGTCGTACCCAACTCTTTACGCACGGTCATACCTAGTCGCTCAATAGCAGCACCGTGAGCCTTGGTAAATTTGTCGATGGTATACATCGAGCCACGGGGTTCCCTGTGAATATTAATGAAGGCAAAGGGATTATCCCGCTCAAGGTAAACAACCTGTTCCAGATAACGTTGCCAAAGCTCCATAAACCATTCGCCGAACGAAGGCTGGAACCAAAAAACTGTCATGTAAAACGTATTATCGAGTCGCGGATTTTTCCAACCCGCCCTTTGACTGCTCAGGAGTTCCGTCCGTGGCCTCAGGCCGTATTTTTCAGCCAGGTAGCTTGCGCGGTTATCTCCGTGGTTCTTTCCGGCAGCATTTAATACGGCACCAGGTGCATAGCCCAGGTGGGGGTGATGGACAAGCACTGTCGCTGATTGAGCGTTTTCAGGGGAGGGGAAAACATCCTCAAGATAGAGGTGGAATGGCTCACTCACTCGCAATCCGCCGCCATGCATCAGTAGCGTTATCAACATGCCGCGATAATCATACCGTCCTCCAGCCTTAAACCCCTTGAGAAGTAGTTCTTCGAAACGATCATCGGGAAAAGCAGGAGGTTCATTCTTAACGATGTGGGGATTTATTCTTGGCCTCAAGCGATAGCCAGCGGTTTGTGGTCCAGGGTTGGATATCCAGATATGCCCAAGGAAGGCTTTTTCCCGGCGATAGAGCCAGGCAGTTTCATCCATTTTACGATCGAAGGCATCGCCAGCATATCTGGGATTGATTTTCTTAGTTTCAGGCCGAGAATCGCTAATCCAAATGAAAAAATCGGACAACCGCTGGATAATCTCTCCCGCATTCTTATAGGAATAAGGTTGCCAGCATAAATTACTGGGATCTAAACCTGTTGTTCGATCAAAGGTTCCAGAATACAGGCGCTGGGCGAAGTTCTGAAACAACCGATGAGAATCGGGTTCTCCAGGGTTCGCCTTTAAATATTGCAAGAAAAGTGTCGTAGCCTGGACGACCTTCCGCATCCATGAAAGGCTGCGGTTATGACTACGTGCCAGGCAATAATCCAGCAATGGCTGAAGGACTCCCGTGGGAGTCAACAATACCGGTAACTCGCTGATAGCGCCCGAGGAATCGGTCACAACTCTAGCACTTACGCTGATGAATGTCATGCTCGTCCCTCCACGTTGATAAGCCAAAAATGATCGAATTCATTATCTGTTTCCCAGCAGCATAATATGTCACATAAGGATAGATATACTTAAACAGAACCCGTCAACTAATACCTTATCCCTACTTTAGGGTTCATTTTCACACATAATAACGCCTTCTATGTATCAAATCTTGGGGGGTATAAACCGCGCCGCTGCACGGCTAAAGTTAAATGACCCGGTCTCGACATTCACCTGGTCAGTGATGATCAGTTTGTCGTGCATTATCTTGAAATTATCGACGGTACGAACCGGGATACCGGCATTGACCAGCACGTTCATCGCCGCCTGGCTGGCTTTGTTCTGATTTCCCTTCGCATCGAGCACCACTTTCACATCGACGCCCCGATTCTTGGCGGTCGTCAGAGCCTTCACCACTTCGGGTGAGGTAAACGAATACCCCATTAACCGGATACTGCTCCGGGCCTCATTAAGCGTACTCAATACCAGCTGCAGAGCGCTGCCTTCCGGTGAGAACCCGACCTGCACCGAGGGGGCCGCTATAGCGCCCGGAACGACCGCCAATGTCGCGGCCAGACACCAGGCTTTTAGTGAGGTCCGCATTATTTTGCGCCCCCGTATAACACATTCCCGTTCCTCGAGCTGACATCGCCCTGGACATGGCCACAGGTGACGTTGCCATTTCGCGTCTCGATGTTGCCGGTCACATTACCCGCCCTGACATTGCCGTTAGTGCTGCGAACGGTGCCGACATTCCCCTGCACCGTCACATCAGCCTCTTCGGAATCAAGAACCTGAACATCACCAACGATCGTAATGGCGACCGCCACGACCTTTCCATCACCCAGCGACACCGTTTGGCCATCTGCAATCACCTGGTTACCACTGACACGGATATGATTACCATCGACGACCATCGTCTTGCCGTTTACTGTGATTTTCGTTGCCATTTTGCATTCTCTTTTGAAGTGTTGTCGGCCGGTTTCTCAACCGGAATATGTTGCATTTGATAGGCCATCAGACGAGGTTGGCCGACGCCCAACGCGATCGGCGTCCTCGCCTGCACCTGGTATCCACATCCGCGCGCCGGCAGATGCGCCAGCGCTGTTTCCCATAACAGGCTGGTGCAAACCGCCGCCGTCGGGCGCCGACGCCAGATATGCAGCCATTCGTCTTCCAGATCATTGAGGGCGGCCAGCGCTGGGTCGGTCAGCTGCAGGTTCTCCAGGTCTGAACGTGCAGGTGGCGCGTCCAGCCGGCGAACGATCTGCTGTATCCGATCGGCACGTGGGTAGCTGCGGCGAATAGTGGCCGGCGCCTGCGCCAGCAACGCATCGAGAGATGGCGGAGAAACCTCAATGAAACGGTTAATCTGTATCGCTTCTTTGGTAAATTTGTCGGCATCCGCGATATAAAGTGACGAGCCACGGATAACCTCCCCCCGAAACAGGGTGATATTCTCGCCCTCCTGCAGCTGCTGTACTTCTTCCACGCTGACTTTCTTTTGCTCACGCAGTTGCAGCCTGTCGTCTTCATCCCATCGGCTGCCAAGAACACCGTTCTGGCGCACCATCTGACTCATTTCCGGTAGATATTCAGTGCCGGCCATCAGCTGCAGGATTTCCAGGGTGTCTTTCGGGTCCATGATTTTGCCGGTAATACGCGTGCCCATATTGGCAATCAGCGTCCACACGCGGTCACCGGCGGCTGATTTAAGTCGCTGTGCTTCTTGCCCGGCCAGCAGCAGGCAATACCCCAACGATCGAACCTGAGTGGCCAATTCACCCAATTTCTCGGTGTAACAGGCCCCCACCTCATCGGCTATCCACAGAAACGGAAACTTGTCCTTGTACTTACGTACAACCATGATGTCTTCCGGACGCCCCTCCAGCTTTTCTCCAAGGTCCTGGCTCAGGATCATTGCCAGCTGGGACACATACAGTCGCCCAAGCGCTGCCGCCTCGGTCGCAGAAATTTCCAGTGCAGGGATGAGAATGACGAGGATGCGATCGTTGTGAACAACGTCTCTCAGGTCGATATCACCTGCATCGCGCGCAAACACATGACCGTAGGTGTCGTTGAACAGCGCCAACATGCGGGTGAACTGCTGAATGAGATAACCATGCTGGTTCAGCGCCTCCGGCGCCCATTCTGACGGTGAGTCCACCGTGGCCAGATCAAACCCCGCCAACGTGCCGAGATAGTTCTCCAGTGGTAATCGCGCCTCATCGTGCCACTGCTCCTCCACAGACTGGATATAGAGCCGCGCAATACTGCGCAAAGGAAGATGGGCCTGAATGGTACGCTGCGACATCACCGTCCCTTCTCGCCGGCATTTGTACACCAGGGCAAACACCAGCGCCTGTATCATCGCCCGCGCCTTTTCCTGCCAGCCGCCGTCGTTGCCGGCCGGTGGTAACATCGAGTCCATCAGGTTGATGATGTAGGTTTCTTCGGCGATGCCGAAGGCATTGACCGTATTGGTTTGAGGCCGGTTTTTGACATCTTCCAGCAGTTCCTGAGCACGGGAACGGCCGCCGGTGATAAAGTTCATCATCCGCAGATCGTCTTCACGGCCAAAACGCCGGGCCATGGACGCAATGGCCAATGCCACGTCGTTCTGTGCCTTTGCGTCGGAATAAATCAGCCCCTTGCCCAGACCGAGTTGGTTGAGCACATAACCCAGCAACGTTTCCGTCTTACCGGCACCGGTGGTACCAAACATCAGGATGTGCCGCGTCATGTCGTCCATTGACAACCACAACTCACGCCCCGCATCCCGGCCACGCAGGTATCCCAGATAGAGGATGCCGGCCGCTTTGCCCATGACAATACGCATGACCGTCACCGGCAAAAAACCCCACATCTTGCCCGGCACCTGACGCTGCGTAGAAGGGTCAAGCCGATCCATATCGCTTGGCATGCGCATCGGCATCTGCCAGGGCTCCATCAACATCGACGGCGCCCAGAACATCAAGACAGGCAGTGTTAACCACAAGGTGACCGGCCATACCACACCGACGATAACGGCGCCCGCCATCCCCAACGCCAGCCCTCCTGGGGACAACATCCAATCCCCCAGGGCAGAGTGATAAATACGGCGATTAACGCGATTGCGCGCTATACCGTAGTCAGTGGGTTGTTGCATCCGCCGTCTCCTTCTCGCTCAGGAACTGGCTCAGTTGGGCCGGATCACGCAGAACAGCCTGAGGAACATAGCGGCCATCATCAGCAATCACCCAAGGGGTGCCCGGAATGCGATAGGCCTGATAAGCCACCTCGTTGACGCCCAGCGCTTTTTCGGCCACATCACAGGCGCTGTCGGCTTTCTTATCGACTGCAGCCGCTTTCCCCAGCTGAAGTCCATCGGTACCAACAGTAAATAATGCCTGCCAGGCAGCTGGCCGCTGCGCCGGCGGCAAGCACAACACCGGAGTAATGGCGGCAATGGATTTCTCTCGCCCAATCACAGCCACCGGGAAGACGACCACGTTAGCCATTTGAGCCGCCGCCACTAAAGCCGGCTCCAGATGCCGGCAATTCGGGCAATTGGGATCGGCAAATACATACAAAGTGCGATTGTGGCCAGAGGAATAGTTCACGGTGAACAATTGGCGGTCGGCAGCACTTTGCAGCTTCTGCGGCAGGGTTGACCGGACGGACGCCGGCAGCGCCCAGCCATCTTCTGGCGCGGGAGCCCGCGTTTGCTGGACAGGAACAGGTACTTCAGGGCGTTCAGCTTTAGTCGCATGAGGCGGAAGCGTCGGCGGCACAACCTGTGGAGCGGGAGCCAGGCTAACCTCGGGCCCAGGCTCCAGTTCCAACGGTCCCACCTTGCTGGAGTGCACGAGAGAAATACCCAGCATCAGTCCGATAAACAGCAACACACCAGCCATCGTCAACCGGGTACCCCATCGGGAGCCCCATTTTTCTGCCCGGTGCAGCTGTGCCCCGGACAACGCCGCAAGCAGCTGATCGTTACCACCATTAGCGCTGGACTCAACTGTGAAGACATTTCCCAACTTGTCGCAGCACATCACCCCGGCGTCAGACAGGAAAAAAGTCGGCTGGCGGCGCAGGTCGACAGAACATAAAGTACGTACACTACCGTTCTCCCCAGTACGTTGAACGACTAACAGATCACCGCGGATGTATACGGAGAAAGGCGCATAGTCTGATTTTGCACGCATGGAATATCCTTTTAATTCAATAAGGGTCGACACCAGAGCCTGATTGGCCTGGCGTGCTAACGGGGTTAATTCGGTGGGAGTGTTCAGGTAAATCAAGAGGGGGACGCTAGGAAGCCGCTGCCGCCTCGCTGTCCGGCGGGTCGGTAATAGCATAAACAGCTGACATCACTGACTGTTCTGTCGCCTGACGCCGACGAACTACTGCCGGTATATACGGGTAGACCAGGCCCAGACTTTCCAGATCGGCCTGTAGCCCTTCAACGGCTTGTTCAACCATAATGCCCGGACGAGGCAATCGCAGCTTACTGGCACGAACCTCGGCGCGAGCCTGAGCGGCAATACCGGCACCTTCAACAAACACCTTAGCGGTGTCTGCCGAATGAAGCCCATACCACAATGTACGGTCAACCCCCTTAAGCCAGCGAAAACGCGCCGGGGGCAGTCTCAGGTCACGGGCATACAACCCAACGAGTGCACTACGCACATATCCGTGCCCCGCCAGCCACTCGTTGACACCCGGGGCCTGAATCACTCGTTCAAACGCTGCATTGGCCAACTGGAACAACGGCACTGGTGAAACCCGTCTACGCCTTAAAAATCGCCTCACTACACAGGAACGATTGAGGTCATCCAGTAGTTGTGACGCCGCCGCACGATCGTTTAGGAATACCTGCAGACCAAAAACTGCCAGCAAAGCGCGCTCGTAAGAATGCCAATTTGTCACATCACACATTGGTTTACCCAGCTGCGTGCTAAACACCGCCGCGGCTGCAGCCCTATTGAGCGTCTTGCGGTGAACAAGTTGAAGTTGCGCGGTGAAGTCTTCGGGCCTTTGCGCCCAAACGTTAGCCGGGGCGGGATCATTCATCAAACCATCCGGGCCGGAGGCCATAGCCAGGACGGGCGTCACGGAAGGAGCAAAGTTGCTGGCCAACTGCGGCAACGTATGAATATTGATGGGACGTTTGCTACGAAATGCCAGTACAGGATGCTGCGCCAGCGCGATACCACTGGCCACGACGATCGGTACCAAAAACAACATGAAGATACCTGAAGTGGCATTCATCACTGTCAACCACTCATCAAAGGTGACGTCGACGGAATGATTGGCCGTATCGGCCAGCAGGTTGATTTTTTCACCGACCCAATAATGGATACGGGGAACATCCACCGCTGTCCAGAGCCAGTACAGTACCCAGCAACTCCCGTAGACAAACGAATCAAAAAAGAGCCAGCACAACAGAACGGCAGCACAGAAGGCCAGGAACATTTGCCCTTGATCGCCATCCCATGCACTTTGCGATGGGCGGTTATACATAAGGAATGACTCGCAAAAAAGAACACCGGCTATAAGCCGGTGTTGAGGGTGTTTGCCACCTGGTAAGGTAGCCAGAGGAGAAAGTTAGGTGTCAGGCCAGGCGGGGGATCGCGATATGGTTTTCACGCTCCAACTGCTCACGGTGAATATCAACATACTCAGAGAACGGCATCGCCGGCTGATATTGTTTGAACTCCATAGAACCCAGCGTATCAAACCAGCGTTGGGCCCACGGCGTGGAAATTTCAATACGGGGTAATTCCGGAAGCTTGGTGTAAAGGCGGAACATTTTTCCTTCCACTTCCCGATTGGTCCAGTCTTTCATATCCAACCCAACCACGTCGACTTCACCTTTGCGGATACGATGCACATAAAGGATGGTGCCACGTTTGATATCAATGCCCAGGTACTTACCATCACCTTCATGGTACATCTCATAGCCCTGTTCAGGCATAAAATACTCAGGGTCTTTAACATCGTTCGTGATGACTTTTAGAATACGACGTTTACTTATGACCTGCTTAGTGAAAATAGCGACAGGGATGAGTATCGCGGCCCAGATCAAACCGTAGAAAAATAGCTGGTAAAGATCACCGCTTTTTAGAACATCGCTTAACGTCAGCAGTGACGCCAAAGCTAAAAATAGAAGGCAGGGTAAAGCTAATACCATATAAAGGATTTTAAAAACCCAAGCCCATCCTTCGCGTGTAGTTTTCAGTCGTTGCACCATAGTTTTATCCTCCAACAGCCGTTGATGACATTATACCCAACAACTGTACATTTGTCAGGGTAATTTCTACTGAATTCCATCAGCCCCATTACCTTTTCCGGTCCTATTCGGCATATTACGGACACCAGGAATTCGTTGAGATCCAGTCCCGGCCGCCCCGAACATATTTTTCATATTATCGACCAATCCGCCCATAACATTATTCCCTTCACGACCACCAAGGAATGAGATCACATAATCCGGTAGAGATGCCTCTAAACTGAATAGCCGTGTCACTCCAAAGGTTGAAATGCGTGCATATATCATCAGCCAACCAACCATTTTAACCAATCCCATAATCGAGTCCGCATTAGCATTGGCCAGTGCTGAAGCAAACAACAGGTTGAGCACCGTGCCACCGGCTATTGCTGACACTGAAGCGAAAAAGAACCCCAGCACCATAAGAGAAGGCCGTAACATCATGTCAATTAAAAATATATAACCATAGGCACTACGACTTCCCTTATCCTCCTCGGCGCCCAAATGCGTCGCTGACCACATTGGTCCGGCTCCACACCCAATCAACACACTGACAACCCAGTTAAAGAAGCCCGTCATCCATAAAATAAAAGGTACTGCCGGTAAGAATACGGCTAATGAGAATCCAATAGCCAAAAGCGCAAACATAAAGAAATAGAACATTGGCGCCATCGCACCCATCACATCCTTAACCACAGCGCCGGCATCAACCGCAAAAATTTTACTTGCCCACCCTACAGGTGAGTTACTGGCCGCTGATGCAATCGCCCAAGTACCGGCATAAGCAGCCATCAGGGTTTCAGTAGTGCCTAAGGTATAATCACCGATCTCCTGCATTTTAATTAATGGGTTTACTTGACCGTTGAAATCGGCGTCAGTACCCAAGTTTTTTGTAGCTATAAGGGTTGTGAGTTTTTGGATTGGGCTTTTTAAAATTCCAACGAATACTGAGTTCGGATCTTGAGCTGCACTGGCTGCACTAATCTCACTCTCCGTTTGTGTTCCCAGGGGTGGTGTATAGGTACTGTTCTGCACCTGCGCGCGATAGGCCGTAAACACCTGATTGTACAAGTCCCCTGTACCGTGCTCGCCCACACCACTCATGCCACTGGTGATTGGCGTGGCGTTGGCCACATCATTGGTTTTACTGTTAGCTGTCGCGAAGGTGTGATACCAGGCTCCCAGAGCAACCCAGCCATAACTCTTGATCTGATTAACCAGTTGGCTCTGCAGCGAATCCTTGTAGTTGATCTGGTTCAGCGCTTTGTTGACCGTATCTTCATAGTCGGCCGCAGCATTCTGAATGTCGGTTTCCACATCCTGAAAACTGCCACTGTCCTGATCACGTTTACTCAAATAGGTATCGACAAAGTCCATTGCCGCCCGATCCAGTGACGCCTGCATCCTGTCCAGCGCCTGCTTTTGTGACGCCACGACATTGTCGGTATCAACCTTGCTGTCAAATAACAAGTTCCATACACCGCTACGGGCAGAGTTCGGTGTTTTCGCCGATCCGCAAATGGCGCTGCCATTACCGGTCACATACTCACCGTTGCCCCCTTTCGTGCTCATCAGCGGCGTATTCGCTTCCCCTGACGCATAAAGAGCCTGCAGTTCGCGGTTGATGGCATATTTGCACAGATTCATTTCAAAAATGGCCCGGGCAGCTGAACGTGTCGCCGGCGCAGTCGGCTGCGTGACCATGGAATATCCGGTGGCCATCATATCCGCCGCTTTATCAGTCAGCAGATTAGCGCTCCCGACCCCCATCACCGACGCCGCCCACAGCATCACCAATTGCGAAATTGACCACCCTGAGCCGGTAGGCACCAAAGTGATAAATCCCGCAAAAGTCATGATCGGGTACAACATCGAGCGGGCGCCATTAAAAACACGCCCCTCATGGCCAGCTTTGACGACGGTTTTCATCGTCACGGTCAAAAACCAAAACAGGGCTATGGCACAAAGTACACCGTTGATAATGGCAAACAGAGAGCCAATCAACGTTTGTTGCCCGGGGTTAAAGGGATGTAGCACCACATCCCCAAAGATCATGACCAGCGCCTGGCGCGATAAGTCATTGGTTTTCTGTGCAGCATCAGCGATGGTCTGATAATTCACGCCATCGGCGAACGCCGGCCAGGAAAAGAGCAGCAGTAAGCCTGCTGACCACAGCCTTTTGAGAAATTTCATCGTGTTGTCCGTATGTTATGGCCCCGGCGGATCGCTGGGTAGAAGGCAGGGAAGGAAATGAGGCGTCAAAGGAAATAACGGCGATGTACTCCCGTTATCAGCGCCAACATCCCAATGACACCGTTTGCCGGCAACAGCGGTTTTCCGACCGAAAATCCTCGAACGTGCCCTTTTCCTCTTCGCTGACACGCCGGGTAGAGAGTTGCCACAGACGATACGTTGCGATCAGCGCCTTGACGTAGCCCGCCGCCCCTAACAGCACCAGGATCAATGCCGCGATCGTCGCTCTCAGCAAGATGGCGCCGGGCAAAGTGGTGAAGCTCGCCAAAAGCATCAGCGACAAAATCAAAGAAAGCCCGCCGCAAACGAGCATCAGGAACCACCAAAATGCCCGGATACGGACATAGTTGGCGCGAAGCTGCTCAATCGGAACCCCCGCCGCCGCCACCGCTTGCGCCCAGGTCAATGGTTCACGTTTAACCTGCTGACGAGCACGAATCATCGCCCGTGCTCTCGCCAGATTATTCAATATCGGCCGGACGCCGCTGCGGTAAATCACCCCAAGATCAGAGAGGGGGTTAACCAATGCCACCCCCACTTTTCCTACACGCCGCCACGAAGAGGCGGCTGGCTTCTGCTTACCATGCTCAGTTTGCATTTGCGGTTACTCCTGCGCTCATCTGATTAGACAACTGCTGAAGCTGCGGCGCATATTGCGCTTTGGCCGTCATGGCCAGCTGCTGCCCCGCAATCACGTTCGCTTTTCGCAATTCGTTTTTAATGCCCAGCTGTAGCCAGTTGCCCAGGCTCTGGACACGTACCAGCTCCCGCGTCAGGTTATCGCCACTCATTGCCTGCAAGTCAGTTTCATAAGCGGTATTGGCGTATCGCCGGCCAACCTCGAACGCCTCATATTCCCGTTCGCTCATCACCCCGGACTTCTGTGCCTCCGGACTCGCCGTCGCCGAAAAATACTGGCTGGCCGACGGGCTTTGTAACGACTCACCCAATGCCTCACGGGTTGCGGGGTTAGGCTGGCTGGCTGCAATCAAGTCCAACTGGGGCTGCGAGGCCGCGCTCTGTATTGACTTATATTGTGTCAGCAACCCCTGATACTCGCGGCCAGTAGCCGATTGAATGTCCCCCTTACCCGGCGTGCGCCCAGCATCATGACGGGACGAGTTTTTCATGTAAGCCATCGCCGCATCGACCTGTTCCTGATTGAAGGTCAGATCAGGTGCTTTACCGACAGCGCCCGCACCATCCATCAGGGAACGCAACTCAATATCGCCGCCGGGCAACGGGGAGACCTGTGGGCAAAGATCCGTTCCCCCGTAGGTTGCCGCTTCTTCTGCCGTACAGTACGCCGCATGCACAGCCGCACTGCGATAACCACCTTGACGGGGAGCCACAGGAAGAGATGCCACACTCTTGCGAACCATGGCGCTGCTGACACCGCCGCCGCCGGACAGCCTTGATGCGCTGGAGCGTGTCTGCTTGCTGACCTGCGTAGCCATACCGGAAGCCGACTCGCTGCAGATACTGTCCGTTACCGTAAAGCTGTCACGAGCGCGCTCCAGGCGCTCTGTCTGACGGCCAAAGATATCGGCCTCTCGCTGCGCGCGTGCCGCTTCAGTCACTGCCGAGACTTGCTTGTCACTGGCCTGTACGATAGCGGTACCTATCTGGGTTTCCGTTGTGAGGATCTCCGCCAGCGTGGCATTGATAGTGCCCATCGCCGGCATCACCTGCATTTCAATCGGCGCACTGCCGGACACATAAACGGTATACGCGGCCGCGGGTTGGCTCAGTCCGAGACTGACCGCCAGCGCGACCACTGTCGCAGAATATTTCATGATTTTTCTCGCTTAAATGTGATAGCCGCGTTTGGCAATAAGCTCTGAGACAAGTTGACGCGTAACATTGCCGGCATCGACATCGCCAGCCTGCTTTCTTCGCAGTTCGATCAACTTCTCCGCAGTACCCTGCGGAAAAGCTTCGGCCAGAATGGCGCGCGCCGTTGACCCACCAACCTGCTCGTACAACAGGCGCCGGAGCGGACTGTCTATCGGTGAAGAGTTCAGCGCCCACAGCTCAAGCGGCCCGAGTGCATTTTTCAATATTCTGGCGAGCGTGCCACCGCCCTTGATACGAAAGATGCCCAGGAAAGGCACGCCACTCCCGTCGGGCGCTGGGCCTGTGCCGCAGCGCTGGAAATTACGCAGGGTAACCTTAGGCACCTTGAAGCGGTCGACCAGCAGCGCTTCATCATCCGGATCGACTTCCATCATAAACAGTGAGTTAGCCGAGCGGAGGATGGCGTCAGGGAAGTCGCGCATATACTGGGAGGACAACACGGTGCGAACCCCGAACTTACGTTGTTCACGGTCCTGGGTTTCCAGCATCGGGAAGATAAAAGGCACTTTCTTGGCGTTATGCAGCTCGTCATACCCCTTTGTCTTCACCTCCTGATCCAGCTGTTCCAGTCGCTCGATATGTAATGCGTGATAACGCTTATCGACCGCGGCCAGTAACGCGTCTCGGTACTGAGGCAAAACAAAGTCACCGCCAGCCACCTGCCCGGCAAACAGGAACATGATCCCCGTTTTGAGGTGCCCCTCTTTACTGTCGTCGCCCATGACGTTGTTGAGATCAATGGCAATAACCCGGGTGCGGGGGTTAATTACAAATTGTGTGCGCCCAGCCAGCATCTTGAAGTCACCGACCGCGTCGTTCATGCAACGGAACAGATAATCCAGCAATTTTTCCTGGCTACCGTCACGCTGGATCTCGCCATAAGCACTTTTAATCTCATCGAGGTTCAAGATCCGGGTCATATCCGACAATTCAGGCACGGCCTGGAACTGCGCCAGCTGGGCCTCCCGAACGTACCCGCCTTCGAACAACAGGTCGCGAACCTCATACCACACCGCTTTCTCCCACCAGTCCGCATCGAACCGCTCGAACAGCCCTAGCTTATCCAAAGCCTCGTCAACACACGCCAGCCCCGGCAGTCCGCGACTATAGAGCTGAGCACCGCTGGTTTCAGCATTGATAGAATAGGCTTTACTGATAGCACGATTGAGAATTTGACGAGTATCCCGCGCGTTCGGCGGTATTCCGGTCTCTGGATCGATACACATGGCAGTCAGCATGCTGAGTATCCAGTTGCGCTCAGGAGGGATCGGGTACCGTGCCCCCAACTGAATATCAAACAGGTTCCGGCAATGCGCCTTGTCGTTTTGCAACACTATGCCGATCACTTCATCTTTCCGCTCAGGAGGTAAACTGTCCCGCAGCAAAGCAATCTGCCCCTGCATCGAGAACCCCTTATCTACGCCGGCAAAAAACGGCAGATTTTGCTGGGCACTGGTGATTTGAATATTACCCAGGGCATTAAGTAATACCGATTTACCCGTACCAGGTGAACCCGATACCAGGCTGGTCAACTTGTTCTGCTTACTGGTGGCCAACCCCACAGGGTAGAGTTTGCCATCCAGCGTAGGGAACAGTGCGTTGCCATCGTCTTCCCAGGCAGAGGCCGGGCGCGTCAGTGGGGCCAGATTCAGCGCTTCGGATAGCGGCGGATACAGTGGATTAGGACCGCTGCCTTTGCTGGATGCCACTAAAGTGGAAACCCAGGCACGAACGGGATCGCCGAAGGTTTGTGTCACCTCGCATACGCCCCAGGACTGGAAAGCCTGTGTCAGTAGCGTCAAATTACGGGTCACCGCCTGCGGGCTGTCCCCCCAGGTGGCCGCCGTTATCGTCATCACGCAGACCGGTTCATTTCTATCAACCTGGGTGAGTGCTGCAATGGACTTCCAAATCGGTCGCAATGTCGGTACGAACGCCATAAAGTCGAGCGTCCCTTTTTTGACGCCCAGCGCAGCCATCCCGCCAGGCATCACATCCATGCGAACCCGCCAGGGCACCGCGCGCGGTACCAACGCTTTAAGATGTGCAAACGACTGAGGGGTTTGCGGCCCAAGAACGACAGACAAGGTGCCATGCCACACGCCATTAATGCGCAACATATTGCCCTGTGGGTGAACATCCTGATTCATCAGCTGGAAGTTCAGCCAAGGCGCCAGGAATGGCGTATGGTCTTCACCATCACGTACGCCATGCGGCATGATAGGATCATCCGGCAACAACGGCCGCCAGTGTTCGGAGGTGCCGGCGCGATCAACTTGTTCGCGTAAGGCATGACCAACTGAGTGCGCGTCCAGGCGGCTCAGCAGTACACCTTCCCCGTTGTCCTTCAGCGCCGTTTCTATACCGCTGAGAAAGGCGTCATGCCTGATTTTTTGCCCCACCATCTCCGCCAACACCGGATTTTGGCCAAAACGCGCATCCGGGCTTTTCTGGATAAGTGCCTTGAGGCGTTTGTTTTCGTCCATCAGTTCGTGAGCTGACAACGCCTTGCGCCCGGTATAACACACCAGATAGCAGCGTTCTCGTGACACCCAGGGGCTTATTTTGGCCACCCGCTCATCGAGAATTTCCTTCAGTGCAATACCGGTACGCCGAATGGAGCGGTATTGAGGTGCCATCAGGCGTCTGACCTCTTCTTCCCCGCGCGAGGGATCATCCTCGTAAACCAGACTGAATTTATGACCATGCCGTCGATATACCGCATTCAGCGATTCGGTCATGCGTTTGATACGCCCCATCCAGGAAAACGGCGCATCAGGGGGGGCAGTTTCATCGGTGTCGCAAAAGCTGCCGGCGACGGAGAAGGCCGAACAATAGTCGCCGTCATCGGTCACCAAGATATAGGGGGCCTCCAACTCAGGGTGGCGTATACGGTCGTCATCTGTCAGGCGGATCACCGTCTGCAAATCACAGTAGTCAGGTAAATCCCGCGACACGGCAAAGCGGGATGTTGCAGTAATTATCTCTTCAATCCAGCGGATCGGGCTCAGCATACAAATCACTCCGGCGGTAAGTAGGCAAACACCAGCTCGTTAAGGCCTGCGTCGCTGTTTTACCTTCTGGCAATAACAGCGACAGATCATCGAACACATCAGGTGGGAATACGGGTACGCAGCCAATGAGGCGTTGTTGCAAGCGTGCCCGCTTGCCCGGTGGCAATCGCAACATGGCGGCAGCAAACTCGCCGACGCGCGCCGTTCCCCATGCCCCTTCCACTTCGCGCGCATGGAGCACCATCCAGCGCCACAAACGTTTTCCCTCACGTTGCTGCGCGCGATTGCCGGCAATCATCGCCAGCAAAATCTGACGCTGCAGATGAAGGGCATTCGTCAGAGACGTGCCTGGAAGCCAGACCAGCCGGGCATGCGCTGCGGTGGGGCTGTCGAGATGTCCGGTGAGATAGCACAAGGTGCATACCGCATGGGGTTCATCAAACCCTGCTCGGGCCCCCTGCCACAGCCTGCGAATATGCAGGCCGCAACATTGACAACGTGAACCTTCCATCTGCAGCGGCAACGGTGTTTGGGGATCGCCGCTGATATCCAGCGACAATGGGGTCGGCATTAACTGAGCGCTAGTCATGGCGGCATCTCCACCAAATATCGACCGGGGCATCACCCGAAATATGTCGCTGTGCCATAGCGTCACTCCATAAAAAAAACGCTCCGGAAGCCCGGAGCGCGTTTCGTTTAACCGACGTTGACCGGCGTCAACCCAACCTGTGTTTGTGCCCGTTTGATAATTTCCGGCACCACGATGAGGCAAACGCCAAACAGGATCGCCCCGATAATATGGGACACTTTAATCTGGGGATTCTCCTTCTTGTTTTTCGCTGCAATCAGTCCCCCAATAACAAATATGCCACCGATAAACTGAGCAATAACAAGAGCAGACTTGAGCCCTGACTTGGCACCTTCGGCAGCCCGATCCGCCATATCAGCAATATCGCCATCGGCGAATGCAGCGACAGGAAGGGCCGCAGCAGCCGCGGATAAAAACGCAATGAATCGCTGACGCAGCCACACTTTGAGGAAATAAACGCGCACGGAAAGGTTCAGCATCATGTCATTAGGCATGATTAACTCCTTGAAAATGAAATTGTTATTTAATGAAGGATGAGAGTGCGCTTACGCGCGGATGAAACCCGGCAGGCTTACAGCATGCCAAGGGATTTTTGCAGGGCATCAAGCAGATAAGGACTGCAGACCATCATGATACCCAGCGTGAATTTCAGGCTTCCGGTGGAAACGTCCTGGCTGGCCGATAACCCCGTATGCCCATCTTTAAGTGAGCGGCGCCAGGTCAACATCCCCTGCAGCGCAATATAAACGCCAAATACGCGGATCAGCGTCAGCATGGCGTTCGCGGCATCGGCCGCCACGCCAAAGGTACCGACATCCACATAGCTGATGGCGTCGAAGGTCGCCCCCTGCCACCCCACCTGTCTGGCGGCAGCCCCGATCATTTGACCTAACCCCGCCAGCCCGCCGCACAGCAGCAACCAGGCGATAACCTTCCCTCCACCGGCGGCCTGCCCCGGCGACTTGCGCGAAGCACTGGCGTGGTGGGCCAGAAAAGTTATCGCGCCCACCACGGCAAACAGCATGGCTAGCGTAAACCCCAAACGGGTAAACGCCCCCTGCACGTTATGGGCAAGATTAACCAGCAGCTGGATAGCATCACTTCCGTTAGGCATAACATTTACCTCACTTCAGTACGCCTGCGCTGGTGCTGACTTCACGCGCCTGCGCATCTATGCCGGTGATCGTCACTCGCCCAAGCCGATCGCCCGCTTTGACCGCCCAGGTTTTACCCTGCCAGTACACCCACGCCATGCCATTTTGCACCGCATCAAGCCGCATGCCGGCAAGCGCAGAACGTGCCCGAGGAACCGCACGGTCGTTAACCTGCGACACCACGGCTACGGGCTTTGCTTCAAGCACGGACAACCGGACAAGCAGTTGGTTGTTCTGCGCCTGCAGGTCTGCCATTTGCTGTTTCATCGCGGCCAGCGCGGTACTCTGCGTTTTAACCGTATCCGACAAACGGGAAATCGCCGTGCGGTTGGTTTCAGCAAAAGAACGGACACCACCGACCATGGTAGCGACGTCGTTTTGCAGTTGAACCGCATCCGCGCCCCCGGCAGGCACAACGGGTGCCAGCGACACTGGCGCCGGAGATTGCACATACTCAGATTCACTAAATGCTTCCGGCGTCGCTGCCGATCCGCCATCACCACCATTCAAATAAGGGGCAAACAGATAAGCCGCAAACAGTCCCAGTGTAAGAACGGCCCCAGCCAGCCAGGGCAGCGTGAGGCCAAACAGCAACTTACGTTGCATTAAGCCTGGCCTGGCGGGCATAGGATGTGTTGGCGGAGATTCAGGCGGGGTGGATACTGTCGGGGTAGTTGAAAATTCACTCATATCTATTCTCCCGAGTAATCTTCTGGACCAGATGCTCATGTGCACACTCTGCGGCTTCCGGCCACGGGTTCATCGACGCCGCTTGCTCGAGGTTTACGCTGGGCAGGCCGTTGAAGTAACTCTCGAGCGCAACGCGCCCCTTTTCAAACCGATGATCGGTATGCATAAGACGGTACAACTCGGACACCCTATCTGAAGATACCCAGTCCTGAAGCAACCTGGGGGATATCACGTCAGGCTCACAGGCGTGCAAGCAGGCCAGCGCACAGTTCAGCGCCTGCCGAAGTTGACCTTCATTTAGCTGTTTTCGAGTAATGCCCGGATCAATTTTTCGTGCCATGGGATAGCCCTTATTGCTGTTGCAGCCTGCGCTGCGCTTCGATTCGTGCCTGTGTTTGTGACCGCCAGTCACTCTCTGTCCGCGGCATGCTTTCCGTCGGTGTCACCACCGGTGATGTGACCATGGGCGCCGCCGTTGTCCCCGCGTTGACCGCATCGGTTGAGTAAACCCCGCGCATGAACTGGATCGCGACCACCTGTTGCTTATCGACAAGGACCTGTTTCGGCGGTAACCGTGCCGCATCACTGCTCAGCACGTTTGCCGCTTGGCTGGCGGCGCCGCCGGCAATAACACCGGCGACGGCTTTACCATCCGGGGTACCCGGCCGCGTCGTCACCGCATTGAAGCCGTTCGTTACCACCTGCGTATTGGCTTGCGCATACATCTCGCCGATACCGCCGATCCCCTTCATCACCGCCGGCAATACTATGCGCGAGAAGTAATGGTTATTGACGTGGGAGGCGACGCTCGGCACCAGGCTCTCATCATTCAACGCATACGCGTCAACCTGATAATTGACGCCCCCAAAGGCCATTTCGGTGAAGTGGATCACGACACCATCTCCCGCCAACTTCGCGCCGGTGGGGGCTTTAAGTACCGCGCCGGCATAAGGCCCCGATACAAACTTCCCCAAGACCGGCGTCGTGCTGTTATCCGAATCCACACCGATATCAATCACCCCCGGTCCGCGCCAGTAGGGAGGGATGACCACAGAAGGCGTGACCGGTGAACCTCCCTGACCGGCATTCAGCGAAGCCGTTTGCACCGATACGTTGCCTGGCAAACTGGCACTCCAGCTGCCAAAGCCCGAAACATCATCACCGCGTCCTCCGGGTGCATTACCCTCCCCACCGCCAAGTGCCTGAGCCAGTTGTATACCGGCGGGTGGTGTTGTCGAATCCGCTTGCGGCGTCATCTGTGCCAGTAACGCATCCAGCGCTTTCTGACGCCGCTCGTCCTGGCGTTGCCTGTCAGTATCGGCCTGACGTGAGTCGCTGCGTCCCTGCCGGACAGAGGGGGCTACCGATGGTTTTCGCGCATTTGCAGCCTGTGAAGGCAGCGTCACCGGCTCCTGCTCCAGCGGGATAGACGCGATAAAGCTGCTGTTGCGTTGCTGCGCGGCCGTCACGCCTTCCTGGTTATACTGGCGCAGTAGCTCTCGATACGCCGGTGTCTCAGCCCCTTTATTGTGTACCGACGCCCCGACGCGATTGATATCAACCTGGGATGGCGCCGGCGGAGGAGTCGCCAGCCAGCTCCAGAGAAAATAAGTCCCCCCCACCAACGCCACCACGGCAGAGGCCACCAGAGTCAATGTCAGTTTTTTATCCCTTCCTGCATCATTTTCACTCGCCATGTCTTACTCCAGAGCAATGTTCAGCGCGGTGGTTTTTCCCATAACGGAAAACGTCACATAAGGCGTTACCGGCAACTTCCACAGGTGAGTGCCATCGGCAGAGGAAAGCGTCGCTTCAAACTCATCACGAATATCGGCGCGCGATCGGATGTACAAATCATCCCCCAGTTGCCATACCGTCGTGTCCGGTACGCCCCCCGTCACTTTGAGCCGCCGCGCCTCTTTAGGCGGTATGCCGTCAAGGAAGGTCTGCAGCGTACTGTCATGCAGGCCAATGCGACTTTCCGGGATCGCTGTCGCTTTGGCAGCTGGGCCGCGCCGTGGAACACGCATATCGAGCCGGCTGTCTACTGTCCAGGTTTTGGCATCCGTATCCGGTTCGCCGCTGGTGACGTTCAGCACGATGGGCACGGACAGCCCACTCAGATAAACGGTGATATTGCCGCTGACAAAAGGTTGCTTGGCATAGACCACCATTACCAGGCTGTCAGGCACCCAGTAAATCTGGAAGGCCGGATTACCGCTGATCGGCGCTGCACCCAATTTCCAGGGAGCACCGGTGCTGTCGATAAACGTCAGCGAACTGGGGTAGTTCATTGCCGTTCGCACCAGGGGCAAACTGGCCCCCGGCGCCAGGTCGACGGTCAGCGCGCTGATGCGTGGTACCACCGCCACGGGAGGTGATGTCATCGCCCGGTTCACCTCGGACTGACGCGCCCGCAACTGCCGGATCTCATCCGGCGTCAGTGGAGATACGGCCTCCTCAGCCTGGGCATACAACGGTGAAGGCGGGGGCAGTGGATCGTTACCAGATAATCCGGCGCCATTCGGTAATGGTGGTTCAGATATCGGCCTCGCTGCCGGTGCCGCCGGCACCGCAGCCGTGGGCGCCTGACTTTGTGACCAACCCGACGGCGCAGAGGCAGCGGGTGCCTCTGCCCAGGCCGGCGCCGTCATCAGCGCCAGCAAAGTGCACATAAGGGTATTTTTCATGGGGAACCTCAGTTGGCGTTTGTCGAAATCATTTGAGTGACTTCAAGTCCCGCCGGCTTTTCCTGAACATCGGCGCGCTGGATGCGCAGAGTGAAGATAAAACGTTGGGCCGGCGTGCTGGTTTGCTGGCCATCAAGCTTGAGGGTAACCGGGTACTGGAATTCCCAGGTAAAACGATCGCCAAGTAACCCTTTGCTGCGTATGACGCCAGGCGCCACATCAACCGACAGGTTCATCCGCTGATTTTTCACTGCGGCAAGGATGTTTGACGATGTCAGGGCCCTGTTATAGCCCTCAAACCCCTGGTCGTTAAAACGCGGCTCCACGCGCGTCATCTGTGCGCGATAGTGAACAAAATCAAGCGTAAAGCCTTGACGTAAAGTATCGGCGCCAAATGCAGCGACATCCTCCGAGCTAAACGCCGGAATGTTTGTCGGTTTGGCAGGCGTCAGCCGCCCTTGCTCAGTTGCAAAGTATTTGACCGGGGGGTGTGCAACCTGCCACCCCAGATACCCGTTGAGGGAAAGTGACAGCACCAATGCCACGCACAACCACACCACGACGTTCAGGCAGCGATGAGCAAAAGCCGCGCCCAGCTCACGCTGGCGCTGCATGGATAGGGCGTGTGCAAAGGCACGCGTCTCATCGTCTGATGCCGGGGGTGCCATGTTCGGCGCCAGTGCCGCCTCGGCAGAACTCTGTTCTTGCGTTTGCATGGGTCTCCTTAACGCCCTGTGAACTCTTGCCACGGGTCAATGGTGCCGGGGATGTAGTCGTTGATCTTGTCAACGGCCGCCTGACAGACCTTCTCGGACACCTGGTTCATGATGTCGGCAAGGCTGGGGAACGTGGGCAGTTGGATAGTGGTTGTACGTATCCGCGACAAACAATCCTGTAACTGGTCAGAGGCATTCTGTTCTCGCGACGCCCAGGCTTCGGCGGCCCGTCGAGCCTGCTCATAACCGGCTTTGCTGCCGGCTTCAGCCGCAGCCCCCGCACGGCAGGTGGAGGCAAAACTGGTAGCCGGCAGACAGCACAACGCCGCAAGCAGTGCGGCGCACACGCTTTTTTTAAACATAAAGAGAGTCCTTTGCGGTCAGTGAGTTATATCGGGCGAGGGTCGCCCGGCTGCGCCTTTGGCGCTGCCGCCGGCGCGGCCTTTGGGGAAGCGTTCTCATCGCGCCAACGTTCGTCAAAACCCAGTCGGGAATGAAACGCGGGCGGTAAACTGGCAGGAGCATCCAGTTTGCCAATTCGAACCTGGCTATCGCCTTCCAGCTTGAAGGCGATGTTCTCGCGAGGTACGGGCTGGCCACTGCTGCGGTTGATCCCATTCCCACAGCCTACAGGTCTCGCCCCCTCAGGGGTGATCGTGTTGAACACCATGGGAGGCGCATCCTCTCGGCCAGGTAACGTCACCAGCACATGCTGATATTCTCCCTGATGGCGAACCACCCCCTGCAGATATGGGCCATCGCTGCGCACCAGGTATAGATCAAGATGACCATCCTGCGTCCAGCTGCTGGCAACCGGCTCTCCCGCCCCCTTATCCATGGATGGCCGCGGTGCAGATAGCACATCACCGGGTGTTTGACTGCCCTGCCCATCTGGCCGCAGCCAGTACACCCCTTCCTGAGGCGCTGCCGGCGGTGGCATATCAAGACGCAGCTGGTTGATGATGGCCGACTGGATTTTGGCAAATCTTGCCGCATCAAATGCCGCCAACTTGACCCCATCATCCTGACCGGTACGTACCGTATCACCCCCGGTAGGGGTCAAAGACCACTGATTGCGATGCGCTGTTTTTGACTCAAAGTGGGTAACCACCCCCTGATCGTCTTTCTGCGGAACCTGCACGGTTACGGCTTCTTTCCCCAACCAGGTAAGCGTGGCCATACGACCGGGCTGGATACGGGTTTCACGTATTAGCCCCGCCAACTCCTTACCCCAAAATGTTTGTTTTCCCTCCCGTGTCCGCAGCGTAATGAACGAGCTTTGTGATTCTCCGGGTTCAAAACGGAAAGGGGCGGTACCACATTTGAGGACTTTGCCGGTGACACCCGCCGCCGCGGCTTTGTAGCTTTGGTGAATAGCGGCAGGAATACCGCTGTCAGGCTGGGCGGCATTCTCTTGCTGCCTGGCTGCTGGATGATTCCGCGTCTCAACAACTGGCTCAGCTTCTTGCGGTGCGGCGGGCGGTGTGGCGGGCGGTGTGGCAGCTGCAGGGCCGGAATGTTGCACCGGCGATGTAGCCGGTTGCGATGCGGGGGAATTTTCCGGCATTGGCACGGCATCACCGGTGACAGCGTCACTAACTGGCACTGGCGTAGCCAACTTTTTCCGCGCATCTTCCAACATGGCCTGCTGGGCAGGGACCTTCATCGTCACATTGATTTCATGCCGGGCAATCAGGGCGATCGCTTTTTCCTGAAAAGCGTCACTGCCGGTCAATTCAATACGGCCACGGTAATACTGTGCCGCGGTCAACAACGCCGCCAGTACCTTCTCATCGCTTTGGCTGGCCCCCTCCGCCATATCCAATCGGGAGCCCCGATCGATGAACGCGGGTTCGTTATCCAATTTGTAGAGAACCGCATTGTCCCCCTGCTTTTCCCATGACAACCGCTGAAGTAACGCATCCTTGTCTATCAACGCCACATCAGGATCAGCCGCCTCGCTGCTCGGACGTGGTGGCCCCACCCAGATTGCATCGACTGTTGATGATTTCTGAGCCTGTTCGGACTCCGAATGATGGGCCCATTGTGACGCCGGTATGGCATTTTCTAGCTGAGGTTCACTGTGTTGGCGAGACGGCACATCCTCCAGGTCACTGACCGTATCGGATGGTATCTCCCGTGTTGGTTCAGCCGCCTCAGGAATCGGTGCAATGTGTTCTGCAGCATCAACCGGTGCTGGTTCTGGCGCACTTCCTTCAGGATTAAGCCGTCCTGCCAGAGAAATAGGCGTGTCGCCGGAACGATCGGCTACATCAGAAACCACAGAGCCTTCTTCAGGTTCGGCGCCCATATCAGGTAACGGTACGCCAGATGTCTCGGCTTGCGCGGCCCAGGACGCATAATCGTTAATATCGATCGGCGTTTCATCGACTACGGGAAGGTGATCCACAATCGGCTCAACAGGCCCGACATCGGCCTGAATAGAGGGCGGTTCTGTCGGCATCGGCGGCACTGCTTCAACCGGTGCAAACGGTGGTTCTTCCGGAATGGGCAGCGGAGCGCCATCGGATGGATGGTTCATTTTTTCTCTTTCCTCTTGGATAATATCCAGTGCACGGGCAATGTTGGCGGTCACGAGCAAACGTAGCCCATCCAGCCCTCGCGACTGGTGAAGGTCATTGAAATCGGTCAGCCCCAGTTTTTTTTCTGCATCAGTAAAATCAGGCACAATTGCAGCACCGTAAGTCACTGATGACGCAGCCTGAGTAGCCATCATCACCCCTTTGTTCACCTTCTTTGCATGATCCAAATCGGCAAGGAAGATATGTGGGGTATCGGGATAACGCGCGTGCAGTACGTTGGCAATTGCGGCCATGTTGCCGGCATCAATGGTCATTACGACCGGCTGGCCAGTAGCAAGATTCAGGCTTCTGGCCGTGGCATACCCCTCGGCATACAACACAGGGGCGTCAGGCGTTAGCGGGCCGCCCACCACCAAGAAATTCCCCTGCTTTGGCGCATCGCTGTAAAGCCGCTTATCGCCGTCAGGCGTGATGTACTGCAAGGTGCGAAATTCACCCTCAGCATTAAAAAACGGCACCACCAGGGCACCGTTTTGAGTTTGTCGCAGCTCCGGCGTCGGGGATATCCCCTTTCGCACCAGATAAGGATGGGCAGGGTCTGCGCCCGGAAGCTTGTCGTATAGCGCCTGCGCTTTCGCCGTCTGTCGGCGGTAATTGGCCTCTCGCGCCCGTTCAGCGTCATCGTGCGCCTGGCGAGCAGCTGCTCGAATGTGGAGCCGGGCAACGGGATCGGCTTCTGTTCCACTGGCTTTCCAATTCGTGACAGACTTTTCCGTCTCAGCCCGGTGATAGTTGATGAACCAACCGCCGGGGCGCCGATCAAGGAACCCGCGATAAACACCACTTTTTTGCCCCTTCTTATCCTCCAGTGTAGCGACGCGATGCCGTTTCCCATCCATCACCGGCAACCCTTTCACGATTAACCCCGCCTGCGTAAGGGCATCGTGAAATTCTGCCTGGGCATCACCGCCGCCAGTGCTGATGGTCTTGTCGGGTAACCAAGCCTTCACGCGCTCGATATCACACCCCGGTCGCGCATACCACAGAACCGCATCTTTATCCCAGGCCAGCGCCGAACGGCCATCATCAAGTAGCCCTGCGGCTTTGCGAGCCTTCTCGCGTTCTTCGTGACGCACCGCCAACCAAAGACGATTTTTGGTTTTTTCTCCCATTATGATCTCCTCGACTTCGATACCTCTCCCGGCACCCTAAAGGCCTTTAAGCTAGTCACTCACCTTCAGTAAAACGGCGGTACCACCACGGTCGACCCGACAGCAGTTTTCCACGCAGCAGATAGACCAACCGCGCAATAAGTACCGTCAATGTCCAACCAAAGGCCGACAGAATGCGGAAAAAAATGATGATGCCGCTGATCACATAAATCGTGTCCCAGGTAGGGAAGCGGAACCAGAACAGGTAAAGCAAAAATAACGGGGCCGGAACACCGTAAACATTGAGTTTGCGAGAAGCATTGCGCCAATAGCCCGGTGGCAAAGGTTCCTGCTCATCATGCATGTGAATGACCTCGCTCCAGTTCACGCAACTGATGGCTCGTAAGGGCGACGGCCAACTCGCTGCGTGCGATCCGCCCTTGTAAATACAGCTGCCAGGCATGATCGGCAATGCGTCGTTTCTCTGTCCGAATAATGCCGTCAATGTGTTGGCCCCATTTGACGTATGGCATTTCCGATAGCCTTTCTCGCAAAGGATCATCAAAAATAATGTATTCGCGCACAGCTTGCCGTTTGCCATCAGTTGTCCTTAGCAACTTCTGCACCACGATGTATTGCAGCACACCGAGCATGTCATGCGCGATTGCCTCACGGATCTCCGCCTGGAATAGGTTCAAACAGCGAGGAATGGCCTCTCCGGGGGAGTGAATATGCAGTGTCGATAGGCATAAATGGCCTAGCTGGCCAGCCTGAATTCCTGCTTCCACAGTTTCTCGATCACGCATCTCCCCGACGCCAATCACCGAGGGTGCGCGCCGCAGGTCAGCGCGGATACCCTCAGCAAAATTAGGAACATCACGACGGATCTGCAGCTGAGTCGCCGGCAAAATATCACCGCTCTTACCCAGAACAAACTCTATCGGATCTTCCGTCGTCGTCACTTTCCGGTCAGGATCGTGATCGATACAGTGCCGATAGACCGATGCCAGAAAGGTACTTTTCCCAGAGCCGGTTTCACCGCCAATGAAGGCCAATCCCTTATGAGGCAGAACAACACTGCGCAGGTCATCCTCGATGCCCAACGAATCCAGCTCGGGGATAGCGGTCGGGATGACCCGCATGGTCAGTGCAATAGTCGTATCCAACCGCCCAGCCGTAGACTGCACAAAATTGCAGCGAAAGCGCAACCGTTCACCACGATCCAGACCATAGCGCTGGTACATGTCGCCATCGAGCTGCAGCGCTCTGTCGACTGGATAGCCGCCCCCAGCCGTTGCCCGCACCTCCGGTTCAAAGATCTCGTCAATCAGTTTGGACAGGGTATCGTCAGCCAGCACAAAGGTACTGGCTCGTCTCAATCGACCGTGGTGGCTGACAACCAGGTGATTGCCGCCCTGAATATGGATATCACTGACACTCTGCTTAGCACACCAGACAAAAAACGTTTTAAGTGCATTGCCATCTAGGCCGGTCTCGAAGTTATAGGGAATAAACTCAGTCGATTCAGTCATTTTCTCCCTCTCTGTGTATGACCGGCTTCCATTTCGTCTTATCAGGCACAAATCCAGCGTGCTCCTTAAGACGACGAACTCGATCACCCGTGGTCAACTTGCTGCGATCGCCACTGACGGTTTGTTGCTGGTCAGTCACCACCGGAGAGGTGATATACCCCTGTTGCAACAAGCGTGAGTAAACCAACATGCCGCGATAATCCCGGGTAAGGCGATTGAAATTGGCTTCCAATGTATGATCAGCACTCTCCCGCCCCTCTTCCCATCCCTTTCGTACAGCCGCCTGCCACAGCGCTTTCTGGGCACCGTTGGCCGGAATCACTGCCGCTTCAGGCCCATCAACTGCCGAAGTGGACAAGCCGGCGTTAAGCCAACTCCGCCAGGATGGCGGGTTACTGACAAAACGCTCCGGTGTGAGAATTTCATACACATGCGTAGCGGTTCTTATTTGATTAGGTGTGATATGGGCCACATCCTGCGCTTCACTGATCACCGGTGGTAGCCATCCTTGACGACTGATCAAGGTTCGGAAGTCATATAAGGCATCCAAATTCTTGGCTACAGCATCAAGGGTTTGACGTAACTCCCAGGCACGCTGCGCTTTTCCACCTCGAAACCCCAATGTACGCCCAGCTTCTTCGAGCAGTTGGCGACGGGTTTCCGAAATATCCGACGATGATGGTTGTGAAGGGCTAAGGTAACTGCTCATATCCGGCGGTGCAGACTCTGAAGGGGATTGTGCAGCTGCTGCCTGGCCGCACAGTACGCCATTGACGAAAAGTAGCGTCAGAATGGACTTTTTCATCTACGCCCCCTCGGTTTTTCTGGTTGTAAAAAGACCAGCGTGAGCTGGCCAGGAAACTCATGCAGTGTGGCCCGCCAGGCAGTCTGGACTTCAATCATTCGCAACAGGTTCTGGTAGGTGACGCCGTTTACATGCAGATTGACCGGCAATGGAAGCCGCACACCCGTCCAGTTAAAGGTCAACCCACGTTGTCGGGCCAGATGAGAAAGCAGCTCGACAGCATCGCCATCCCAGTTGAGGGTTACGCGCTGAGAATTGGCACTGATACCTGGAGTAAATAAAGGTGCTCGAACTTGGTTTATCGCGCCGGACAAATACAAATTATTCTGCGCGTTTTGAATCTGCTCAGCATTATATTGAGTGTCCGTATTTTTTAGCGGCATGACTGCGGTACTTTTAGCCGGAAGTTGACATCCATTAAGCACCACAGGCACAAAGAGTAACATGCAATAAAATTTCATGTTTCTTTATCCTGTATATCTGATTTTTCGGTTGATTGGAATTTAGAGCGGAACTCGAAAAAAAAATTAAAGAAAAGGAGGCTTTGCGCCCCCTTTTATTATCTACACAGCCTCATGCTTTACTGTTTCTTTCTTTCTCCGACTCACTGGCCTTTCAATAAATCTATATGACAAGTATGCCAATACGATAGATACAACACATGACAAAGCAAACCTTGGCATACCATCAGCCACACCAATGTCTTCAAACCGTTTACCTATCCCACCATTCATTAGCGTGTGGATGAGATAGAGAGAGAATGATATCTCTCCCAAGGTAATAAAGAAGGCAGGAATACATTTCGTTACAAGCTCATCATTTAATACCACTGCAATAAACAAAATTGACAAATACCATCCTGACATCGTCATCCCATGCCCCCATGACGGGACAAATAGAATGCAGTAGCCTATAACGATTATCGACACAATTAATATTGACATGCGCAACTGGCCATTTAGCTTTTTTGTATAGGGATAAACAAGACCAAAAGCAACACCCACCAAAAACATCCATATGATGGGGTTCGTCATGAGATTTAAGTAAGCTGAATCGAATTGATAACCACTAACATCCAAGGTCGGTGAATGTCCAGCCAACATAGGGAAAACAACCAGACTTAACGAAAACATACCAAACAACAATGGCCATCGGTATTTTGATATCAGACAAACTGCCATAACTAAGTAGAACAACACTTCGTAATTCAGTGTCCACCTAATACCATAGAAACCACTATCATCCACATAGAAGGGGGCATGATTGGCATCGATTGGGGAGAACGTGATTGCACTTATTAAATTACTCACTTTATCTGGATAATGGAACGTGCTCATGGCTCCAGATAAAAGGAAGGTAATTAGCAGAATAATAAAATAGGCCGGAAGTATTCTCCTTGCGCGATGTTTCAAAAACACCCCTGCCGCTGATAGTCCTGGTGTTAGTTTCTTCGCTGAAAGCGTGATGACAAATCCGCTTATTATGAAGAATACATCAACACCAACAGCCCCCCATCCGAATAACTGATCACCCAGATTAGGATAGGAAAGGTTTATATTCCAACGAAAGTGAAATAACATGACAGCAAGCGCTGCCAGTCCTCTCAGCGCTTGGACGCTAGCCAGTTTATCTTGTTTCATGAAGATTCTTTAAATTCAGTGAATTAATAAACCATTATATTACATTGAGTTATGCAATGCCACCCTCAACAACTTCGTATCATTTCGTACAAATTGCAATAGACTGAAAACATGTTGTACGCCATTCATTATTAGGCGTAACTACAATCCAGCTATTTGAAAAGACGTCAGGATAAGCAGCATCAGGGGAGTTATGTGCTGAATCATTAGATGTCCAACGAGACAGTCGATATCCTCCAGAGACTAATTTTGTTCCCGCAGGGCAATAGGCTCTAGCTTCTTTCAGGTTTTGGCATTGCTCATCGCTCGTCACATTAAATGTATCTAACGCCCCCAAGGACTTCCATATGCCATTTTGGCAAGAGAGCAGTACGCCTTCCGGTGTCCTACCTACAAGTCCATTTGGGCCGCATCCCCAACCAGCATTTGCCGTGCCATCAAGCTGCAGATATTCACCGACAGATGCCCGGCCGTCTGCACGAACGCTCCCACCTTTCAGTTGACCGCCGGTATAAATACCTTTGTTATTCACCGAACGAATCCAGTCGTTGTCATCCATGTAAAATCCGCCGCCGTGGTCTTCGTTGAGCCAACCCTTACCATGTTTTGTTACCAACCAGCCGTAATTACTACGAACATCCCCTGCAGCGGCAATTCCACCTCCCGCAACCACACCATCCCGTGATACAACGTTTTGAGCATTTACATTCTGCTGATAATTACCTGTTTGTGCGTTGATATCATTAGCGGCATTCAGGTTGTTCCCCCCCATATCAATCGCAGTATGCATCTTATTAAGATCGGGACGACCGTTAACCTGGAAGCGATACAAGCGATCACTCTCTTCAGCCCCACCTGCCAATACGTCGGACGTCAGGTAAGCGGCCAGGTGTCCACTCTGTCCACTAAGCCCCATACTCGACAGGTTGACCTGCCAGCCGCCGCCGGCACCGTTGGCGATATTGACGGGTTCGATATACCCCCCCAAACCAGACGTGTTCTGAGCGATATAGCGTTGGCCCTTGAACGTAATATTTTGACCGCCGGCGGTCAGAACAAAGGCGACCAGCTTGTCGGTTTGCGAAGGATTGCGTGTCACGGCAAGAATATAGGTTTGGCCGTTATTGTTGGTAAGGGAAAACCCCGCCGGCAAATACCCTTTATCGCGCAGGGTCTGGCCGGTTACCGTGACGTTGCCTCCCCCTTTGACCTGATTCAGCAAGGTGTCGTAGTTATCTTTCACATATCGACGGGCACCCCCGCTTACTGTGCTCAGGTGCGTCGCGGTCACGACCCAGCTCTGTTCTTCTATGTAATTGGAATATCTTTCAAGCCCGATAGGGGCGGCAATCAATACGATCGCCAGAACGATGGCCATAGAAACCAACGCGCCCCCCCGGTTAATACGAGGAGTGGCATTTTCAGCAGTCATAGGGCACCTGAAGAGAGCAATTGAGGAGAGCTACCGGCTACAACTGCCAGTAACACGAATAGCCAGGGAGCATAAGGTTGAGTCTTTTTGTTCGTCAGTAATGCCCCTGCGATAAACAGCAATAATGCACATCCGCTCAGCACGCTGGCGAGCTGCCAGGGAAACCAGGCGCTCAGCGCGGCGATCAAATGCACATCGCCCATGCCGAACCCTTCTTCACCTCGCAGATGCTTGGCGCCGTAGTGAAAGGCATAGAGGAACAAAAACATGCCGATACTGCCTGTAAGTGCCTCAGTCAGGGTAAGTGCACTTCCAGGCATCAAGGTAAACAGCAGACCTGTCAGCCAAAAACCCGAGGTATACCGAAGCGGTAGCCAGTAATTGCGTAAATCGAGCAGCACCATAGGAATGCCCCAGGCCAGCAGCCCCAGAATTTTGACGGTACCTAACCAGGGATGGCCCACAAGGGCCGTTGTTGCGATCAGTGCAGTACCGGTGCCGACGAAAACTATTGTGACGCCTCTGATCTGCCGCCGAGTGAGGGGCGGGCCATCATGTTCAAGCAAGAATTTTTTCGCTCGATGAACCAACGGCTGGGCGCCAATAAACAGAGTGGCGCCGGCGCATACCATCAGCAAAGAGAACTTCAGGAGATACAAAGCCATCAGGCAGCACCTCCTTTCAGTTTCATGTACATCGCATACACTTTGCGCGCGTAAATCATACGCCGCGGACCGTTGTTATCAGCGAATCCGGCATTATAGGAGCCGAGGCATTGCCAATTTACCCCACATTGTTTGAGGTGCTTTGCCAATATCCAGGCCCCGATCTGCACGTTGAGGCAGCTGTTGGTCAGCAAATCCTGCTCACTGCGGATGAGACCCAGCGCACGCAGCTGGGGAATATGTCGGTCATTGATTTGCATCAGCCCGAAGTCACGGCTTGTAACTCGTCCTGTTTTATCGCGATTTTTGCCAATGGCTTGAGGATTTAGGCTGCTTTCGACAGTCGCCATTGAGCGAAGTAATAAAGGGTCAACTTTATAGCGCGCCCCCGCCTCGTTAAAACAGAACGCCTGTGCCGGCAACGAGAA
This sequence comes from Serratia sp. Z4, assembly GCF_009900725.1. Taxonomy (NCBI): domain Bacteria; kingdom Pseudomonadati; phylum Pseudomonadota; class Gammaproteobacteria; order Enterobacterales; family Yersiniaceae; genus Serratia; species Serratia sp. Z4. Next base: position 49,991 of record NZ_JAAABD010000011.1, read on the forward strand.
TAATAATGCCCAGCCCAGCACCATACAGGCCAGGGCTCGTTGAAAGGAAGACAACATGAGAATGCACTCCAGATGGAGGCCGGCAACAGAACGTTGCCGGCAGGATGGGCATCAGGTGTTGCTGGTAAAGGTAAGGGTGTTCTGACCAACAGATCCTTTATCGGCAGTACACTGCGCCGCCACGGCGCTGGCAGCGATCGCGCCATTCGTCGATGTGCCGTTGACCATGGTGGTAACAACACTCGGCGCCGCACTCAGTTTGGTGGCCAGAGTACTGCACGCCTCTTGAGGAACGGCCGCGTAAGTCAGAGAGAAGGAGGATTTCTGCCCACCGGCCGTTGCCACGGGTTGCACGGTGACAGCCCCCCCCCACAGGTTTTGCAACTTGGCGCTACCCGAGGATTTGGTACCGACAACCGACATGTTGGCCGGCGCCCCCCCGAACTGGATCAGCGCACCGGTCATGGCGTCAGCGGTGGCAAAATTATAGATGCCGGATGTTTTCAACATGGTGCGGGTATTGGTCATTAGCTCCGCAGCATTACTGTACTCTGTGTTGCCATCGTTACGATTAAACAGACCGCCACCTTGTGTGATAGCGACAGCCAATACAGCAAGGACAAGAACAAACCAGATCATTGCTTCAATCATAGTTATTGCCCCACGGTTGACAGCCGAGCGAGTGTTTTGTGTGAGTTCCATTACTATTTCCTTTAGGTATCGTAGAGAGTGGACGGTCTAGCGTGTGCCCACGAGGTCGTTGAGGTTTTGTGTTGCCAGAAGGATCATCATCATGTAGCCAGCGTTGGTGCCCAATGCGATGTAAGAAAGCAAAGACGCCGTCCGCTTGATCCGGGCTACAGTTTGCACAAGCCAGGCCCGTGCAAAATTTTCAATAATAATTTCAGCGTTATCGCCGTCGGTCAGCAGGACCAGTTTGTCGATAGCACGCGGGGTGGGGAATCCGTAGCCGGCATTGCGCAACGCCAACCCGAGGTGGTCACCTTGCCTAACCTGCCGCTGGGTAGCGGCCAATCGCTCATACAACCAGGGCGGTGCATAACGGCTCAGCATGTCGATGGCGTCCTCCGTCTTCACCTGAGCACGCATCAACGCACTGAAATTAAGTAAAAAACCCACTCCCAGCACGTCGCGATACACGCTCCACGGCAATAGACGGTCCAAGACATGCTGCCGCACCGTTCCCGTCAAGTTCGGCATCGACCAGACGACGAAGCCAATCAGCAGGAGTATCAACCCACCGAGAATAATTGCATGATTGACAAAGAATTCTGAGATGGCGCTGAGCCACCACAACGCCCCAGTCCAATTATCTCGGGCAGACAATGACTCCAGGCGGGGAAGGAAATAGACAGTGACCATCTTCATCATGGCAAACGAGATTGCCAGCAACAGCATCGGGTAAGCCAACGTGGACACCAATGCTGATTTCATATTCGCCATGCCCTGCACCACGGTGATCGCCCGGTATAAGGCAGCAGCCAGGTTGCCGTCCTGAACGCCGGAACTGAGGATGGCGGCCTCCTGCCGGGGTATCCAGGACGCCAATCCCTGGTCGACTGACCGCCCCTGACGCAGGGCACTGAGCATATCCTCCAGGCAATAGACCACCGGCGGGCGTTTCTTGCCGAAGCTCCCTATCATTGAATTGATGGCTTTCTCAACTTTGAGGTTGTTGTCGAGCAGGAAAGCCAGATCCTCGTAGAGCGTCAGGCGGTCAGCGGTGGAGAACGTCTTTTGCGCCAACCAGCGCCCTACCCCTTCATTCATTGTTTCCGATGACGGCATCCTGCCCCGTAGCGCCGTCAACCGTTCGCGCAAACGGGAAATCATGATGCATCCTCCGGGGGTAACAATGTCAGGCTGTCCTCGTCCAGCGGGCTGATATAGTCCGCATCAATCGGGTCGACCAGTCCGTCATTGAGATAACGCATCAGGTGCTGGCCGCGAGTGATACCGCCCAGCTCGTTCACCCAATAACTGCGCGCAGCCAGTTTGCCCTCATGGCGAAACAGCTCCATGAATCTGGCATCGGGACGAATGACTTCAGCAATGACCCGCCGGCCGATTACGCCTTTGTAACAGTGCTCACATCCCTCAGGATGGCGAAATGCCAGCTTTTCGACCTGACAAAAGCGTTCAAGCAGCGCTCTTTTCTCCTCTCCCAGATTTGCTCTGACCGCCTCCCAGCGTTTCTTGCAGTGAGGGCACAACAGCTGCACCAGTCGCTGCGCGATTAAGCCAATCATGACTTGAGGATCGGCCACCTGGCCCATGGGGATACCCAGAGTATCGGTCAGGCGATCAAGAATGCCGACCGCATCATTCGCATGCAGCGTGGTTTCCACCAGGTGTCCTGACTTGGCCGCCGTCAAAGCAGACTTAACCGAGTTGGCATCACGAATTTCGCCGACAACCATGGCATCAGGGTCCAGCCGTAATGCGGCAGAAATAGACCTGACCCAGGCACGGCTAACAGCGTCCGGATCGTTTTTATCGGCAATGATGGGGGTTTGTACCGCGCCTAAAATCAATCCTTCTGGAGGGTCTTCCAGCGTCATCAGTCGTTTTCGATGCCCGGTAAAGGACAGATACATTTCGCTGAATGTGCGCAGGGAGGTACTTTTCCCAGAACCGGTAGGGCCGGACAGGGTGATGACGCCTTCAGGGCGCGCCAGCATACGGCGAATAAGCGTTTGCTGTTCCGGTAGAAAACCCAGTTCGTCGAGCGTAGGCGGAGTTTTACCCTCATCGGGCAAAATGCGCATGACCACATACAGACCAAATTCTGCCGGCGTATGCGCATAACGCGCGCCGAAGAGCTGAAGCCCTTGCAGAAACTCTTTACGCACCCGCCCATCCTGAGCGCGATTGGGGTTAAAACTCTTCTCGGCCACATCGCACATCGACATCACTATCGTTGACGCCAGCGTCATCCCTTCCGCGCAATCCAGCGTTGTCACCGTTTCAAGATCGCCATGCACACGAAACTGCACCACCGTCACATCATTCATCCCGATCAGCAGATGAATATCACTGGCGCCTTTCATCTTGGCATCCTTGAAGAAGCTAATAATCTTCGCCTGTTGAACGGAATATTCGTTAGCGTTGGGGTTCTCAGTGAGCTGGCTTTGCTGCATCTCTTTCAGCTTATCGAGCTGAACCCGCTTAACCTGCAGCCTGGGGTGTTTTTTAAACGCGCCGGCAATCTCTGACGTGACGGCCAGACTGTTATTGTGTGCGTCAGACACATACAGCGTCGGGGCATCAGTATTGGCCAGATCTAAATGGATATAGGTTGAACCACGTTTCTCATACATATGGGTTACCCCGCAAAGGAAAGAGAGACCAGTGTTTGGTTCTTCCCGGAGACCACGACTTCATTGATGTTTATCCGTTTAACAACGAACTCCGTACCCGGGATACGATTCCCCACCTGCACCGTAACCTGATTGCCGTTGCTGAGTGCCAGCACGGCCGTGAATCCTTTACCCGCGCCGGTGATCTCCACAATCTGCGGTGGAGCAGCATCTTGCACCGCGCCCTTGACCTCGGATTTGTTGTCCTGAGAAGGTGGCGCCGGGTTGAAAGGCTGATCCAGTGCACGGTCATACCCGTTCTTTTGCAGTTCATTCAGCGCCTTGGCCCTGGCCAGCTGAGCCTCGTAAAGCACAGTCTCTGCCTGGATGGCTTCCAGTTGACCAAGATTTAACGCTCGCCCAGCCTCCGCGCGCGCAAACGTGGTCGGCAGAGGAAGATCCGCTGGCGTGGGTGACTTCACCGACGGTGAAGCGGGCGGAGCCGCCGGTATGTCAGCGACCGGCGCGGCGAAGACACCAGGTGCAATCAGCACCAGGCACAACGCCCAGGGCGTTACTCTGGATTTAGCGGTTGGCATACAGAAGTCCCTCAATGGTGTATTCCAGACGGTTGTTTTTTAACGTGGTCGTGATGCTGGACGCCCTTATTCCACTGCTGTTGAAGCGCGTTGGCGCAAACAACCGATCGGGCGGAATATCGGTAATGAACGTGAAGCTGTAGGTACGCCACGGCAGATTTTGTACGTCGCCCTGCGTTAACTGCGTGCTTACGTCTATTTCGCTTAGGCGCAAGCGCGCATTGATACGCTGGGCATAACTGGTTAAGTGCTGAATTTGCTGGCTGCCCGGGAGAAGATCTTCGGGATGTTCTGGAGGAGAAAGTGGCACTGGTAATGCAAAAGAGGCGTCGTCGGCGCTACCGGGAATATTAAAAACGGGTTGAATATCTGAACCATAGAGCACGGGTAACCGCAAGGCAAAATCCCCTACGGTGCCACCGTTCGGCAAGGTGTAGTGCAGTATGATTTTTCCCTGCGCATCACACGTTGCTGTATTGAAAACCCAGCCTGCAATAGAGATCTGCGCATCTTTCCATACGCGACTGCAGGCACTGAGCATCGGTGGAAACCGCGGTTGTGTAGCCCAGGGTTTCAGGTTGTCGGCCGGCGCCTGTTGTGCCATCTGTTGCCTGGCCATCAGCGCGGCCTGAGCTGCTGCTATGCGCGCATCTTCCTGGTGTTTCTCCCAGACTGAATAACCCACATACCCGGCCCCCAGGGCCACCACTGCAATGCCCCAAAGCCACAACACCTTCGGATCATGAGTCTGACTCAGCCGGGCCCGGCGCAAACCGACCTTGCTATCGACCAAGTCGGTGAGCGATTTATCTTCCGTGTCTTCCCCGGGAAAGAAACCGCCAGGAGCATATATCATCCACCCCGCAGCAGGCGCTGAGGTGATCGCCAGAAAATTGGAAACCGCAGTGCGTATAGCCGTTTCATCCCCGACGATATCACCGAACGGGGAAAGCATGCCGTCACTGACAGCGACGAACCAGTATTGCCCATTGGGTAACGGGAAAACGCCATAGCAATCCTCTGGCAATGCCGGCAGAACCGCCAACGCCATCGATGCCAGCCCGCCTCCTTTTCGAACAGCCTTGCCGGCGAGATTGACAGTGCCCAGCAGGGTGCCTTGTGCCTGGCCGTCACCGGTTGGCAATGCTGCCCAATGCGTAGCCTTGGCCTCCTTCGCACGCAAACGCATGCTGCGGCGCCCACGCAGCGGCAAATACTGCCAGTGCAACCCGGCCACAAGCCAGGCGTTCCCATTCTGCAGCGTGTAGGTAGTCTGTTGTTTCATGGCTTATCCCAAAATGACCGGAGTGATAAGAATGACCAGCATGGTTTTGTTATTTTCACCGTTTGCGCCGCCGCCGAGTCCAAAGAAGCGGAAACTGCCGACACCCTGGCGATTTGCGGTGTTGTTGAGAGATTGGTAACCACTGAGCACCAACGTTTGTCCGGATTGCATAATGACGCGCTGGGTAAAGGTTTTGAGGCGTGTTTTCATCAACTCAACCGACGTTTTTTCACTCGTGAACGTGCGCATGGTCGGGTCATCTGACATATTGATCGCAAACTGCAGCTGCATTTTTGGCGACTGGGGCATCAGGAACGGCAGCACGGTCATGTTGAAACCGGTTGTGATCGTGGATTTGGTGATACTGCTCGATGAACCGACGTTGGCCGTATTCTCCGTAGTGACGTTGGAAGCATAGTCCTGCTGCAGTGCAACCTGGATCGGCACAGCCGACAGGTTAGTGGTCATGCTCGAGGCCTCTGTCATCACGCTGACGTTCGCTTGTTCCGACAGGGCTTTGATAAAGGCTTTGGTGCCCGCCCCTTTGCCATCAAGGATAGAGACCCCACCGTTCAACGCATCGGAAGCCGCGCCGGTAAACGCGTTGGTCAGGGACAAACCGACGCTGCCACTGTTGAATACGGCGTTCCAGTCGATGCCGTACTGATCCTGAGTGCGTTTTTCGACGCTGTAGACCTGCACGTTGAGAACGACCTGGCGGTTGAGTTCTTTATTGCGGTCTTCCAGATAACGGCCTATCTGCTCAAGAACGCGTGGCGTATCCGTCACCGTAAGGACGCCGGCGGACAAATTCATGCGACCGGTACCGGGCGTTAACATCGACTTAATGGTATTGGTGACGTCCTCGTACAGGCTGGATTTGATTTCCATCTCAGTCGCCTGAGAGGTATTGGAGTCACCGCTGAGTCCACCGCCACTGCTGTCACCCGTTGCCCCCATCGATGAAGTGGTGCCGCTCACGGTTTTAGAGCCAAAACTCGCCTTGCTGTCCATGAACATGACCGGGAACGTCCGGGTGTCGAGATAGAAAATGGCGATCCGACCCTGCTCATAACGCCATGACAGCCCAAGACGAGTAGTGACATTATCAAGCAATCCCCCCAACTCGCCCTGCCAGAACACACCCCTGAGCGCAGTGCCACCACTGACGACCGGCGCAGCACGGGTAGATGAACCGCCCAACGCGGCTAACGGCACCAACCCATTCGGATCTGGCGCCGGAACCGGGCCACTTATCTGCTCAGTTTTGCCACCCGTCGGTGCCAAGATAGCCTGTGCATCAGGCGTCACCACCACAGGCAAACGACAACGCTTACTGATAAAAGCACTGACTTCCGCCAGTGTGATGCTCCCAGGACGATTGATGGCCACAGCGCAAGGAGGCAGCAAACTATTGCCCCCTGGTTGAGCATTTAACGGGTAAGGGTTGATCCACTGAGAGGTTAAATCACGCACCACAGAGCCCTGTTTAAGGGCATGCAGATGTTTATCTGCCTGATTTTCGTCCCGTGATACTTGATTATCGATCTTATCGATGCGCTCAAGCGGCGCACAGCCGGAAAGCAGCAAACACAACGTCGCCGCCACCCCGGTCAAAGGGAGGTGTTTTTTCATTGTTAACCTTATTAGGGGAGATTAGTTGAGGTACACCAGGCTGCCGTCAGTAATGCTCGCCGGCACATTGACCTGCATGTCATTGCCAACACTGTCGATGAGGCGTCTTCCGACTACTTTGCCAACCAGCGCGGAATGTCGGCTCTGTGCCAACAATGCCGCCATCAACCCAGGTTGATCTGGCTGATAGACATACACACGATCTGCCTGCAAAACATTGCGCAACCCTCCAACGGATGACCAGCCGAAAGCGCTGTCGGGGATCACACCGTCTTTTTGTGCAGGGTTGTTATAGCGCCAGTCATTGATGTCATTTATGTAACGGATGGTTTGAATAGCGCGCTGACTCAGCGTGCTATCCTGCAGCTGAGTCCCAGCTTGGTCATGGGGAGAAATGTTGACCCATACCAGGAACCCCAGGAATACAGATAAAATCCAGTAAAACATCAGATTACCCTCCAAATATTAGACGTCAACTAGTTTTGCCGACTGGCGCCAACTACTCTGGCCGTATCCTTTAGTGCGACGTTAAGCCGCGCTGGTTACTGCCTTTGCCGTCTTTTTCCTGTAGCTTTCTCCCTTCAGTTCGA
>NZ_JAAABD010000012.1:0-56885 GCF_009900725.1 Serratia sp. Z4
TTAAGGCCCCTGAAGGAACGTTTAAGACTAAGACGTTGATAGGCTGGGTGTGTAAGTGCAGCGATGCATTGAGCTAACCAGTACTAATGATCCGTGAGGCTTAACCTTACAACACCGAAGGTGTTTTGGTGAGACCAAGACAATATTCAGCTTGTTGACAGATTGGATTGACTGGCTTCGTGATGAAGCGGGTTGATTAAAACGAATTTGCCTGGCGGCAATAGCGCGGTGGTCCCACCTGACCCCATGCCGAACTCAGAAGTGAAACGCCGTAGCGCCGATGGTAGTGTGGGGTCTCCCCATGCGAGAGTAGGACACTGCCAGGCATCAAATAAACGTTATCAGTGTGACGACTGGTAATGCGCAAGTCGCAGAGCGCGATATTGCCGGTATCGAAAGATACAACGTAAAAGAATCGGTGGAGCGGTAGTTCAGTTGGTTAGAATACCTGCCTGTCACGCAGGGGGTCGCGGGTTCGAGCCCCGTCCGTTCCGCCACTTAATTGATAAGCCCTGAGTTTCGACTCAGGGCTTTTTCATATCTGTATTTTGCGCTTTTCAGTCTGGAATTGTTCCTCTTTACCGCCTCGCCTTTCTCCATATTATTGCCTTTAGATCAAAAGTCTTATGCCGAACCAGGCGTTTTTGATCAATAAAAAAGTTGCCATAATCTTCCTCATACCACATCTACCTGTTAATGAGAGAAAACATTATGAGCATCCCTGCATTTGGTTTAGGTACTTTCCGCCTTCAGGATCAGGTTGTTATCGATTCTGTCAGCACTGCACTTGAGCTGGGCTATCGCACTATCGACACCGCGCAGATCTATGAAAACGAAGCGGCTGTTGGCCAGGCTATCGCTGCCAGCGGCGTGAAACGTGAAGACCTGTTCATCACCACCAAGATTTGGATCGCGAATCTGGCGAAAGGCACACTGATCCCAAGCCTGCAAGAAAGCTTGAAAAAACTGCAAACCTCCTACGTTGATCTGACACTGATCCACTGGCCGTCACCCAACGACGAAGTGCCAGTTGCCGAATTTATGGCTGAGTTGCTGGAAGCGAAAAAGCTGGGGCTGACTCGCCAAATTGGCGTATCTAACTTCACCATCGACTTGATGCAGCAAGCGATTGACGCGATTGGCGCCGATGAAATCGCCACCAACCAAATCGAGCTGTCACCGTTCTTGCAGAACCGCAAGGTGGTAGAATTCGCGCAGCAGCACGGCATCGCCATCACCTCTTACATGACGTTGGCCTATGGCAAAGCGCTGCAGGATGAAACGATTAAAAGCATCGCCGCTCGTCACAATGCAACTCCAGCACAGGTTGTCCTGGCTTGGGCATTGAAGCTGGGTTATGCAGTTATTCCTTCCTCGACCAAACGTGAAAACCTGGCGAGCAACCTGTTGGCACAGCAACTGACGCTGACCGACGAAGATATGGCGCAGATCGCCGCACTGGAGTGCAACGGCCGTCTGGTTAGCCCGGAAGGCCTGGCGCCAAACTGGGATTAATCTTTCCTCGCAGTGGTCAGCATAAGGCGTCCATCAGGGCGCCTTTTTATCGTTTCAGGTATTCACTCACAAAATCAATAAAGCTGCGCAGACGGTTGCTGACGGCGCTGTCGCTGTAATAAACCGCGTTGATCGGCATGGCGACCGGCAGTGTCGCTTCCACCAGAATCGGAACCAAATCTCCACGTTTGATATCTTCGTCACTCATAAAGTCCGACAGGCAGGCGATACCGTTGCCATGCAGACAGAGATGGCGCTGGGTTTCTCCACTATTAGTGGTCAAGCCGGGAGTGATTTCCAACTGGCTGCCATCTGAACAAGCCAGTGGCCAGCGGTTCAAACTGGGCAGGTCGTTGAAGCCGATGCAGCAGTGATGTGCAAGATCTTCTACCGTTAGCGGCGTGCCGTGCTGAGCCAGATAGGCGGGGGAGGCGAGCACATGCCGGTAGCTGGTCATCAGTTTGCGCGCTTTCAGCGTGGAATCGGTCAGCTCTCCTACGCGGATCGCAATATCCACTTTTCGCTCGATCAAATTGATAAAGTTTTCCGAAGACACTAGCGATAACGACATTTCAGGATAACGTTCGCGGAACTCCGCCACTAAAGGCGTCAGCATGTGTAGCACCACCGGCGTTGCCGCGTCGACGCGCAGCAGGCCTTGCGGGCGTTGACGGCTTTCCATCAGCGCATTTTCTGCCGCGGCCATATCGTTCAGTACCTTCTGCACCTGGCGAAAGTAATTCTCTCCTTCCTGAGTCAGGCTGATTTGGCGCGTGGTGCGGTTGAGCAGCGTTACGCCCAGTTTGCTTTCCAGTTTTTTCACCGTTCGGCTAACCACGGAATTCGCTTGTTCCAGGCGTTCAGCCGCCCGGCTGAAACTACCGCTTTCCACGACGGTGACAAAGGTGATCAGCTCGTCTGAGTTTGCTTTCATTTTTGCTCCAATGGCAAAGTTAATTTGAAATTTTGAGCATTTTTATCATTTAAGCATAGGCCGATAATAGCCGTCATCAACTTGAATGCTATTTCGGAGTAAAAAATGCCACTCGCATTACTTGCCTTAACCATCAGCGCTTTTGCTATCGGCACGACCGAGTTCGTGATTGTCGGGTTGATTCCGACTATCGCGGAGCAGTTGGGAGTGACCGTACCGTCCGCTGGGTTGCTGGTGACTATCTATGCCCTCGGCGTGGCCATCGGCGCGCCGGTGCTGACGGCCCTGACCAGCCGCATACCGCGCAAACTGTTGCTGGTTGGCCTGATGGTGCTGTTCACTCTCGGCAACCTGCTGGCCTGGCAGTCACCCAGTTATGAATCGCTGGTAGTGGCTCGGTTGTTGACCGGCCTGGCGCACGGCGTGTTCTTCTCTATCGGTTCCACTATCGCCACTAGCCTGGTGGCGAAAGAGAAGGCGGCCTCCGCCATCGCCATCATGTTTGGTGGCCTGACGGTGGCGCTGGTGACCGGCGTACCGCTGGGGACGTTCATCGGCCAGCAGTTTGGCTGGCGTGAGACCTTCCTGGCCGTTTCTCTGATTGGCGCTGTCGCCACACTGGCCAGCATTATTTTGGTGCCGAGCAATATCAAGAACCAGGGCAGCGCCGGCGTGCGGGAACAGCTGAAAGTGCTGACTCATCCTCGTCTGCTGCTGATTTACGCGATTACCGCATTGGGATACGGCGGGGTCTTCACGACCTTTACCTTCCTTGCGCCGATGATGCAGGAATTGGCCGGCTTCTCTGCACCGACCGTGAGCTGGATACTGTTGGCTTATGGCGTCGCGGTGGCGGTGGGTAACATCTGGGGAGGCAAGCTGGCCGATCGTCATGGGGCCGTGCGTGCGTTGAGCTTTATCTTTGCCGCGCTGGCCGTTTTGCTGCTGCTGTTCCAGTTTACCGCCAGTCACAGTATTGCCGCTTTGCTGACGGTGATTGTGATGGGTGTGTTCGCTTTCGGCAACGTGCCGGGGCTGCAGGTGTATGTGGTGCAGAAAGCCGCGCAATACACGCCAAATGCGGTGGATGTGGCGTCCGGTCTCAACATCGCGGCGTTCAACATCGGCATTGCGCTCGGCTCGGTGATAGGCGGCCAGACTGTTGCTTCACTGGGGCTGGCGCAGACCCCCTGGATTGGCGCGCTGATCGTGGTGGTTGCATTGTTGCTGGTTAGCCTCAGTGGCCGCCTGGATAAAAAGTCTCAGCTGCAAACGGCTTAATTCGTAAAACCCTTGCTGCCTGGCCCGCATTTTGCGGGCCTTTTCGCATTTTTCACCTATTACCCCTCACCTTTACACAGCTATACCGTCAGAAGATTGAAATCGCTGCAGGCGGCCCCTATAACTGAAAAGGTGATGCCCGCAAAAGCCATGCCCTCTATGCAGGGTAGGCGTATAATCAATTCATCGTTGGCGAGTGTTCATCGCCAGTTTTCATGTTAATGGGTAATAGGCGAATCGCGTGCCGAAACGAACTTATGCAATGAGGTATGTTGCAGGTCAGCCAGTTGAGCGAATCTTTCCTGGCGCCGTTAACCAGCCGTTGCCGCCAGGGGCGGCGCTGCCGACGACCGGCGCCTTGCGCGTTATGGTGTGGAATATTTTCAAACAGCAGCGAGCCGACTGGCTTTCGGTGCTGAAAAACCATGGCAAAGACGCGCAGCTGGTATTGTTGCAAGAGGCGCAAACCACGCCAGAGTTGGTGAGCTACGCTACCGCCAACTATCTGGCGGCCGATCAGGTGCCGGCCTTTGTGCTACCGCAGCACCCTTCCGGCGTGATGACGCTGGCGGCCGCTCATCCTGTTTACTGTTGCCCGCTGCGCGAGCGAGAGCCGCTGCTGCGGCTGTCCAAGTCGGCCCTGATCACCGTTTATCCGCTGTACAACGGCGAGCTGTTGATGGTGGTAAACATCCATGCGGTGAACTTTAGCCTGGGCGTCGACGTCTACAGCAAGCAGTTGGGGCCGATAGGCGAACAGATCGCCAGTCACCGGGGGCCGGTGATTATGGCGGGGGATTTCAACGCCTGGAGCCGCAAGCGCATCAATGCGCTGTATGACTTTGCCGGAGAGATGGCGCTGCGCGAGGTGAGCTTCACCGACGACCATCGCCGCAAGGCCTTCGGGCGTCCACTGGATTTCGTATTTTACCGCAATCTGGGGGTGGTGGAGGCGTCGGTGCTGGTGACCAGCGCGTCGGATCACAACCCGCTGTTGGTGGAGTTTCATCCGGAGAAAGACTCGCCGGTATGGTGAATCGCAGCTAATAAAAAAGCACCCCGAAGGGTGCTTTTTTTGTGCCGAACACTTAAGTATCCGGCGTTAGCTTGTTGCCGACAAACAGGGTCAGCTTCAGACCTGGCTGCAGGTTGCCTTTGGCGAGCGTTGAATTCCAACGCATCACGTCGTTAATATCGACGCCGTGACGACGTGCGATACTGGCGAGCGAATCACCTTTACGAACCTGGTAGGTGATACTGCTGTTACTGCCAGTATTGCTGGCCACTTGCAGGGTTTGCCCAACTTTTATGGCGCTCTTGGCGCGTAAGTTGTTCCAACTCTGCAAATCGCTGGTCTTAACGTTCAGCCGCTTGGCAATGCCCGATAAGGTGTCGCCGGAGCGCACTTTATACGAACTGCCACCGGTCAAACCGCTGTTCTTCGCCAACTGCGTCGTTGGCTGAGTCACGGCGATCTGGCCATCGGCCAGCGAGTCTTTCAGTTGCTCGGCATGTCCTTTGGGAACCATGATGTAATGGGGCCCGTTGGGTGCCGTAACGCCTTTTTTGTAGCCTGGGTTATACGCTTTCATCTTGGTGACTGAAAGCCCTGCCATCTCAGCCGCCTGAGTCAGCTGGATCTGCTGTCCGACATCGATACGCGCCAGCGCACGGGTTTCATCCGTTTTCGGGAGTTTCACGCCGTACTTCTTGCTGTTCTTGATGATGTCGCTCAGCGCCAGCATTTTCGGGACATAGATTGACGTTTCACGCGGAAGCGACAATGCCCAGAAATTGGTTGGCTTACCCTGGCGTTTGTTTGCCTTCACCGCTTGCATCACGCGGCCTTCACCACTGTTATAGGCGGCTACGGTCAGTAACCAGTCGCCGTTAAACATGCGGTTCAAGCGCTGCATCATGTTAAGCGCAGCGGTTGTCGAGGCGACGACATCGCGTCGGCCGTCATACCACTGATTGTTTTTCAAACCATAATTGCGACCCGTTTGCGGCACGATTTGCCATAGCCCTGCGGCGTTGGCACTTGACGTGGCGTGTGGGTCAAAAGCGCTCTCCACTATGGGTAGCAGTACCAGTTCCATCGGCATATTACGTTTCTTAATCTGCCCGACTATCCAGTACATGTACGGCTCTGCCCGTAATGTTACATCGTGGAGATAGCTCTTACTTTTTAAGTACTTTCTTTTCTGATCACGGATCCGGGAATTTTCCGGAACCTCCATCTTCAGCTCGTCGCTAATGAAGTTCCACAGGTCCTGTTGCGCGGCGGGACTGTTGTTATCCAACCACCGCGCCGAGCTCGCTCGGCCATTTGCTGTGTACTCTCCTGCTTCACCATCTTGACCAGCCGAAGACAAACTCTGTGCATGCTGTTCTGGCGCCGGTGCGTCCTGCCTGGACGACTGGCAACCCACTAGCAAGACTGAGGCGAGAAATATCGCTTTAGCCTTCATGTGTGTGTCAATGTAGTTGCTTAAAAGACGAGCAATAATACTTTGCTTCGCCAAATAACACAACTAAAAGCTTAGAAGTTATCTTTCCGCAGGCGTAATTCGGAAAAAACTGAATGAAGGCTTTTCGGTGGTGAATTAAAGCCTAATTTCTTTTGTAAATCAGTGTCATGGCAACGTAAAAACAGGTTAATTTTGCGCTCTAATTGCAATGTAGTCGGCACGCTGGCTTGGCCTTTTGCCCTTAACGCTTCAACATGTTGTTGATATGTTTCAATCTCTCGATCTTCCGGCAAAATAGCCCGCGCAAACTTAAGATTTGAAAGAGTATATTCATGCGCGCAGCAAATTAAGGTGTTATCGGGAAGTTGCGCGAGTTGTTGAAATGAGTCGTACATTTGTTTGGCGGTGCCTTCAAACAGCCTGCCGCAGCCGGCGGAGAAAATGGTGTCGCCGCAGAACAGATAAGGGGCACTATAGAATGCCACATGGCCCAGCGTATGGCCGGGAACGGCGATAGTCCTGTATTGACGGCCATCGATATCAAAGGTGTCGCCGTCATGGACGATGTGGTTGGCGCCTTTGTCCGCGGTTTCCTGCGGCCCATAGACGGCCAGGCCGGGGTACTGCGCGACAATCTGCGCCACGCCGCCGACGTGATCGTGATGATGGTGAGTCAGCAGGATCGCCGCCGGCGCCAGCTGCAGGCGCTGCAACGCTTCAAGTACCGGCTGCGCTTCACCCGGATCGACGATAATGCAGCGCCCCTGTCGGTCATCCAATAACCAAATGTAATTGTCCTGGAAGGCGGGAATGCTGATAAGATTCATGGTGTACCTCTCGTTGGCAACGGCTTGAAAGAAGATAATAAATCATGAAACCAGCCCATACTCTACAAAAGCTCACCGGCCCGCAGTCCTGGGCTGAGCTGCCGTGGGGGGAGTACTATCGTGAAGCGCTCGAGCGGCAGTTGCAACCCTGGTGGCCCAAGCTGTTCGGTTTCCATCTGCTGAAGATGGGCATGCTCAGCGCCGAGCTGGCCACGGATAAATGCGCAATCTCCCATCAGGTTAACGTAGGGTTGGAGGGGGAAGGGCTGCAGGTGGTCGCCGACGCTTATCAACTGCCGTTTGCCGCCAAGTCGGTAGATGCCTGCCTGTTGGCACATACGCTGTCCTATGCGGACGATCCGCACCGCATGCTGCGTGAGGTGGACAGGGTGTTGATCGACGACGGCTGGTTGGTCATCAGCAGTTTCAATCCGTTCAGCCTGCTGGGGTTGGGCAAGCTGGCGCCCGGGTTGCGTCGTCGCCAGCCCTATGTCAGCCGCATGTTTACCCAGATGCGGCTGCTGGATTGGCTCAGCCTGCTGAATTACGAGGTGTTGCACCAGGCGCGTTTTCACGTACTGCCGTGGCACCGCAAGGGCGGCAAATTTTTATGCACCCATTTGCCGGCGCTGGGCTGCATGAGCGTGATTGTGGCGCGTAAGCGCACCTTGCCGCTGACGCCCACGCCGATGAAACTGGGGGCGAGAAAGCCGTCTCTCAGCCGCGCGGTGGGCGCGACCAAGAGCTATCGCAAGCTGCCTTAGGCTTCCGGTTGGTAACCGACGTCTTCCTGCGTCGGTTTACCGGCCGCTTCGCGCGCCAGCACGTCACAACGTTCGTTCTCCGGATGGCCGGCGTGGCCCTTGACCCATTCCCACTTCACCTCGTGGCGCTGAATGGCCTGATCCAGCCGCTGCCACAGATCGACATTTTTGACCGGTTTTTTGTCGGCGGTTTTCCAACCGCGTTTCTTCCAGTTATGGATCCAGCTGGTGATGCCCTGGCGCACGTACTGGCTGTCGGTGCTGAGCGTCACGGCGCAGGGCACGGTCAGCGCTTCCAGCGCCACGATCGCCGCCATCATTTCCATGCGGTTATTGGTGGTCAGACGGAATCCTTCGCTGAAGGTTTTTTCCGTCTGCTTATAGCGTAGTATCGCGCCGTAGCCACCGGGGCCGGGGTTGCCAAGGCAGGAGCCGTCGGTGAAAATTTCTACCTGTTTGAGCATCTCTGGTAGACTCTTCCTATCAGTTTTATAAAAGCCAAGTCTGACATAAACGAGCGCTGTGAGCACTGCAATATGATCTCTACAACCACCAGACAGATTGTCCTCGATACCGAAACCACCGGTATGAACAAGCTTGGGGTGCACTACGAAGGGCACCGCATCATCGAAATCGGTGCGGTGGAGGTGATTAACCGCCGCCTGACCGGGCGCAACTTCCACGTATACATCAAGCCGGATCGGCTGGTGGATCCGGAAGCCTACGGCGTACACGGCATCAGCGACGACTTCCTGGCCGACAAGCCGACCTTCGATCAGGTTGCCGAGGAATTCCTCGACTTTATCCGCGGCGGCGAGCTGGTGATCCATAACGCGGCGTTCGATATCGGCTTTATGGATCACGAATTCCGCATGTTGCAGCAGGGCATCCCGAAGACCGAGACCTTCTGCACCATCACCGACAGCCTGTTGATGGCGCGTCGCCTGTTCCCGGGCAAGCGCAACAACCTCGATGCCTTGTGCAGCCGTTATGAGATAGACAACAGCAAGCGTACGCTGCACGGCGCATTGCTCGATGCCGAGATCCTGGCGGAAGTTTATCTGGCGATGACCGGCGGTCAGACCTCGATAGCGTTCCAGATGGAGGGGGATACCCAGCAAAATGACGCCGCGCAAGAAATACAACGCATTGTCCGCCCGGCGACGGCGATGAAAGTGGTCTACGCCAGCGACGAAGAAGTGAAGGCGCATGAGGCGCGTCTGGATCTGGTGGCGAAGAAGGGCGGTAGCTGCCTGTGGCGCGGGGCGCCGGCGGAATAACGGCGTTTTTGCGTGAAAAAACCTCACTGGATGAATCTTCGTTGAAAAACTGTGCAAACGGTTCATTTGCGGAGAAAAAGGCGTTGACGGAACCGAGAGGCGTCCGTAATATGCGCCTCGTTCCCCCGCAAGAGGGAATGGCGCGGAGCGGTAGTTCAGTTGGTTAGAATACCTGCCTGTCACGCAGGGGGTCGCGGGTTCGAGCCCCGTCCGTTCCGCCACTATTCAGAAGCCCTGAGTTAGCGATAACTCAGGGCTTCGTCGTTTCCGTTCTCTGAAAAACGGCGTGGCCCAATGAACGGGGCCGGCAGACCGGCCCCTTATCCTCAGAATAACACCGAATAGTTCAAGCCGAAGGTGCGTCCGCGGCCTTTATAGCTGTACAGCTCAGGCGATCCGTAGGTCGGGCTGTACAGGATCGGCGCGCGTTGGCCCCAAACGGTGGTGTATTCCTTGTCCAGCAAGTTTTCCACGCTGAAGCTGATTTTCCCTACCGGTAGGGTATAGCTGCCGAGGAAATCGAGGGTGTTGTAGCCATCGATTTTGCGGCCCTGGGTGGAATTGGCCTTGGTGTAATCGCCATCGTCCGACACGTCGAAGGTTTGCTGCGACTGTAAACGCAGATTCCAGTCGCCCGGCGCCCAGCCGACATAAGCGGTGACTTTCGATGGGCTGGCGGTATCGACTACCAGCTTCTTCCATTCGCCGTTGACCTTGGTTTCGGATCGGATAACGTTGAAGTTGGTGCCGGCGCTCCAGTCGCTGTCTTCAAAGAAGTAGTCCACCGCCCCTTCCAGCCCATAGATGCGCCGCTTATCCGCATTGACGTTAATGGTCATGTCGGTTTTGTTGATGGCGATGCTCTTGTCGGACAGCGAGTAGTAGGCGGCGATTTGCGTGCGCAGATTATCGCCGGTATAGCGCCAGCCCAGCTCGTAGGCATTGACCTTGATGCCTTCCAGCTTGGAATCGCCGACGTTAACGCTCTTCAGCAACTGGTAATGTCCGCCGTTCAACGCGTAGGTGCCGTTACCGTAATATTTGCCCGGATCCGGGATCTCAAAGCCCTGAGAGAAGTTGAACCAGGTTTGCTGGCGCTCGGTCAGGTGTGCCAACAGGCCGGCATTGAACAGCGCGTTGTTGTAGTCGGTTTTCCCGCCCGGTATAGCGTCGGCGGACGTCGCGGCGCCGGTGGCGATTGCCTGCTGCTGGTTATAACCGACGAAGTCATCAATCTTGTTTTCGGTGTACTGATAACGCACGCCGCCGCTCAGGGTGAAGATCGGGTTGATGTCGTAGCTGGCCTGCAGGAACGACGCCAGGTTGCTGGTGGTATAGCTCGGGTAGCGGCCGGTGCTGTAAGCGTTCTCCAGCGTCATGCCGCCCGACTGCTGAGCCTTCGCCAGGTTGAAGAACTGCTGGTTGGCGTTGAAGCTTTCATGCTCGGCGTCAATGCCGTAAGTCAGCGTCAGTGCGTCGACAGGTTTGCTGTTTAACGTCAGCTTGCCACCGTAGAAATCGGTTTTTTGCTGCGAAGCGCCAATGCTGCTGACGTAATAGTTCGGTGCTTTGCCCGCCAGCGTCGGGAACGGGTAGAAGGTCAACGTTTCGTCGCGGTAGTAGACCTGCGCCACCAGATCCTGGCCGAGGAAATTTGTGTTGGAATATTGCAGGTTGATCAGGTGGCGCTCGGTGCCGGGGATGCGGTCGGAATTTAAGTTACCGCTGTTATATGCCTTGGCGTTGCCGGTCACCGCCGCAAAGTTCTCTCCCAGGAACAGGCCGTGATCGCCGTCGGATTGGCTTTTGTAGTATTGGGTGGTCAGCTGCAGCTGTTGATGATCGTCGATGTTGAGGGTGCCGGTGCCCATCACGTCGAGGCGATCGGAATACTGCAGGCCGGTTTGGGTATTGTCGATCAATACCTCATTGCCTTTGCCGTCATACCAGCCGCCATAGCGCTGGTAAGAAACGGACAGGCGCCCAGAGGCGTTGTCGTTGCCGCCGCTGACCGCCGCCGCCACGTTCTCGTCGTGATCGTTATGGCCGCCAAAGCCGGTTTTACCGCCGACCTGCAACTCGACCTGCTGTTCCTGTTGTCCTTTTTTGGTGACGATATTGATCAGGCCGCCGGTGCTGCCGCCGCCGTACAGCGAGGTCGCGCCGGAAATCACCTCGATATGATCGATATTGAATGGATCGATCGAATCCAACTGGCGGCTGTCGCTGCGCGATGAATTCAGGCGCACGCCGTCAATCATCACCATCATTGAGCGGCCGCGCATATTCATACCATAGTTGGTGCGGCCCTGGCCGCTGACGTCCATGCCGGGGATCAGCTGCGCCAACATGTCCTTGATCTCTTTGCCGCCCTGAACCTGCTGTTCGATCTCCTGGCTTTCGATCACCCAGGTGGTTTGCGCCATTTCCGCCGTGCTGCGGTGTGAACGGCTGGCGGAGACCACCATCTGCTCTTCGGCGCCGGCTTTCTGACCTTCTGCCCAAGCCGTCGGCGCAAGCATCGCCAGCAGACAAGGATTCAAAACCCAAAGGTGTTTGCGTTTCATCGTTATTTATTTCCCAGGTGATATTGTTATTGCGTTATTTTTGAGAATGATTCTTTTATCAATAACGTTTCTTGTTATCAATAAAATCATGATATGATTTTTTGCGATACATTAACGTAATTAATTAGTTTTATTAACATTTTACCCGCTGCGCGATCGAGCAACCCACGCCGTCAACACGGCAGCCGATCGGCCATAGGTGCAAGCGACAGCCGTTGCCGGAGAAACGAGAACATGTCCGCCAGCTACAGAATTTTTGATATCACCTTGAAAAGCAAAACGCTGATTTCACCTTCGCTGGTGCGCTGCGTGTTTGAAGGTGCGGATATTCATCGGATGAAGTTGGAAGCGCCGGATCAGCGCATCAAACTGCTGTTCCCGGCGGCGGACGGCCAGATCCCGCAGTTGGCCAATAGCCCGGACTGGTATGGCGATTACATGGCGATCCCCAAAGAGCGGCGCCCGGTGATGCGCACTTATACGCTGCGTGCGCTGCGCCGTGAGCTGAATCAGATGGACGTCGAGTTCGTGCTGCATGGCGTGAACGGCCCGGCCTCCGCCTGGGCGACTCACGCCGAGCCGGGTGATGCCATTCAGACCGTCGCCCCCAACGCTGACTTCGACGGCGACAGCGGCGGCTACGAATGGGCGCCGCCGGCGCAGTTGCAGCAGGCGCTGTTGATCGCCGATGAAACGGCCGTGCCGGCGGCGATGGGCATTCTGGAGCAATTGGCGCAGCAGACCAATCCGCCGCGCGTGCAGGCATTCTTCGAAGTGCCGCAGGCGGGGGATTGCCTGGATTTGACCCGCTTCCCGTTCGCCGAGGTTTACTGGCTGCCGCGCGATGTGGGCCGCCAGTTGGCGCATGGCACGTTGCTGGCGGAAGCGGTGCGCCAGCGGGTGGATATTCCCGCTTCGGCGTGCGCGCAAGCGCAGTCTTTGGCGGAAAGCAGCCTGAGCGATGAGGTGTTGTGGGAGCGGGCGGCGGGCGGCAGCGCTTTCTATGCCTGGGTGGCGGCCGAGTCTTCGGCGGTGAAAACCCTGCGGCGTTATCTGATCGGCGAACGCGATCTGGACCGCGCTACCGTTAACTTTATGGCCTACTGGTGCTGAATGCGCCGCCCTTTTCCGGCGACGCTGCCGAAGAGGGGCTGGCCGCGGTTATTTCCCATCAACGAATAATCGCTTGCCAGCGGGTAGTTCGGCCGTGCTATGTTCCGCTGAAACAAAGGTTACAGCGAGAACAATAATGCAACGGTTCGACGAACGTCTGCGCCGCGACTACCCACAGCTGACGCCGCAGGAGCAGCGGGTGGCCGACTTCATCTTCGATCACTATGACGATTTGATCGGCTACAACAGCGCCGAGCTGGCGCGCCTGAGCGGCGTTTCCAAAGCCACGGTCAGCCGCTTGTTCAAACGGCTGGGCTACCCCAACTACCGCGCCATGCGCGATGAGCTGCGCACCCTGCGCCAGAGTGGCATGCCGCTGACCGATAGCCGCGATGCGGTGCAGGGCGATACGCTGCTGGCGCGGCACTATAAGCAGGAAATGGCTAATCTCACCCGTTGGGTAAAGCAGATCGATGCCGAACAGTTCAGTGCGACCATCGCCGCGCTGGCGCGGGCGCGCGGCGTGATGCTGTTGGGGCTGCGCAACAGCTATCCGGTGGCGATGCACCTGCGTCAGCAACTGATGCAGGTGCGTGAACAGGTGCTGCTGGCGCCGCAGCCGGGGCAGACGCTGGCGGAAGATCTGGCGGGGCTGACACCGCAGGACATGGCGGTGGTGGTGGCGTTCCGCCGCCGGCCGCGCCAGATAAAGGCGGTGTTGACGCTGTTGCAAAGCCGCGGGGTGCCGACGCTGCTGATCTGCGAACCGCAGGCGCAGGCGCTGTTTTCGTTGGCCAGCTGGCACTTGACCGTGCCGCTCGACAGCGTGTCGGCCTTCGACAGCTATGCCGCCGCCATGAGCCTGGCCAGTTTGCTCAGCAATGCGTTGCTGCATGAGAGGCTGGCGCAGGGGCGACAGCGCATTCATCACGTCGCTGAACTGTTCCAGACGCTGGACGAACTGGAGCTGCGTTAAGCACGGCAGATCATATTCCTTCCTTCCCCCTCCGCCGTTTAAGGCGGATCGGTCACCTCATTGTGTTACTTTGATTTCATTAATTGATCATAAGAATCTTTTGTTTCAACTGAATCCCTATCGGGAGTAGGCTGTTGGGCAGCAAACAAACGTCATGTCGACGCTGAAGGCATAACTCAATAACTTACTAAGCTGACAGGGAATGAACATGTTGGATATCTCGCAATTCGATCAGATTAACCCGCCGGCGCGCCTGCTGATGGGGCCGGGGCCGATCAACGCCGATCCGCGCGTGCTGCGCGCCATGTCGAGCCAGCTGATCGGCCAGTACGATCCGGCGATGACCGGTTACATGAATCAGGTCATGGCGCTGTATCGCGCGCTGTTCCGCACCGAAAACCGCTGGACGATGCTGGTGGACGGCACCTCGCGCGCCGGCATCGAAGCGCTGCTGGTTTCCGCCATTCGCCCGGGCGATAAGGTGCTGGTGCCGGTATTTGGCCGCTTCGGACATCTGCTGTGCGAGATCGCCCGCCGTTGCCGTGCCGAGGTGCATACGATCGAGGTACCGTGGGGTGAGGTGTTCAGCGCCGATCGCATCGAAGACGCGATTAAGCGGGTGCGTCCGCGCCTGCTGCTGACGGTGCAGGGCGACACGTCCACCACCATGCTGCAGCCGCTGCATGAGCTGGGTGATATCTGCCGCCGCCACGGCGTGCTGTTTTACACCGATGCGACCGCTTCCTTCGGCGGCAACCCGCTGGAGACCGACGCCTGGGGGCTGGATGCGGTCTCTGCCGGGCTGCAGAAGTGCCTGGGCGGCCCTTCCGGCAGTTCACCGGTCACCCTCAGCCCGCAGTTTGAAGAGATCGTGCGCCGCCGTAAATGCGTGGAGCAGGGGATCCGAACCGCCGAGCACGCCGACGGCGACGACGAGATGATCTACTCCAACTATTTCGACATCGGCATGATCATGGATTATTGGGGACCGGAGCGCCTCAATCACCATACCGAAGCCACCAGCATGCTGTTCGCGGCGCGGGAATGTGCGCGGGTGATCCTCGAAGAAGGGCTGGAGCACGCCATCGCCCGCCACCGGCTGCACGGCGCGGCGCTGCTGGCGGGCATCCGGGGCATGGGGCTGGCGGTATTCGGCGATCTTGAACACCGCATGAATAACGTGCTCGGCGTGATGATCCCGCCGCAGGTGCAAGGCGAACAGGTGCGGCAGATGATGCTGAACGACTTCGCCATCGAGATCGGCACCTCGTTCGGCCCGCTGCAGGGAAAAATCTGGCGCATCGGCACCATGGGCTACAACGCGCGCAAGGATTGCGTGCTGCAAACGCTGGCGGCGCTGGAGGCGGTGTTGAACCGCCTCGGTTTCGCCAGCAGGCAGGGCGAGGCATTGCAGGCCGCCTGGAACGTTTATGATGCGGGACATCATGGATGACGCCGCTGGAGGCGCTGCAGGCCGCCGTACGAGTGATGGCGCGCTGTGACGAGCTGGCGGCGATCAGCGCGGAGCCCGATCGGCTCACGCGCCTTTATCTTTCTGCGGAACATCGGCGCGCCAACCGGCTGGTTGGCGAATGGATGCGCGAGAGCGGCATGGCGGTTTGGCAGGACAGCGTCGGCAATATCTGCGGCCGCTATGAAGGTTTAACGCCCGGCGCCCCCGCGCTGCTGCTCGGTTCGCATCTGGACACGGTGCGTAACGCCGGGCGCTATGACGGCATGCTCGGCGTGCTTACGGCGCTGGAAGTGGTGGCGCGCTATCACCGCCAGGGGCGCCGATTGCCGTTGGCGCTGGAGGTGATCGGTTTTGCGGATGAAGAGGGGGCGCGCTTCGGCGTGACGCTGCTGGGCAGCCGCGGCCTGACCGGCCAGTGGCCTGCAGAGTGGCTGGTGCGTACCGATGCCGACGGCGTTAGCATCGCGCAGGCGATGCGTGACTTCGGGCTGGATCCGGCGGCGATTCCACAGGCGCGCCGTGCGCCACACGACATCCGCGCCTATTTTGAGCTGCATATCGAACAGGGCCCGTGCCTGGAGGCGGCCGACCTGGCGCTGGGGGTGGTGACGGCGATCAACGGCGCGCGTCGGCTTAACTGTGTCTTTAGCGGGGAGGCGGGCCACGCCGGCACGGTGCCGATGGGGCAGCGCAAAGATGCGTTGGCGGCCGCGGCGGAATGGATGATGGCGGTAGAAACCCTGACCTGCGCCGCCGATCCGCACCTGGTGGCCACCGTGGGCTGCATCGAGAGCCTGCCGGGCGCGGTCAACGTGATCCCCGGCGAGGTGCGCTTGACGCTCGACGTGCGCGGCCCGCAGGATGCACCGCTGGCGACGCTATTGACGGCGTTGCTGGCGCAGGCGCAAGCGATCTGCGCACGCCGTGGAGCGCGCTTCGCCAGCGAGGAGTTTTACCGCATTGACGCCACCGCCTGCGATAGCGATCTGCAGCGCCGCTGGCAGGCGGCCGTCAAGCAGGTACAGGGGCAGAGTCTGGCGCTGCCGAGCGGCGCCGGACACGACGCCATCGCCGTGGCGGCGCACTGGCCGGTCGGCATGCTGTTCGTGCGTTGCGCCGGCGGCGTCAGCCATCATCCGGCTGAAGCGGTGCGGCAGGCGGACGTAGCGCTGGCGATCCAGGCCTATTGCCTGATGATCGCCGGCTGGGAGAGTGTTTGATCAGTCAAGACGCAGAAAGCTGTCGGCATCGCGCCAGGCCGGGAAGGCGTTGCGGTAACTCTGCAGGCTTTCCAGCGACAGCTCGGCGTCCAGCCGCGCGGCTGCGCCGGGCTCGGCATCCGCCAGGATCTCGCCCTGCGGGCTGATGATCAGGCTGTCTCCGCTGTAGTTCAGGCCGTTCGGATCGTCGCCCACCCGGTTGCAGCCCGCCACATACACCTGATTTTCAATCGCCCGCGCCGCCAGCAGCGTTTGCCAATGGCGGCTGCGCGGCGCCGGCCAGTTGGCGACGTACAGCGCCAGATCGTAATCCTGCTGATAGCGCGCCCAGACCGGGAAACGCAGGTCGTAGCAGATCTGCGGCAGGATGCGCCAGCCGCGCCACTCGAAGATTTCACGCCGGTTGCCGGCCTGGTAGTGCAGGTGTTCGCCGGCCATGCGGAACAGATGGCGTTTGTCATAGGCATGCACCTGGCCGCCCGGCTCCACCAGCAGGAAGCGATTGACCGCGCCTTCGGCGGTTTTCAGCGCCACGCTGCCGCCGATCAACGCGTGGCTTTTCACCGCCCAGCCGTGCAGCCAGTCGATCACCTGCTGTTCGGGCAGGGCGCTCTCGCCGGCATCCATGGCAAAACCGGTGGTGAACATTTCCGGCAAGACGATGAGATCGCGCCCGACGATCGGCGCCAGCAACGCGTCGAAGGCGGCCAGGTTAGCAAGGCCGTCGCGCCAGACCAGCGGTTGCTGCAACAGGGTAATTTTTAAAGTCGACATAACCGCTCCGCAGCTGCATCCAGCGTGGCGTCCTGCTTAGCGAAGCACAGCCGGATCAATTTATGAGGGAAAGGATCGGCACAGAAGACCGACAGCGGAATGGCCGCCACGCCCACGTGCTCGGTTAACCAATGGCAGAACGCCACATCGTCCAGATCGGAGATGGCGCTGTAGTCCGCCAGCAAGAAGTATGTACCGGCGCAGGGTAAAATTTCCAGTCGGCTGCTCGCCAGCGCTTGCACGAAGCGGTCGCGCTTGGCGCGGTAGAATGCCGGCAGCTGTCGCCAGTGCTCCGGCTCGGCGCGCAGGCTATCCGCCAGCGCCAGCTGCGCCGGAGTATTAACCGAAAAGGTCAGGTATTGATGCACCTTGCGCACCTCGGCGCTCAGCGTGGTGGGCGCCACGCAGTAACCCACTTTCCAGCCGGTCATGTGGAAGGTTTTACCGAAGGAGGACACCGCGATCGCCCGTTGGCGCAATTGCGGGTGGGCCAATACGCTGGCGTGCCCGCCTTTGGCGAAGCAGATGTGTTCGTAGACTTCGTCACTGAGCACGTAGATCTCGCGTTCGGCGATGGCGTGCCACAGCTGCTGCATGTCTTCCGCCTGCCAGGCGGTGGCGGACGGATTGTGCGGCGTATTGACGATCACCAGGCGGGTGCGCGGCGACAGCGCGGCGGCGAACCGTTGCCAATCCACGGCAAACGCGGGCGGCTGCAGGGCGAGGCGTTTGAGTACGCCGCCGGCCAGCGTCACCGCCGGCGCGTAGCTGTCGTAGCTCGGATCGAAACAGACCACCTCATCGCCGGGGCGAACCAGCGCCGTGATGGCGGCGAACAGCGCTTCGGTAGCGCCGGCGGTGACGGTCACTTCGGCGGTGGCGTCCGGCTGCCAGCCATACAGCTCGGCGGTTTTGTCGGCGATGGCTTCGCGCAGCGCCGCCACGCCGGTCATCGGTGCATACTGGTTGGCGCCCTGGGCGACATGCCAGGCCAGGCGTGCTTTCAGGTAGTCCGGCCCGTCGAAATCGGGGAAGCCCTGCGACAGGTTGATCGCCTGATGCTGCTGCGCCAGCGCGCTCATCTGGGTGAAGATGGTGGTGCCCAGGGCAGGCAGTTTACTTTCGGGAATCAATGCGGAAGTGCTCATAGCAGGTGAATACTCCAGGCGCTTATATTGCCGTCAATATAACACGATGCTAGTATTTGGCAATCAAGACGCTTAGATGGCTAAATGCGAAAAAGTGCTTAGCCTGCCTGCTGACTGCTTTAGCGAACAGGAAACGATAATAATGACGGAGAATCCGCAAATTGCCGCGTTACTGGCGGCCTGCCACTGGATTGGCGACAAAGGCTGGTGTCCGGCGACCGGCGGCAACATGTCGCTGCGCCTCGACGAACGTCAATGCCTGGTTACCGAGTCCGGCAAAGACAAGGGCAGCCTGAGCGCCGCCGATTTTCTGCGGGTGGATATTGCTGACAATCATGTGCCGAGCGGCCGTACGCCGTCGGCGGAAACCGGGCTGCATACGCTGCTCTATCGCTTGTACCCGCACCTTGGCGCGGTGCTGCATACCCATTCCGTCAACGCCACCGTGTTGTCGCGGGTGGAACGCGGCGATGCGTTGGTGCTGCAGGGGTACGAAATGCAAAAGTCGCTCGCCGGCCAGCGCAGCCACCTGGACAGCGTGGCGATCCCCATTTTCGATAACGATCAGGACATTCCCCGGCTGGCGTCGCGCGTGGCGGCCTATGCCGAAGTCACGCCGCTGCAGTACGGTTTTCTGGTGCGCGGCCACGGTCTCTATTGCTGGGGAAGCCAGGTGGCGGAAGCCCGCCGCCATCTCGAAGGGCTGGAATTCCTGTTCCAGTGTGAACTGCAACGTCGCTTGCTGGAGGCGAAATGATCCGCGCTATCGTGACCGATATTGAAGGCACCACCAGCGATATTCGCTTCGTGCATCAGGTGCTGTTTCCCTATGCCCGTGAACGGCTGGCGGATTTTGTTCGCCGTCACGCCACGGAGAGCGAAGTCGCCGCGCCGCTGGCGGCGCTGCGCGCTGAAATTGACCAGCCACAGGCGGATCTCGACGCGCTGATCGCCGCGCTGTACCGCTTTATGGATGAAGACTGCAAATCCACCGCGCTCAAGGCGCTGCAGGGCATCATCTGGCGTAGCGGCTATCGCGAAGGGGATTTCCGCGGGCATCTGTACCCGGAGGTCGCGGGGCAGCTGGCCGCCTGGCAGCGTCAGGGGCTGCAGCTTTACGTCTATTCCTCCGGTTCGGTGGAGGCGCAGAAGCTGCTGTTCGGCCACAGCGACGCCGGCGATCTGCAGCCGCTGTTTAGCGGCTATTTCGACACGCACGTCGGCGCCAAGCGTGAAACCGCGTCGTACCGCAACATTGCGC
The DNA here is from genome assembly GCF_009900725.1 of Serratia sp. Z4. NCBI lineage: Bacteria > Pseudomonadati > Pseudomonadota > Gammaproteobacteria > Enterobacterales > Yersiniaceae > Serratia > Serratia sp. Z4. Next base: position 19,606 of record NZ_JAAABD010000012.1, read on the forward strand.
AGGCTATCGGCATCGCGCCCGACGAACTGCTGTTCCTGTCCGATATCCACCAGGAGCTGGACGCGGCGCAGGCCGCCGGCTGGCATACCTGCCAGCTGATCCGCGATGAGGCGGACGCACAAAGCCGGCATCCACAGGTCAGCCGTTTTGATCACATCGATTTAGGGGAGTTTGTCTCATGAGTGGATTGACCATTTTCAGTGATACAGCGTCGCAGCAGCCGCTGTGGCAGAGCCGCGACGCGCAGGAAATCCAGCGCCAGCTGGCGCAGATCGGCGTGCGCTTTGAGCGTTGGCAGGCGGATCGCGAGCTGGGCGACAATCCGCAGCCGGAGGCGGTGATCGCCGCCTACCAGCATGAGATCGACCGGCTGGTGGCGGAAAAGGGCTACCAGAGCTGGGACGTGATCAGCATGCGACCGGACCACGAACAGCGTCAGGCGCTGCGTGAAAAATTCCTGTCCGAACACACGCACGGCGAGGATGAAGTGCGTTTTTTCGTTGAAGGGGCGGGGCTGTTTTGCCTGCATCTGGACGGCAAGATCTTCCAGATCCTGTGCGAAAAGAACGATCTGATCTCGGTGCCGGCCAACACCCGCCACTGGTTCGATATGGGCTCGGCGCCGCACTTTACCGCGATCCGGGTGTTCGACAACCCGGAAGGCTGGGTGGCGCATTTCACCGGCGACAAGATCGCCGATGCCTATCCGCGTCTGGACTGATCGTTAACCGGCGGGCGTTAACCCAGCGTCCGCCGGAAAATCCCCGCTTCAACCTGTTGCGGCGTGATCACGCCGCTGTCGAACACCCACCCGCTGATGAGTTTTGCCGGTGTGACGTCGAACGCCGGATTGTAGACCGGCGCATCGGTCGGCGCCCACTGGCAGGCGCCGAAGCTGCCTGAAACGCCGGTGACTTCGGCCGCTGCGCGTTGCTCGATCGGGATGGCGGCACCGTCCGGACAGTGCGGATCGTGGGTGGTATGCGGGGCAGCCACGTAGAATGGAATGCTATGGTAGTGCGCCAGCACCGCCAGGCTGTAAGTGCCAATCTTGTTGGCGACGTCGCCGTTGGCGGCGATGCGATCCGCGCCGACCCACACCGCATCGACCTGGCCCTGCGCCATCAGGCTGGCGGCCATCGAATCGCAGATCAGGCGATAGGGAATGCCCAGCTCGCCCAGTTCCCAGGCGGTCAGACGGCCGCCCTGCAGCAGCGGCCGGGTTTCATCGACCCATACCTGTTGCACCTTGCCCTGCTGGTGGGCGCGCAGCAGCACGCCGATGGCGGTGCCGACGCCGGCGGTGGCCAACCCGCCGGTATTGCAGTGGGTCAGCAGACGGCTGCCGGGCTTGACCAGCCCAGCGCCGCGATCGGCGATGCGATCGCACAGCCGGCGATCTTCCTCCACCAACCGCAGCGCTTCGTTCACCATCGCCGGCGCCCAGTCAGGCTCCGCCAGCGCCAGCTTCATGCGATCCAGATTGTTCATCAGGTTGACCGCCGTCGGGCGGGCGGCGCGCAGCGTGTGCAGCGCCTGCTCCAGCTCGGCGCGCGGCAGACCGCGTTCCGCCAGCAGCGCCAACAGCAGGCTGGCGGACAGCCCGATCAGCGGTGCGCCGCGCACCCGCAGGCTGTGAATGTGCCCGACCAACTCCTCCACGCTGTCGCAAGCGCGCCACCGCTTTTCCTGCGGCAGGGCTTGCTGATCGAGGATCCAAAGGCGGTTGTCCTGCAGGGTCAAACTGGTGGTGTTAAGCGCTTGCATCGGCGGTTAATTCCTTGTTGCGAGGTTATTGCATCTGAAACGCTATTCTGCCAACATGACTTCCAGATGTATAGACGTCCAAATGCTTTTACGTCTAAATAAACAGAATCGCTGGGGGCAGCGAGAGAGAACAGAGGGGTTGGGGAATGTCGCTTTATCGTACGTTTACGGCTGCCGATGCCGTTGAATACGCCCGCCAATACGGGCAGGTGGCCGATCCGCAGGCGCTGGTCAGCGCCGACGAGATCGGCGACGGCAACCTGAACCTGGTGTTCAAGATCCGCGATCGCGAAGGCGTGAGCCGGGTGATCGTCAAACAGGCGCTGCCCTACGTGCGCTGCGTGGGCGAATCCTGGCCGCTGACGTTGGATCGGGCGCGCATCGAAGCGGAAACGCTGTTGATCCACGGCGGTTTCTGCCCGCGGCATACGGTAAAAGTCTTGCATCACGATCCTGAGTTGGCGGTGATGGTGCAGGAAGATCTCTCCGATCATCGCATCTGGCGCAGCGAACTGGTGCAGGGGAACTATCATCCGCTGGCGGCCGGTCAGCTGGCGGAATACCTGGCGCAGACGCTGTTCCACACCTCCGATTTTTATCAGCCGGCGCAGCAGAAAAAGGCGGAAGTCAGCCGTTTCACCAACCCCGAACTGTGCCAGATCACCGAAGATCTGTTCTTTACCGATCCCTATATCGACCATGAGCGCAATCAGTTCGAGGCGGCGCTGTTGCCGCAGGCGCAGGCGCTGCGCGAGGATGCGCCGCTGAAGTTGGCGGTCGCCGGCCTGAAACATCGCTTCCTCAGCAAGGCGGAGGCGCTGTTGCATGGGGATATCCACAGCGGTTCGATCTTCGTGGCGGAAGGGCGATTGAAAGCGATCGACGCTGAATTCGGTTTCTACGGCCCGATCGGTTTCGATGTCGGCACTGCGTTAGGCAATCTGCTGCTCAACTATTGCGGCCAGCCGGGGCTGTTCGGGCCGCGCGACGCCGCCGCCGGGCGCGAGCAGCGGCTGCAGGATGTGCGCGAGCTGTGGCTGATCTTTGCCGATCGTTTCCTGGCGCTGTGCCATCAGCAAAGCCGCGATGCGGCGCTGGCGACGCCGGGTTACGCCGAGCAGTTCCTGCAGCAGGTCTGGAGCGACGCGATAGGGTACTGCGGCACCGAACTGATTCGGCGCACCATCGGCCTGGCGCACGTCGCCGATCTGGACAGCATCGCCGACGCTGACATGCGCCTCGACTGCCAGCGTCATGCGCTGGGTTTGGGGCGCACGCTGATCGTCAATGCACCGCAGATCGAGCATATCGACGCGCTGTTGGCGCGCATTCGTCAGCAAGGCTGAAAAGGCGGGTGCTCGTGGATCCAGCCTGACATCATCAGCCAACGGGCGGGGCGAACCCCGCCGTTGGGTTGCCTTACCGTTCGGATTCGTAAGCCAAAGTGGCCGCAACCTCCGAGTCTCCCAACCTGATGCGCAGTTCGCACAGCGAACCGCGGGTTAGCCAGATGAACGCGATCAGCGTCATACAGACGATCACCAGTTTAAGCACGACCCGTTTTTGCTGCATTTTTGACCTCCCTATCCTTGCCTTGCGGCGGGTAAGAGGCTAACCTGATGTTGCTTGGCATCAGAGTGGCCTCGGGTTGATAATATCGACTCGGGGCCTTTCTCTTTCTCTCCTTTGCCAAGGCGCCGGACAGAAAGATCCAGAGCACCCGCGGCGCAGTCTACCCGAACTTCCTTCCCGTTAAATCCGCCGTTGCGCCAACCTGCGGCGCGGTGCGCAGTTTGTCATGAAAGCAAAAGAAAAAGGGGCGATGATGATCGCCCCTTGGATGCGTGAAGTGAACCTTAAGCCGCTTCGGTCTGCTGCTGGCGCTTAGACTGCGCCGCCGGCTTTTCCGGCTTGGCGGCCGCCAGCGCGTCCGGCGCGAAGTCGTCTACGTTGATGGAGCGCAGGCGGCTCTCTTCGGCTTTCACCAGGATCTTCGCCTCGTCGGCGCTGATCTTGCCTTCTTCCAGCGCGCGCTCCGCCAAACGATCCAGACGGGTGAACGGCAGGTTTTTGCCGGCTGCCTTGCACAGGCGTTCGTGAATCGGCTCAGCGGCCATCACGTCGGCCAGCGCCGCTTCCAGCAGGCCGATTGGGTTATGCTCGCTCGGCGTCAGGTACTGGCCGCGCCCCAGACGGCTGCGGGTGGCGGAAGGCACCTGCAGGATCTTGGCCAGCTGATGATCCAGGCGATCGGACGGTGCGGTATGCACGCGGCCGAACGGGAAGACCACGAAGCGCAGCGCGCCGGCGATAAAGCGGTTCGGGAAGTTGCGCAGCAGATCATCCAGCGCCTGTTCGGCTTTATGCAGGCTGTCTTGCACGCCCCAATGCACCAGCGGCAGATCTTCTTTCTGACGGCCTTCGTCGTCAAAGCGTTTCAGCACGGCGGAAGCCAGGTACATCTGGCTGAGGATATCCCCCAGGCGAGCGGAGATGCGCTCGCGGCGCTTCAGGCTGCCGCCCAGCACGCCCATGGAAACGTCCGACAGCAACGCCAGGTTGGCGCTCAGGCGGTTCAACTGCTGATAGTAACGACGGGTCGCGTCCTTGGTCGGCGTGGCGCTGGTGCGGCCGTTGGTCAGGCCCAGCCAGAAGCTGCGTACCTTGTTGCTGCCGACGTGGCCCAGGTGGCCGAACAGCGATTTATCGAAGGCGTTCAGATCGTTGTTCTGCGCCGCCGCCATTTCATCCAGCACATAAGGATGGCAGCGGATCGCGCCCTGGCCGAAGATCATCATGGTGCGGGTCAGGATGTTCGCGCCTTCCACCGTGATGGCGATCGGTGCGCCCTGATAAGCGCGAGCCAGGAAGTTGGATTCGCCCAGCATGATGCCTTTACCGCCGGCGATGTCCATGGCGTCAACGATCGACTGCTGGCCGCGGTGCGTACAGTGGTATTTGACGATGGCCGACAGCACGGCCGGTTTCTCGCCCTGCACCAGTGCATAGGTGATCAGCGAAGCGGCGGCGTCCATCACATAGGTGTTGCCGGCGATGCGCGCCAACGGCTCTTCGATCCCTTCCATCTTGCCGATGGAGATCTTGAACTGACGGCGAATGTGCGCGTAGGCGCCGGTCGCCAGGGCGATGGATTTCAAGCTGCCGGTGGAGTTGGACGGCAGGGTGATGCCGCGACCGACCGACAGGCATTCAACCAGCATGCGCCAGCCCTGGCCGGCCATTTTCGGCCCGCCGATGATGTAATCGATCGGCACGAACACGTCGGTGCCGCGGGTCGGGCCGTTCTGGAACGGCACGTTCAGCGGGAAGTGGCGGTTGCCGATTTCCACGCCCGGCGTGCTGGTCGGGATCAGCGCACAGGTGATGCCCGGGGATTCGTTGTCGCTCAGCAGGCGGTTAGGGTCATGCAGTTTGAATGCCAAACCCAGCACGGTGGCGACCGGCGCCAGCGTGATGTAGCGCTTGTTCCAGGTCAGGCGCATGCCCAGCACCTGCTTGCCTTGCCATTCGCCCATGCACACGGTGCCCACGTCCGGGATCGCGCCGGCATCGGAACCCGCTTCCGGGCTGGTCAGCGCGAAGCAAGGGATCTCGTCGCCGCGCGCCAGGCCCGGCAGATAGTGGTTTTTCTGTTCTTCGGTACCGTAATGCTGCAGCAGTTCGCCCGGGCCGAGGGAGTTTGGCACGCCGACGGTGATCGCCAGGATGCCGGAAACGCCGGCCAGTTTTTGCAGCACCATCGCCTGAGCGTAAGGGGAGAATTCCAGGCCGCCGTATTCTTTCTTGATGATCATCGCGAAGAAACGGTGTTCTTTCAGGTATGCCCAGAGTTCAGGCGGCAGATCGGCCAGTTCATGGGTGATCTGGAAGTCGTTGGCCATGCGGCAGGCTTCTTCCACCGGGCCGTCGATAAACGCCTGCTCTTCTTCCGTCAGGCGTGGTTTCGGGTAGCTGTGCAGTTTGTTCCAGTCCGGCGCACCGCGGAACAGATCGCCTTCCCACCAGGTAGTGCCCGCGTCGATCGCTTCCTTCTCGGTGGTGGACATCGGCGGCATCACCTTGCGGAAGGCGCGCAGCGCCGGCGCGGAGAGCAGAGAGCGACGCACAGAGGAAAGGTTCAGCGGCAGCAGCACGATCGCCAGCGGCAGCAACAGCCAGAAGCTCCACAGGCCGATCGCGCCCATGGCGGCGGTGTACGCCACCAGGATCAGGCTGCTGAGGGTAAGGTTCACTCGGTGGTAGAACACCACGCCGAGGAGCGCCAGTAAAACGACAATACTAAGAACCATCATAAGAAGCTCCGAAGTAGTAAGAGGTCTGACCTGTTGTGTGTATGTAATAGGTTTTAGTACAAGGCAGAATTTTTATCAATGCGTTTACAGTTTAATTACAACTCAGGTCACAAACTGACAGCACCAATCATCAAAAACCTCTCCGCTTCCTTAACCGGCGCGCTGTTTGGCTGAGAATGCTTCTCGCTGTTTCCGCGATCCGGTACACTGCGGAACGGAAGATTTGACGATAACAAGAGGTTCCTCATGTACCACGACCTTATTCGCAGTGAACTGAACGAAGCGGCTGATACCCTGGCGAAATTTATCAATGACGACGCCAACATCGACGCCATCCAACGCGCTGCGGTGCTGCTGGCGGATTCCTTCAAAGCCGGCGGTAAAGTGATTTCCTGCGGCAACGGCGGTTCCCATTGCGACGCGATGCACTTCGCCGAAGAGCTGACCGGCCGCTACCGCGAAAACCGCCCGGGCTACCCGGCGATTGCCATCTCGGACGTGAGCCACCTGTCCTGCGTCAGCAACGACTTCGGCTATGAGTATGTGTTCTCGCGCTATGTGGAAGCGGTGGGCCGCGAAGGCGACGTGCTGCTGGGCATTTCCACCTCCGGCAACTCCGGCAACATCATCAAGGCCATCGACGCGGCGCGCGCCAAGGGGATGAAAGTGATCACCCTGACCGGCAAGGACGGCGGCAAGATGGCGGGTTCCGCCGATGTGGAAATTCGCGTGCCGCACTTCGGCTACGCCGATCGCATCCAGGAGATCCACATTAAAGCGATTCACATCTTGATTCAGCTGATCGAAAAAGAGATGGTTAAGGCGTAATAGCCTTCGGGGGGCTGCAGCTCCCCATGAATAAGACTGCGGGCGCCGCATATATGCCGCGCCCGCACAGCCTGTGTCAGTGTGGTTAAGGAGTGCTGGCGATGTGTGAACTGCTCGGGATGAGCGCAAACGTACCGACCGATATCTGCTTCAGCTTTACCGGCCTGGTACAGCGCGGCGGCCGCACCGGGCCGCATAAGGATGGCTGGGGCATTACCTTCTATGAAGGGAACGGCTGCCGTACATTCAAGGATCCGCAGCCGAGCTTCAACTCGCCGATCGCCCGCCTGGTGCAGGACTATCCGATCAAGTCTTGCGCGGTGGTGTCCCATATTCGCCAGGCCAACCGCGGCGAAGTGGCGCTGGAAAACACCCATCCGTTCACCCGCGAACTGTGGGGCCGCAACTGGACCTACGCGCACAACGGCCAATTGAAAGGCTATCGCCAGCTGGATACCGGCACGTTCCGCCCGGTCGGCCAGACCGACAGCGAATACGCGTTTTGCTGGCTGCTGCATCAGCTGGCGTTGAAATACCCGCGCACCCCGAGCCAGTGGCCGGCGGTATTCCGCTACATTGGCCTGTTGGCGAGCCAGCTGCGCAAGAAAGGGGTGTTCAATATGCTGTTGTCGGACGGGCGCTTCGTGATGGCGTATTGCTCCACCAACCTGTATTGGATCACGCGCCGCGCGCCGTTCGGCAAGGCGACGCTGCTTGATCAGGACGTGGAGATTGATTTTCAGCAACAGACCACACCGAACGATGTGGTCACGGTGATCGCCACCCAACCGCTGACCGCCAACGAAACCTGGCACAAGATTGAGCCAGGCGAGTTCGCGTTATTTCACTTCGGTGAGCGGCTTGTTCTGAGCGAAGGGGTTGGTGTTGGGCGTCGGGCTGGCTGACGCGTACTGCGTCATCATGCCGCCGCTGCTCATCAGCGGTTGACCCAAGACGTACTGGCCATTGACCACGCCCATTGTCGGCGGTTGGCGGTTCTTCGCGAAGTAATCGTAGCCCGGCTTCAGCTGGCGCCAGAAGGCGATATAGCTGGATGACGCATGGCGTTTCAGGTTCTGTTCGGTCATGCGGAACGGGTAGATGCTGATGTCGACGCGGCTTTGGCCATAGGCGAAGGCGGCTTCGACGTAGCGATAGATCTCATCCATATAGGTGTTGGTCATCGCGTAACAGCCGATCGATTTACATTCGCCGTGGATCATCAGATAAGCGCCGGAATAGCCCTGCGACTTATCGTAATCGTTAGGAAAACCGATATTGATCGCCCGATAATACTTGCTGTCGGGTTTCAGATGGCGCGCGTCAACGCTATAAAAGCCTTCAGGACTTTTAAAGTCGCCTTCACGACGTTTAGGACCCAGCCCGCCGGAGAAATTACAGATCGGGAACGTGTTGACCAGGCGGAATTCATTGCCCATTCTGGCATACAATTCCAGCTTGCGTTCCTCTTTGAAGATCTGAATATAGACCGGCGAACCCAATAATTGCTGTTTAACTACCGGCGCTTCGGGTACCTGCTCGCTGGCGCTGCAGGCCGTGATCATCGGCATAGAAACAAGCATCGCAAACAACAGCGCGATTTTGCTCATTATAATTCCTGCTTATATTTATCTGCCGGCGCAATCAACCTGGCCAGCATGCCACTGATTATTGTTTTTACTGCTGCAAAACACCGCCAGATTACCAGCGCGTTTATTTTTAGCAATACGTGATATGTATAAAAAAACGACAAAGCTCGATAAAAGTGAAATGACCGGCAGATTTTAACGATAAGTAGTGAAAAACAGGCGAAATTTAATTGCGTTTGCTTGACCCAAGTCACGACGTAACGCAGAACAATGTTGCGAACAATGTTAATATTCTCTCTTCAATTTAACGCGCGGTGGCGATTGAAGCGGCAGGGGTTATGGCATATAACCCGGCCGTTTCGGTGGTTATTTGGCTACAGGCCGTTAACACATCGATTGTCACGCAAATAACGGAGAGGGGGGAATCAAGGGAATGCGCGTTACCCCATATATTCACTGCGAGAAAGTTCATGTTGGGCGTGCCGCCATGCGCACTGCCCGGCAATCCTGGCATCGTCCGCACCCGCCTCTGGGGCCGGGCAGACGTGTAAACCAAACTACATCGTATAAATCCTATGATTAAGATCAGAAAAGGGCTGGATCTGCCGATAGCCGGGGTTCCGGTTCAGGCGATCCAAGATGGCCCGAACATTCAGCATGTCGCCCTGCTTGGGGAAGAGTATGTCGGAATGCGCCCCTCCATGCTGGTGCAGGAAGGCGATACCGTTAAGAAAGGCCAGGCGTTGTTCGAAGACAAGAAAAACCCCGGGGTTTTCTTCACGGCACCCGCCAGCGGCCGCATCGCCGCGATTAACCGCGGCGAGCGGCGCGTATTGCAATCGGTGGTGATTGCGCTGGAAAACGGCGGCGACGATCAGCTCGAGTTCGCGCACTACCCGCTGGGTGAACTGAGCCAGCTGCCGCGCGAACAGGTCGAAAGCGAACTGATCGCCAGCGGACTGTGGACCGCGCTGCGCACCCGTCCGTTCAGCAAGACGCCGGCTCCCGGCAGCGAACCGCGCGCCATTTTCGTCACCGCTATGGACACCCAGCCGTTGGCCGCCGATCCGCAGGTGATCATCGCCGAGCAGCAGGCGGCGTTCAACGCCGGGTTGGTGGTGCTGGCGCGCCTGACGGCAGGCAAGGTGCACGTGTGCCATGCCGCCGGCGCTTCGGTTGGCCAGCAGAGCGGCCCGCAGATCGCCTACAGCGAATTCGCCGGCCCACATCCCGCCGGGTTGGCAGGCACCCACATTCACTTCCTCGAACCGGTCAGCCTGAAGAAAACCGTTTGGCACATCGGTTACCAGGACGTGATCGCCATCGGCACGCTGTTCACCACCGGCAAGCTCGATACCCGCCGTGTGGTGGCGCTGGCCGGGCCGCAGGTGGCGCAGCCGGCGCTGCTGCGCACCCGCCTGGGGGCCAGCCTCGATGAGCTGACCGCCGGCCGCCTGAAAGGCGGCGAGAACCGGGTGATCTCCGGTTCGGTGCTGAACGGCATGCACGCCGCCGGGCCGAACGCCTGGCTCGGCCGTTTCCACTCGCAGGTATCGGTGCTGGAAGAAGGGCGCGACAAAGAGCTGTTCGGTTGGATCGTGCCCTCGCCGAACAAGTTTTCCATTACCCGCACCACGCTGGGCCACTTCCTGAAGAACAAACTGTTCGCCTTCTCGACCACCACCAACGGCGGCGAGCGCGCCATGGTACCGATCGGCAACTACGAGCGGGTGATGCCGCTGGATATTTTGCCGACGCTGCTGCTGCGCGATCTGCTGGCGGGCGACAGCGACAGCGCGCAGGCGCTGGGTTGTCTGGAGCTGGACGAGGAAGATCTGGCGCTGTGCACCTTCGTTTGCCCCGGCAAGTATGAGTACGCGCCGGTGCTGCGCGAGGTGCTGACCAAGATTGAGCAGGAAGGATAACCGATGGGCCTGAAGAATTATTTCGAGAAGATAGAGCATCACTTCACGCCGGGCGGCAAACTGGAAAAGTGGTACCCGCTGTATGAAGCGACCACCACGGTGTTTTACACCCCCGGCACGGTGACGCGCGGCGCTTCGCACGTGCGCGACGCCATCGATTTGAAACGCATGATGATCCTGGTGTGGCTGGCGGTGTTCCCGGCGATGTTCTGGGGCATGTACAACGTCGGCCAGCAGGCGATCCCGGCGCTGCACCATCTGTACAGCGGCGACGCGTTGCAACAGGTGCTGGCGGGCGACTGGCATTATCGCCTGGCGCAGTGGCTCGGCGCCTCGCTGGCGGCCGACGCCGGCTGGGTCAGCAAAATGGTGCTGGGCGCCTGTTACTTCCTGCCGATCTACGCCGTGGTGTTCGTCGTCGGCGGTTTCTGGGAAGTGCTGTTCGCCATTATCCGCAAGCATGAGGTCAACGAAGGTTTCTTCGTCACCTCTATCCTGTTCGCGCTGATCGTGCCGCCGACCCTGCCGCTGTGGCAGGCCGCGCTGGGCATCACCTTCGGCGTGGTGGTGGCCAAAGAGATCTTCGGCGGCACCGGGCGCAATTTCCTCAACCCGGCGTTGGCCGGCCGCGCCTTCCTGTTCTTCGCCTATCCGGCGCAGATCTCCGGCGATCTGGTGTGGACTTCCGCGGACGGTTTCTCCGGCGCGACGCCGCTGGCGCAGTGGAGCGCGGGCGGGGCGCACGGCCTGAGCAACGTAGCCACCGGCCAGTCCATCAGCTGGATGGACGCTTTCCTCGGCAATATTCCCGGCTCGATCGGTGAGGTGTCCACGCTGATGATCCTGATCGGCGGGGCGATTATCCTGTTTGGCCGCGTGGCCTCCTGGCGCATCGTCGCCGGCGTAATGCTCGGCATGGTGGCTTCCGCCATGCTGTTCAACGCCATCGGTTCGGACACCAACCCGATGTTCGCCATGCCGTGGTACTGGCATCTGGTGCTGGGCGGCTTCGCCTTCGGCATGATCTTTATGGCGACCGACCCGGTTTCCGCCTCCTTCACCAATAAGGGGAAATGGTGGTACGGCATTCTGATCGGCGTGATGTGCGTGCTGATTAGGGTGGTCAACCCCGCCTATCCGGAAGGCATGATGCTGGCGATCCTGTTCGCCAACCTGTTCGCGCCGCTGTTCGATTACCTGGTGGTGCAGGCCAACATCAAGCGGAGACAAGCCCGTGGCGAATGAAGCGAAAAATGACGGCATCGGTAAAACGCTGCTGGTAGTGCTGCTGCTGTGTCTGGTGTGTTCAGTGGTGGTGGCTGGCTCCGCCGTCGGCCTGAAGTCCAAACAGCAGGAGCAAAAGCTGCTCGATAAGCAGCGCAATATTCTCGACGTAGCCGGCCTGTTGCAGCCGAAAATGGAGAGCGAGCAGGTCAAGCGCCTGTACAGCGAGCGCATCGAACCGCGCCTGGTGGATCTGAACAGCGGCGAGTTTGTCGCCGGCAAAGCGGCGGCGTTCGATCTGGGCGCTGCGCTGCGCGACGACGCTAAAAGCGTGGCGCTGGCGGCGGGCGACGATCCGGCCGGCATCAAGCGCCGCAGCAACCAGGCGGAAATCTACCTGGTGCGCGATGAAAGCGGCCAGGTGAACAAGATTGTGCTGCCGGTGTACGGCACCGGTCTGTGGTCGATGATGTACGCCTTCGTGGCGCTGGATAACGACGGCAACACGGTCAAGGGCATCACCTACTACGACCAGGGGGAAACCCCGGGGCTGGGCGGTGAGGTCGAGAACCCGTCCTGGCGTCAGCAGTGGGTCGGCAAGCAGCTGTTCGACGATAACGGCCAGCCGGCGATCCGCGTGGTGAAAGGCGGCGCGCGTCAGGGGGATGTGCACGGGGTGGACGGCCTGTCCGGCGCCACGCTGACCTCCAACGGCGTGCAGCATACGTTTGATTTCTGGTTGGGCGAGCACGGCTTCGGCCCGTTCCTGAAAAAAGTTCGTGAAGGAGCGCTGAAAAATGGCTGATTCCAAAGAGATAAAGCGGGTCCTGCTGGGGCCGCTGTTCGACAATAACCCGATCGCCCTGCAGGTGCTGGGCGTCTGTTCGGCGCTGGCGGTGACCACCAAGCTGGAGACGGCGGTGGTGATGACCATTGCGGTGACGCTGGTGACCGCGTTCTCCAGCTTCTTCATCTCGCTGATCCGTCACCATATTCCCAACAGCGTGCGCATCATCGTGCAGATGGCGATCATCGCCTCGCTGGTGATCGTGGTCGATCAGTTGTTGCGCGCCTATGCGTTCGAGATCTCCAAGCAGCTGTCGGTGTTCGTTGGCCTTATCATCACCAACTGCATCGTGATGGGGCGCGCCGAGGCCTACGCCATGAAGTCGCCGCCGATCGAGAGCTTTATGGACGGCATCGGCAACGGGCTGGGCTACGGGGTGATCCTGGTGCTGGTCGGTTTCCTGCGCGAGCTGATCGGCTCCGGCAAGCTGTTTGGCGTACCGGTGCTGGAAACGGTGCAGAACGGCGGCTGGTATCAGCCGAACGGCCTGTTCCTGCTGGCGCCGAGCGCGTTCTTCATCATCGGCCTGCTGATCTGGGTGCTGCGCACCCTGAAGCCGGCGCAGATCGAAAAGGAGTAAAGGCCGATGGAACACTATATCAGCCTGTTTGTGCGCGCGGTGTTCGTCGAGAACATGGCGCTGGCGTTCTTCCTCGGGATGTGTACCTTCCTGGCGGTGTCGAAGAAGGTCTCGACCGCCTTTGGCCTGGGCATCGCGGTGACCATCGTGCTCGGCATTTCGGTGCCGGTGAACAACCTGGTCTACAACCTGATCCTGCGCGACGGCGCGCTGGTGGAAGGCGTCGATCTGAGCTTCCTCAACTTCATCACCTTCATCGGCGTGATCGCGGCGCTGGTGCAGATTCTGGAGATGATCCTCGATCGTTTCTTCCCGTCGCTGTATAACGCGCTCGGCATCTTCCTGCCGCTCATCACCGTGAACTGCGCCATCTTCGGCGGCGTGTCCTTCATGGTGCAGCGCGACTACAACTTCGCCGAATCGGTGGTGTACGGCATCGGTTCCGGCACCGGCTGGATGCTGGCGATCGTCGCCATGGCGGGGATCCGCGAAAAACTCAAGTATGCCAACGTGCCGGCAGGGCTGCGCGGCCTGGGCATTACCTTTATCACCACCGGACTGATGGCGCTGGGCTTCATGTCCTTCTCCGGTGTTCAGTTGTAAAGGCGGGAAGAATTTATGGAAATTATTTTAGGCGTAGCGATGTTCACCGCCATCGTGATGGTGCTGGTGTTGCTGATCCTGTTCGCCAAATCGAAGCTGGTGAACACCGGCGACATCGCGGTGGAAATCAACGGCGATCTGGATAAGAGCTTCCATGCGCCGGCGGGCGACAAGCTGCTCAACGTGCTCTCCAGCCAAGGGATCTTCGTCTCCTCGGCCTGCGGCGGCGGCGGCTCCTGCGGCCAGTGCCGGGTGGTGATCAAAGAGGGCGGCGGCGATATCCTGCCGACCGAGCTCTCGCACATCAACAAGCGCGAAGCGAAAGAGGGTTGCCGCCTGGCGTGCCAGGTGAACGTGAAGCAGAACCTGAAGATCGAGCTGCCGGAAGAGATCTTCGGCGTGAAGAAATGGGAATGCGAAGTTATCTCCAACGATAACAAAGCCACCTTTATCAAAGAGCTGAAGCTGAAGATCCCCGATGGCGAAGACGTGCCGTTCCGCGCGGGCGGTTTCATCCAGATCGAAGCGCCGGCGCACGACATCAGCTACGCCGACTTCGACGTGCCGCAGGAGTATCGCGGCGACTGGGACAAGTTCAACCTGTTCCGCTACCGCTCGACGGTGAATGACACCACGGTGCGCGCCTACTCGATGGCCAACTATCCGGAAGAAAAGGGCATCATCATGCTCAACGTGCGTATCGCCACGCCGCCGCCGAACAATCCGGACGTGCCGCCGGGCATCATGTCTTCCTATATCTGGTCGCTGAAGCCGGGCGACAAGGTGACCATCTCCGGGCCGTTCGGCGAGTTCTTCGCCAAGGACACCGACGCCGAAATGATCTTTATCGGCGGCGGCGCGGGCATGGCGCCGATGCGCTCGCACATCTTCGATCAGCTCAAGCGTCTGAACTCGAAGCGCAAGATCACTTTCTGGTACGGCGCGCGTTCGCTGCGCGAGATGTTCTATGAAGACGACTTCAACCAGCTGCAGGCGGAGAACGAAAACTTCACCTGGCACGTGGCGCTGTCGGATCCGCAGCCGGAAGATAACTGGACCGGCTACACCGGCTTTATCCATAATGTTCTGCTGGAGAACTACCTGAAAAACCACCCGGCGCCGGAAGACTGCGAGTTTTACATGTGCGGGCCGCCGATGATGAACGCCGCGGTGATCAAGATGCTCAAAGATCTGGGTGTCGAAGACGAAAATATCATGCTGGATGACTTTGGTGGCTAAATTGCGCGCATTGGCGACGAAGAACTGGCTGACGGGCGTGGCGCTGAGCGCCACCCTGCTGCTGACCGGCTGCGGGCCGGAACAGGTGGATCTGACGGGTAAAACCATGGGCACCTCGTATTCGATCCGTTACGTGACCGGCGACGATACGCCGTCGGCGCGCGAGATGCAGGCGGAGATCGACAAACGGCTGGAGCAGGTGAACGACCAAATGTCCACCTACCGGCCGGATTCCGAGCTGAGCCGCTTCAACGCCAGCCGCGACATTGAGCGGCCGTTCCCGGTTTCACCGGCGACCGCCGAGGTGGTGCGCGAAGCGCTGCGCATCAACCGAGTCACCGATGGCGCGCTGGACGTGACCGTCGGGCCGCTGGTCAATCTGTGGGGCTTCGGCCCGGAAGGGCGGCCGGACAAAGTGCCGAGCGAGGCGGAGCTGGAGCACCGCCGCGCCTGGACCGGTGCCGACAAGCTGTCGGTGCAGGGCAGCGCGCTGGTGAAAAGCATCCCCGAGCTGTATGTCGACCTGTCGTCGATCGCCAAAGGGTATGGCGTGGACGTGGTGGCGGAATACCTGCAATCGCAGCACGTGCAAAACTACATGGTGGATATCGGCGGCGAGGTGCGCACGCGCGGGCATAACGGCGAACAAAAGCCGTGGCGCATTGCCATCGAGCGCCCGACCGCCGGTACGCAGCAGCAGGCGCAGCTGGTGATCCAACCCGGGGAGATGTCGATCGCCACCTCGGGTGACTATCGCAACTACTTCGAGCAAGACGGGGTGCGCTATTCGCACACCATCGATCCGGTCACCGGGCGCCCGATCCATCATCGGTTGGTGTCGATCACCGTGCTGAGCCCGACCTGCATGACCGCCGACGGCCTGTCCACCGGCCTGAACGTGATGGGGCCGGAGCGCGGCATGGCGCTGGCCAACCTGCTCGGCATCCCGGTGTTCATGATCGTGAAAACCGCCGACGGGTTTGAGGAGCGTTATTCGGACGCGTTCAAACCCTATCTGAAAAAGCGTTCGTGAGGTTGCTATGTTGACGGTATTCGCCGCTACCTTCGTGTTGTTTCTGCTGATCGTCGGCGGCATGTCGCTGGGTTACGTGTTCAAACGCAAAAGCCTGCAGGGCAGCTGCGGCGGCATCACCGCGCTGGGCATGGAGAAAGTCTGCGACTGCCCGGAGCCGTGCGATGCGCGCAAAAAGCGCGAAGCCAAAGCGGCACAGCGGCGCGAGCTGTTGGACAAGCACCGCATTCTGTAGCGAAGCGAAAACCCGGCCTTGGCCGGGTTTTTTATTTGATAGGAAAAATGTACATCCTCTATTTTGTTCTTATCAAGCTTTAGGTCTTAAGGTTGATACAGCTCTCATTTTAAAAACATCCGGATTTTTCTGTTTCTTCTCAGTTGGTTAGCTCGTTGACTCGGTTGGTTGAAATATCGTCTTATTAGGTTTCTTTTGGATTTAGGGAGTTCCAGGATGGGACAACAACAAGAAGGGATAAAACGGGTGTTAACGGTGGGTGAAATTAATTTGGCCCGTTCCGTGTTTGGCAGGTCAGTTTTCTATGAGAAGGTGTTTGTCCACTGCGATAGCTATCTGCCGTTTGGATTGCAAGCCAGCAGAACGGCGATGGCGCCCAACGGAGAAGTCTGGTTTAGACAAGCTTTGTATAAGGCTGATTTTTCCTCGGCCGCTGCAGGTTTCCAGCATGTATTTATCCACGAAATGAGCCATGTCTGGCAGCACCAAAAAGGTATGTGGGTGAGAACCCGAGGTTTATTGAGTTGGGCTGCTGAATATAAATATCGACTCGATGGTAAACAGCTGTTGCATAACTACTCTATGGAACAGCAAGCTTCTATCATCGCTGATTATTGGTTCCTGAAGAAGTATGGTTACACTATCTGGCTGGGCGCGATTAACAATGGCGTGAATTTTCAGGGCGTAACGGATAAAACGATCGCCAGAAAATACGAATATACGCTTTCTCAGTTTCTTAAGCAGAGGTAACAGGATGAACCGCATTATTTTGGTTGGAACTCTGGCTTTGCTGCTCGCCGGCTGCATGCACATGAACGATCCGAGGCCAAAAAACTACTTGGCCAACGCCACTGTCGTTGATAACCACGTTTGTGTGCGGGTTCAACCTGAAGGGGACGAGCGGTTGGCCGGCGTTATTATCGAAGAAATCGGCAACGCCAACGCTATCTTCGGCAAGCACTTCACGGATAACGAGATGCCTGCGGTCACCGCAGCTACGTGCATTCCCGACGATAATTATAAATTCGAAGACGGGAAGTCTTACGGGGTATCGGTGACGCTGTTGTCGCCGGATAAACGAAATAAAGGTCTTGAGCCTGCCGCCCGGCTATTCGGCGCTGGGTTTAGTGTTCGCAATGAAAATGGCATCATCCAGGTAGTTCCTGCTCACTAACGGATGTTGAAAGCCATAAGGGCATGAGGTGGGATGTCGAACCGCCTTATGCCGTAGCCGGTTATTTATTTCGCCTTGCGGAAGCTTTTCGCCTCGGCCGGCGAGTTGACCATCACGCCGTCGGCGCCCAGCGCCAGCGCCTGCTGATATTCCTGCGGCGTGTTGACGCCGAACAGAATGATGTGCGCCGGGCCCTGCGAGCGGAAACAGTCCATCGATTCTTTATCCCAGGTCAGAAACGCCTTCGAGCGCCCTTCGCCGAGGGTGTACTTCTCTACCACTTCCACCTCGCGCTTCAGCTCCAGCCCATACCAGCGCGGCTGTCGGTTGTCCGGTTTGACATCGCACTGGTGCGCCATGGTGACGTTGGCCAGCAGCGTGCGGGTCTCGTCGCGGCTTTCAAAGCGCGGGACGGCCGGCGGCAGCGCCTGCAGGTATTTGGCATCGGTAGAGTAAACGCGGGTGCGGTTCAGGCTGTCGGTGCTTTCCAGCGTCGCCAGCAGCGCCTGGCCAAACTGCGCCGGATCGGCGTCCGGGGATTTGATGTCCAGATAGAAGGTGACGTGCGGAAACGCCTTTAGCACCTCGTCCAGCCGCGGAATGCCGATGCCCTGGCCGCGGAACGGATGCGCATCGCCTTTGGCGAACGCCCAGCCGGCATCGGTCTCGGCCAATTGCGCGGCGGTATAGGCAGAGACCGGGCCCTGCCGGTTGGTCAGCGCCTTCAGATCCGAGGGGCGATACAGCACGATGACGCCGTCTTTGGATGCTTGCAGGGTGATCCAAATGGCGTCGGCACCGTTTTTCAGCGCGGTTTCGATGGCGATGCGGGTGTTTTCCGGCGCATCGGCGGTGCCGCCGCGATGGGCGACGATCGCCGGCGCGTGACCGGTGGCGGCGCTGGCCGCCAACGCGCTCAGCGACAGCGCGGAAGCCAGCAGCCAATGAGAAAATCTGATCATGTAGAGTACCTTGTCGTTATCGTTGTGGTGAGCCGCACGGGATGGCGGAAATCATACTATTGAAAAATTAAGCTTTTTTAACAACGCGGAAATATCTGGCGGAAACGGCGCTTTCATCGAAGCCTGCGGCCTTGAGCTTTCGGTATCTGACTGTATACTTATACAGTGTTACTGGAGGGTGCGATGCGTAAAATCATTCATGTCGATATGGACTGCTTCTTCGCGGCGGTGGAAATGCGCGACGATCCCAGCCTGCGCGATATCCCGCTGGCGATTGGCGGCAGCGCCGATCGGCGCGGGGTGATCAGCACCGCCAACTACCCGGCGCGGCGCTACGGCGTGCATAGCGCCATGTCTACGGCGATGGCGCTCAAGCTGTGTCCGCATCTCACCCTGCTGCCGGGGCGCATGGCGGCCTACAAAGAGGCTTCGCTGCACATCCGTGAAATCTTCGCCCGCTATACCCCGTTGATCGAGCCGCTGTCGCTCGATGAAGCCTATCTCGACGTGACCGACAGCCCGCAATGCAACGGCTCGGCGACGCTGATCGCTCAGGAGATCCGTCAGGCGATCGCCGATGAGCTGAATCTCACCGCGTCGGCCGGCGTGGCGCCGATCAAGTTTCTCGCCAAAATCGCTTCCGAGATGAACAAGCCGAATGGGCAATACGTGATCACCCCGGCGCAGGTGCCGGCGTTTTTGCAGCAGCTGCCGCTCAGCAAAATCCCCGGCGTCGGCAAGGTGACCGCCAAACGGCTGGAGGAAGTGGGGCTTATCACCTGCGCCGACGTGCAGCAATACGATTTGGCGCAGCTGCTCAAGCGCTTCGGCAAGTTCGGCCGGGTGCTGTGGGAGCGGTGTCAGGGCATCGATCGGCGCGAAATCTCGGCGGAGCGGCTGCGTAAATCGGTGGGCGTGGAGCGCACGCTGGCGGAGGACATTCACGACTGGGAAGATTGCGAAACGCTGATTATCGACAAACTCTACCCCGAGCTGGAGATGCGGCTGCGTAAGGTGAAGCCGGATCTGCATATCGCCCGGCAGGGCGTGAAGCTGAAGTTTCAGGATTTTCAGCAAACCACCCAGGAGCACGTGTTCCCGGTGCTGAATCAGCAGGATTTGCTGGCGGTGGCGCGGCAGGCGTGGCGCGAACGGCGTGAAGGGCGCGGCGTGCGGCTGGTGGGGCTACATGTGACGCTGCTCGATCCGCAGCTGGAGCGGCAGCTGGCGCTGCCTTGGGAATAAAAAAGCCGGCGATTAGCCGGCTTTTTGCGTTAAGCGCGCAGATTACGCGCGCTCAGGGATCGCTTTCAGCAGCGAGGTCAGCAGCTTCCAGTACAGACCGACGCTTTCGATATGCACCTGCTCATCCGGCGAGTGCGGGCCGGTGATGGTTGGCCCGATCGATACCATGTCCATGTTTGGATACGGCTTT
This sequence comes from Serratia sp. Z4, assembly GCF_009900725.1. NCBI lineage: Bacteria > Pseudomonadati > Pseudomonadota > Gammaproteobacteria > Enterobacterales > Yersiniaceae > Serratia > Serratia sp. Z4. Next base: position 39,360 of record NZ_JAAABD010000012.1, read on the forward strand.
TTGAACAGACCGCATTCCAGGCCGGCGTGGATCACCATGATGTTTGGCGTCTTGTTGAACAGCTCCTGATACAGCTCGCGCACCAGGTGCATCACCGGCGAGTCGGCGTCCGGCTGCCAGCCCGGGTAGCCACCCTTCGGCGCCACGTTGGCGCCGGCCAGCTGGCCCAGCGCGGTCAGCATCTCGACCACGTAATCTTTGCCGCTGTCGATCAGGGAGCGGATCAGGCAGATGATTTCCGCTTCGTTTTCGCTGGTGGTGACTACGCCGACGTTCAGCGAGGTTTCCACTACGCCTTTGACCGCGTCGCTCATGCGGATCACGCCGTTCGGCGTGCCGTTCAGCAGCGCCAGGAAGCGTTGCTGGCTGTCGGCGCTCAGCGCCTGCGAAGCGCTGGTGACCGGCTCCAGCAGCACGGTGATGTTCTTCTCTTTAGCGGAGAGTTCGTTCTGCAGCACCGCCAGGAACTCCTGGCTCAGCGCTTTCAGCGCGTCGGCTTTTTCCGCCGGCACCGCAACCACCGCGGAGGCTTCACGCGGGATGGCGTTGCGCAGGGTGCCCCCATTCAGATCCAGCACGCGCAGGTTCAGTGCCGCCGCATGGGCGAACAGGAAGCGCGCCAGCAGTTTGTTGGCGTTGCCCAGCCCGACGTGGATCTCGGCGCCGGAGTGGCCGCCTTTCAGGCCCTTGAGGGTCAGCTTCAGGGTTTGGTAGCCGGCCGGCACCGCTTCGCGCTGCAGCGGCAGGGTGGTGATGAAGTCGATACCGCCGGCGCAACCCATGTAGATTTCGCCTTCTTCTTCGGAGTCGGTATTGATCAGGATGTCTGCCTGCAGCCAGTTTGGCTGTAGCCCGAAGGCGCCGTCCATGCCGGCTTCTTCGGTCATGGTCAGCAGCACTTCCAGCGGGCCGTGCTCAACGCTGTCATCGGCCAGCACCGCCAGGGCGGAGGCCATGCCGATGCCGTTGTCGGCGCCCAGCGTGGTGCCGCGCGCTTTCACCCACTCGCCGGCGATATAAGGCTGGATCGGATCCTTGGCGAAGTCGTGCACGGTGTCGTTATTCTTTTGCGGCACCATGTCCAGGTGCGCCTGCAGCGCCACCGGCTTGCGGTTTTCCATGCCTTTGGTGGCCGGTTTGCGCAGCAGGATATTGCCGACCTGATCGCGCTCGGCGTGCAGGTTCTTCTCTTTGGCCCAGGTGAGGATGTGCTGCGCCAGCGCTTCTTCATGATAAGAAGGGTGCGGGATAGAACAGATCTTGGCGAAAATATCCCACAGCGGCTGTGGCGAAAGCTGAGACAATTCAGACACTATAAGTCTCCTGTGACGGCAGGCTCCGACAGGACGGGCGTGCCGCGCGGTTGAGGTGAGCGGGTATCTGTGCGTCGTGGCACGATCGTTAGAGAATATCACTTTATTTCCGGCGGCGCGCGCCCCGTATTGTGCGGTTTAAGCGCTTGATCACACGGCTTCGCGGCGGGAACGTTCGCTTTTTCAGCATCAATCACCGAAAAGCCGCGCGGCGGAAATCGCGAGGTTTTCCTCGGTACAGCTGGAATTCAACGCGGCCAGTCTCTATAATCTCGCGCAACCTTTTTTCCCCTGAACTATAAAGTAAGCCGCTTCACCAGCCGGCTGGGACACGATTCTATGAGCGAAAAATACGTTGTTACCTGGGATATGCTGCAAATACATGCACGCAAGCTGGCGCACCGCCTGCTGCCTGCCGACAAATGGACCGGCATCATTGCCGTCAGCCGCGGCGGCCTGGTGCCGGCGGGCCTGCTGGCGCGCGAACTGGGCATTCGCTATGTGGATACCGTCTGCATTTCCAGCTACGACCATGACAACCAGCGCGAAATGAAAGTGCTCAAGCGCGCCGAAGGCGACGGTGAAGGCTTCATCGTGGTGGACGATCTGGTGGATACCGGCGGCACCGCAAAAGCGATCCGCGACATGTACCCGAAAGCGCATTTCGTCACCATCTTCGCCAAGCCGGCGGGCCGTCCGCTGGTGGACGACTATGTGATCGACATCCCGCAGGACACCTGGATCGAACAGCCGTGGGACATGGGCGTCAGCTTCGTTCCCCCTATCGGCGGTCGCTAAGCCCAGCCAGTTCCAAGTCAACGCCCGGTTATGCCGGGCGTTTGTTTAAGGATAAACGTGATGGCGTTGTCAGGCTTACCGAAGGCAAGATATAAAAAATAAGGAAAATCAATTTATTGATTTTCGGCCGTTGACCACAAAGGAGGAAAAACCACGCTTTTTCCTCCTTTGTCAGCCGCCCGACGCCCGGTTATGCCGGGCGTTTGCGTTATCTTGGTTTATCCCGCCAGAGTTAGGTACACTACCTCCAGTTAAGTAGGCCTGTTGCGGCCTATCGCCAGATTTACGGAGGCTGTTGTTACCATGGCACAGGCCAACCTTTCTGAAATTCTTTTCAAGCCCAAATTCAAACACCCTGAAACCTCGACGCTGGTGCTGCGCGCGCGCAACAAAGTCAGCGCCGCCATGCATTCCGCATTGGAAGGCGACACCACCGGCAGCTGGTACCGCATGCTGAACCCGCTGCTGTGGGCCTGGCGCGGCGTCAGCCCGATCGAAATCCACGAAGTGTTGGCGCGCATCGCCGCCTCCGACGCCGAGCGCAGCAATCCGCAGCGGCTGGATACCGTGGTGGGCTACCGCAACGGCAACTGGATCTACGAGTGGATCCATCAGGGCATGCAGTGGCAACAGCGGGCGACGGAGCAGCAAGATCCGCTGCTCGGCGGCGAATACTGGCTGAAGGCCGCGAGCCTGTACAGCATCGCCGGCTACCCGCACCTGAAGGGCGACGAACTGGCCGAACAGGCGGAGATGCTCGCCAACCGCGCGTACGAAGAGGCGGCGCTGCTGCTGCCGTATCAGCTGAAAGAGCTGGAGTTTCGCATCGAAGGCGGCGGCAGCGTCACCGGGTTCCTGCACATGCCGGAGAAGGGCGAAGCGCCGTTCCCGACGGTGCTGATGTGCGGCAGCCTCGATACGCTGCAGACCGACTATCATCGCCTGTTCCGCGACTACCTGGCGCCGCACGGCATCGCCATGCTGACGCTCGACATGCCGTCGATCGGTTCTTCCTGCAAATGGAAGCTGACGCAGGACTCCAGCTACCTGCACCAGCAGGTGCTGATCCAGCTGGCCTCGGTGCCGTGGGTGGATCATCAGCGGGTGAGCGCCTTCGGCTTCCGCTTCGGCGCCAACGTGGCGGTGCGATTGGCCTACCTGGAGCCGCAGCGGCTGCGCGGCGTAGCCTGCCTGGGGCCGGTGGTGCATCGCCTGCTGTGCGACAGCAGCACCCAGCTGAACGTGCCGGACATGTATATGGACGTGCTGGCCAGCCGCATGGGCATGGCTAACGCCTCGGACAACGTGCTGAAGGTGGAGCTGAACAGCTACTCGCTGAAAATGCAGGGGCTGCTGGGGCGCCGCTGCCCGACGCCGATGATCTCCGGCTATTGGGAGCGCGATACGCTCAGCCCGAAAGAGGAGTCGCAGCTGATCGTCACCTCCTCGGTGAGCGGCAAGCTGGTCGCCATCCCGCGCACCCCGGTTTACGACAGCTTCCACCGGGCGTTGCTGCAGATGTCCGGTTGGCTGAGGGACAAAATGCGTTAATTAGTTGCTAAATTTTAACAGTTTGTTAAAAAGAGTGGTCTACATTGAGGAGGTGAGAGAATGACGTTACCGAGTGGTCACCCTAAAAGCCGACTAATGAAACGTTTTGCCAGCTTGGGGCCGTACCTGCGTGAAGGGCAATGTGAAAACGACCGTTTTTTCTTTGATTGTTTGGCTGTCTGCGTCAATGTAAAGCCCGCTCCGGAGAAGCGCGAGTTCTGGGGCTGGTGGATGGAGCTGCAGGCGGAAGAGGCGCGCTTCACCTATTCGTACCAATTCGGCCTGTTCGACAAGGAAGGCGACTGGACGGCGCAAAACATTAAGGATGATGAAGTGAACGCCAAGCTGGAAGACACCCTGCGCGACTTCCATCGCCGCCTGGGCGAGCTGCTGGCGACCATGGAGCTGGGGCTGGAACCCGCCGACGATTTCAAAGAAAAACTGATCAAACTCTCCGCCTGACCCCGTTTGACCACGTATTGTGCTGATTTCGCGTTGTGCCTGTTGGCATAACGCGTCTCTCCTGTTACAAAGACCTTTGCACTCTTCTTCTCATCATTACACACGGCAGAAATACTATGAACGGCAGCCAGACATTGGTTGTGAAATTGGGCACCAGCGTGTTGACCGGCGGATCGCTGCGTCTGAACCGCGCCCACATCGTCGAATTGGTGCGCCAGTGCGCGCAGCAACACGCCGCGGGCCACCGCATCGTCATCGTCACCTCCGGCGCCATCGCCGCCGGGCGCGAGCACCTGGGCTATCCCGAGCTGCCCGCCACCATCGCCTCCAAGCAGCTGCTGGCGGCGGTAGGGCAGAGCCGGCTGATCCAGCTGTGGGAACAGCTGTTCTCCATTTACGGCATCCACGTCGGGCAGATGCTGCTGACGCGCGCCGATCTGGAAGACCGCGAGCGCTTCCTCAACGCGCGCGACACCATGACGGCGCTGCTGGACAACCGCATCGTGCCGGTAATCAATGAGAACGACGCCGTCGCCACCGCCGAAATCAAAGTGGGCGACAACGATAACCTGTCGGCGCTGGCGGCCATTCTGGCCGGGGCCGATAAACTGCTGCTGCTGACCGATCAGCAGGGCCTCTACACCGCCGATCCGCGCAACAACCCGCAGGCCGAACTGATCCGTGAAGTGCACGGCATCGACGACGCGCTGCGCGCCATCGCCGGCGACAGCGTCTCCGGTCTGGGCACCGGCGGCATGGGCACCAAACTGCAGGCGGCCGACGTGGCCTGCCGCGCCGGCATCGACGTGGTGATCGCCGCCGGCAGCAAGCCGGGCGTGGTGGCGGACGTGATCGAGGGCAAACCGGTGGGCACCCGTTTCCACGCGCTGGAAACCCCGCTGGAAAACCGCAAGCGCTGGATCTTTGGCGCGCCGCCGGCCGGTGAGATCACCGTCGATGACGGTGCGGTGGAAGCGATGATGGCGCGCGGCAGCTCGCTGCTGCCGAAAGGCATCCGCGAAGTGAAGGGCGACTTCTCGCGCGGCGAAGTGATCCGCATCCGCAACCTGGCGGGGCGCGATCTGGCGCACGGTGTCAGCCGCTATAACAGCGATGCGATGCGCATGATCGCCGGGCACCACTCGCAGGAAATCAGCGAGATCCTCGGTTACGAATACGGTCCGGTGGCAGTGCACCGCGACGATATGATTGTCAGTTAAGGAGTGAGCATGCTGGAGCAGATGGGGAAGGCCGCCAAGCAGGCCTCCTGGCAGCTGGCGGTGCTGAGCACGGCGAAGAAGAATCAGGTGCTGTCGGTGATGGCCGACAGGTTGGAAGCCAACAGTGAAGCGATCCTGCTGGCGAACGAACAAGACATGGTGCAGGCGCGCGCCACCGGCATGAGCGAAGCGCTGCTCGATCGCCTGCTGCTGACCCCGGCGCGGCTGGCGGCGATCGCCAACGACGTGCGCCAGGTGTGCCGCCTGAACGATCCGGTCGGCCATGTGCTGGACGGCAACCTGCTGGACAGCGGGCTGAAGCTGGAGCGCCGCCGGGTGCCGCTCGGCGTGATCGGCGTGATTTACGAGGCGCGGCCGAACGTCACCATCGACGTCGCCAGCCTGTGCCTGAAAACCGGCAACGCGGTGATCCTGCGCGGCGGGAAAGAGACGCACAACACCAACCAGGCGACGGTGAAAGTGATCCAGCAGGCGCTGGAACAGTGCGGCCTGCCGGCGGCGGCGGTGCAGGCGATCGACAGCCCGGATCGCGCGCTGGTGAACGAACTGCTGCGCCTGGATCGCTATGTCGACATGCTGATCCCGCGCGGCGGCGCCGGCCTGCACAAGCTGTGCCGCGAGCAATCGACCATCCCGGTGATCACCGGCGGCATCGGCGTGTGCCACACCTACGTGGATGCCGACGTCGATTTCGACAAGGCGCTGACGGTGATTGAAAACGCCAAGATCCAGCGCCCGAGCGCCTGTAACTCGCTGGAGACGCTGCTGGTGAACCGCAGCATCGCCGCCGAGTTCCTGCCGGCGCTGAGCGCCAAAATGGCGGCGGTGGGCGTGACGCTGCACGCGGCGGAAAATGCGCTGCCGTTGCTGCAGGGCGGCCCGGCGACGGTGGTGCCGGTGAATGCGGAGGATTACGACGACGAATGGCTGTCGCTGGATCTGAACGTGTTGCTGGTGGACGATATCGATCAGGCTATCGACCACATCCGCACCCACGGCACCAACCACTCCGACGCGATCCTCACCCGCTCGCTGAGCAGCGCCGAGCACTTCGTGCGCGCGGTGGACTCCTCGGCGGTGTACGTCAACGCCAGCACCCGCTTCACCGACGGCGGCCAGTTCGGCCTGGGCGCGGAAGTGGCGGTGAGCACCCAGAAACTGCACGCCCGCGGCCCGATGGGCCTGGACGCGCTGACTACCTACAAATGGATCGGCTACGGCGACGATCTGGTGCGCAGCTAAGGCCGGATTGCGGTCATAAAGAGGTCAGGGCGCAGCATGCTGCGCCCTGATTGTTTTTGTAAACGGGACTGCACGACAGTCTGGTTGCTTGTAAAACGACCAAACGCCCCGGCGGCTCTTGACTCATTTCGCGCGCAGGTCTACCTTGTTCAACGCACTTCCGGCTTGCCCCGCAGGCCCGGCTCGATGCCGATATAGCTCAGTTGGTAGAGCAGCGCATTCGTAATGCGAAGGTCGTAGGTTCGACTCCTATTATCGGCACCATTTCAAGTCTCGCAATGCCTTCCTTGTAAAAATACGCAGCACTGGCGTCTGCAACGTTTGCGGTTGATATTTCTGCTTATCGCTACGTGGCAATGCGCTGCAAGGTATAATACAAACGCGTTTGTTTAATCATTCACACAACCAGCAAGCGTCGTAAGCAGAATAATACGTTGCTACGGTTGAACCTCACCGTCTTTTTTTATCTGGAAAAAGACATTGTCGCCAATGTTAAACCACTGGCTTATTTATAAAGTGAGGTTGTTATGTGTGGATGTTTGATTTCAAGAACGAAGGACTTTAACTTTAATGGTCAACGTTATAGAGTTTTTATTGCTCATGACAAGCAAGCGCATGGCGATTTAAAAGCGCTTTACTTTCTCGATGCCAATACTCAATTCTCCAAGCTGACCGACCAGCATCGGCGCAGAAGTAACGATAATATTCTTTATGTCGGCATCGGCTATCAGGATGGGGTGGATATACTAAAAGCAAGAACCCGCGACTATACGGTTCCCTCTGATGATAAGGAGTTTATTGACGGTGGCGGAGCGCCGGCATTTTATCAGTTTATCACCACATGCGTTAAGCCCTGGATTGAGTCACACTACTCAATCAATACAGACAAACAAACGCTGGCAGGTCATTCACATGGCGGGCATTTTGTACTTTATACGCTGTTGAACCATCCTGACGCGTTTCAAAATTATCTGGCGGCCAGTCCATCGATCTGGTGGGGGAATGGGGCGTTGCTTCCTGATGGCAAGTTAACAATCGCTGAAAGCGTTAATAAAATAACCTTGATGATCGGCGAGTATGAAGAAAAGGTTCATCCGCAAAGTAATGAAACTGAAAGAGAGCGGGTGACCAGAATTAATACAACACCCAAGTTGCGAGTCAGGCATCTGGCAAAAAAACTGATCGAAGATGAGCAACGCTGTGATTTTATCTTCTGCTCAGGGCGTCGTCATCCGGGTGTCATCAAGGATTATGCACTTATGGCGAATGCGATCGCGGCGCATAATACTCAACGCGATGGGCTTTAGCGTCGTGATATAATCATTTTTTGAACACTTGCAAGTGAGCTGCTTTTAGCCGTCTGCAGGCATTCACCAGGGAAACTAAAAATTAGAACGGTATGCCAATATCAGGCAATGAAAATTTGTTTTAACCTTATCTCTTACAATGACTGCTGCGGGATAATGTTCGTTCATCTATTATGCTTACGAGATCCTGCGAGCGTGCGTGTTTTTTGAGCCGAAACCGAGTATCTGCAACCTCACTTCCCATGCTTCCCTCTGCTTATCCTTTCCCCGGTTAAACAACCGTTTAATTAATCACTGTTATAATTACCCCTGTTGAGCCTTGATGGGTGAATGTTTTCCTCCTCAAGCAGTGCGATGCGGCGCTCTGTGGAGCGGCATCCGTTTTTGGATATGCCGGTGGTTCGGTGAGAAGTTAGGAGAAGTGCACTATGAGCAGAAAAGACAAGCTCGCGGCGGCCCTGCTGGCCATCTTCCTGGGCGGATTGGGCATTCACAAGTTTTACCTGGGCATGAAGTGGTGGGGGCTGTTCTACCTGCTGTTCTGCTGGACGGGGATCCCGGCGATTGTCGGCTTTATCGAAGGTATTATTTATCTGTTCCAATCGGAAGAGAAATTCAACCAGAAATACAATCCTGGTCTGATTTAATGCTTTTCTGACGGCGCCTCCTGTTAAGGGAAGCGCCGTTTTTCATTCCGTTACTGTTTCTTCATCATCATCTTGCCGCGCATCTCTTTGCTCATCATTTTATTCGAGCTGGAGATGACGCAGTTATATTGCTTGCCTTGGTTAATGACCATAAAGGTGCTGACCGGATCTTTAAAATTCTTGTCGATGGTGAAATAAATATACGCCTGCGGCAGCGCCGCCGGTTTAAAGGCGCCGAAGGCATACACATCCGCCAGGCCCAGCGCGGAGAGATCGACCGTCAGCTCCATCGGTTTCATGGAATCCGGCGATGGGAACATCGATTTGGCCGACATCATCATGGTGCTGCTGTTGATGGTGTAATCGGTTTTAACCTTCATGCCCATATATTTCGATTCCGGCATGGAGAGTTCTTTTTTGCAGGCGGCGTCGTGCTGCGGTGCCGGGCTGCCGTTTTCCATCACGGCGTGCACATGTTCCAGCGTCACTTCCGCGTTGCCGGTGGTAGGTTGCGCATCGGCCGCGTAAGCCGCGCCGCTGAAGGCGGCCACAGAGGTAAAGATAATGCCCGTAACGATTTTCATTGTCGGTCTCCGGAATGCTAATAATGATATTAATTGCGGTGTGTAGCCTATTGGCTTGATAAAACGCAAAGTGACCCGTTCCATGGAGATAAAGCTTCCTCGGAATATTGTTGATAAAATATTTCCCCGCCCGCTAAAAAACGGACTTTTTAATTGCTGTCAGTGTCTTTGTCCAACTGCATATAAATAGTCTGTCTAAACATAGTCAATGTTTGGAATATGCACAAATTATTGCAGTTTTTTTTCTTTGTTTGTGCCTTTTGCTTTTAGGTTGAGAGAAATATCCCATGCGATACAGTGTGTTGTGTTTTTAACGTGAGATTTTACATGAGGCGTTATTTATGTGAGTGGTATGGTCACATAAACGATGCGATAAGTGATTATATATTGCCAGGCTTATTATTGAAGTTATTAAAGAATAACGCGGCGAGAGCCGCGTTTATCGATCGTTCAATAACGGCGGTATTTCCTGGTAAAAAAAGTCGATCAGCGCTTTTACCGCTGGTGGCACTCCGCGGCGCGAGGGATAAAGCAGCACCAGCTCGCCGTTTTGCGGATGCCACCCGCGCAGCACCTCTTGCAAATCGCCACGCGCAAGCGCCTGGCGGCAGGCGTAATAGGGAATGCCGCAGATCCCTTGCCCATCAAGGGCGGCGCGCAGGATCACCTGCAAATTATCGCTGCTTAAGCGGGGTGAGAAGGGCACGGTGACCACGGCGTTTTGCGGCCCGTAGAGCCGCCAGCTCGGTGCCCCCTGTTGTGGCGGGTAAAGCAAACAGGGCATATCGCTCAGCTGTTGTGGTGTTGACGGCGCGCCGTGTCGCGCCAGCCATGCCGGGCTGGCGGCCAACAGCCATTTGGCGGTGCCGAGTCGCCGCTGGATAAGCCCTGCGGCCTCGTTGGCGATGCCAAGCCCGCGGACAGTGAAGTCCAATCCTTCCTCCAACAGATCTATCCGCCGGGCGGTGACGTGCGTTTCTACGTTCACTTTGGGAAAGCGCGCCATAAATGCCGGCAGGAGCGGAGCGATCACTTCGTCCGCCAACAGCGGCGACGCGCTGAAGCGCACGGTGCCGTTCGGTTCCGCCAGCGTGCGCAGCGCCGTCTGCTGCGCCTGATGCGCTTGCTGCATCATGGCGACGCAGTGCAGATAGACCTCGCGGCCCACCTCGGTGAGCTGAATACGCCGCGAGGTTCTTTGCAGCAACCGCAGGTTGAGTTGACGTTCCAACTGCGCCACCTGGCGGCTCAGGCGAGAGGTCGGGATGCCCAGCGCTGTGCCGGCAGCGGTAAAACCTTTGTGCTCAACCACCTGAGTGAAAAAATACATGGCGTTGAGATCGAGTGGAAACACCTTCATCACACACTCCATCATGATCATTTTTGCAATGATAGCTTCTATTATCGCCTATTTAACCCTGATCGATGCGGTTTTATCCTGCAGGCACACCATTGTTGAAACGAGGATAAACATCATGAAAAACCTTTACCGCACTTTGGCTCTGGCCATCGCCATGGCCGGGGCGGCGCAACCGGCCTTCGCGGCGCCGGCAGCGCCACAGCCGCATACTCAGGCACAGCCGGCGTCCGGCCCCTTGCAGCTGTTGGATCGCCACAACTCGGTGCTGCTGTTGGTTGACCATCAGATCGGTCTGATCACCGGCGTGCGCGACATGGAGAGCGCAACGCTGAAACATAACGTCGTGGCGCTCGCCAAGGCGGCCCAGGTGATGGGCATTCCGGTGATCGTGACCTCGACCGGCGCCAACGGTCCTTTCGGGCCGATCATTCCGGAGCTTAAGGCTGCGTTGCCGGGGGTGAACATTATCGATCGCCACAGCGTCAACGCCTGGGACGACGCGAACGTGCGCAAAGCGGTTGAGGCCACCGGCCGCAAAAAGATCGTGATCGCCGGCGTATCGCTGGAAGTGTGCGCCGGCTTCCCGGCGATCACGGCCAAAGCGGCAGGATACGACACCTATGTGGTGATCGACGCTTCCGGCACGTTCAATCAGTCCAAGCATGAGGCGGGCATGGCGCGGCTGGTGCAGGCCGGAGTGATCCCAACGGATTACGGTACGGTGGGAGTAGAGTGGCTGGGAGATAACGGCGATGCCAAAGCCGGCGAGCTGTACGGCGCGCTGGATATGCCGGCCACGACGCTGGTGAATCAGCTGTTCCAGACCAAAGGCAAATAGAGCCTGGAGTGATAGCGATATTTTTTTCAATCCTTCCAACCGCCTGCGCTAGAATCAGGCGGTTTTCTCTTGGAAAAGGATATCGCCATGGCCGCCTGGGCCCTTTTGATCGTCGGTTGGGTGTTGATTTGGCAGGATCAGCCGATTGTCGGCGTGCTGTGCATCGCGCTGTTTGCCGTGCTGCAATGGGCGAAGTATGCCGCTAAAGGTGCGCAGGACCCCGAAGAGGTGGCAGAGTGGCGCAAGACCGACTGGCGTTCGCAGCCGATTGAAATGGCGCACGCCGGTGACTGTGACCGGCAGATTGGCGGCGTGGGGGAACTGGGCATGGGCGGCCCCAGCTTTTGGACGCTGCTGCTGCGCGACGGGGCGATGGTGCATGGCGCCTGTGCCGAACCGCAGGACGTGGACGGCGGCAGGTTGCGCCTGATCCCGACCCGCAGCCGCGAGGGAGAGGGGCTGACGGTGTACGAGCCTGCCGCCCGGGTGATGTACGCGCTGCCCGCGCTGACCGATCGTGAGCAGGGAGCCTTAGCCGCCGGTTCCGCCGAGGCGCTGGCGCGGCTGCGGGCGAAGTGTCGGCAGGTGGAGGCCACGCCGTTGCGGCAGGTGCGCGGTCTGTGGGTGCCGCAGTGGATAGAGGAACCGGCGGATCGTCTGGAGATCACCTTGCCCAGCGGCCGCGTGCTGGCGGCGCGTTTGATGTTGCCGCCCGATCTGCGCTATGCAGACGATCCCGCCGCGCTGCTGCACGCACCGCCTTATGCGTTGTGGCTGGATAACCGGCCGACCGATCGCTTCGTGTGCGATCTCGAACGCGTGGCGGAATCCCCGGCGGGTGATGCCTTCTGCGTCGGCGGTTGCCAGTTCCGCGGCGAGCATATCGTGGATGGCCTGTACCACCTCTATTTCGCCGGCGAGTGGTTCTGCCTGCTCTCTTATGCGCACAAACCTGCAGGTGGGCGTGGTTCAGACACCACCTTTTTCGTTGAACGAGTCGAGCCGCAAGACGGCGGCGTGTTCGTGATTGAATGGGATGCCTACAGCGTGGGGCCCGACGGGCGTGAGCCGCGCGTGCCGGCCCCGCCGGTCTTGGTTATCGCGGTGAGCTGGCAGGAAGCGCCGCTGCAGCTGCCCACGGCCAATAACCGCGTGACCGTGCGCCTGCCCAACGCTACGGCGTAATGCAACATGGTGAGCTCGCCGGCCTGCAAGGCGCGCGTTAATGCTCACATTTTGATTCGCTTAAGGGCGTTTCTTCCTGATCTTGCCGGGAGACTCGCCAAAATAGGTTTTACACACGCGATTGAAGTGTGAAACATCGACAAAGCCTGCCCGTTTGGCGATATCTGCGATGGAGAGTTCGTCAAATTCTTCGGTATTGAGCATACGTAATGCGGAGTTGGCGCGGTAGTTGATTAACGCCTGGCCGAAACTGGTGCCTTGATTGGCCATCACGCGGTGTAATGTTCTGGTTGAAATGCCGACCTCTCGCGCGATATCCGTTGCGGTCAGAACTAAATTCATGTGTCTTTGATGCAGACTTTCCACGATTTTCTGATAATTTCTATCGCGGCTAAATTTGCGGGACAAGGCATCTTCGCTAACCAAATCGTGATAGAGCAGCGAGAGCAGCATGCCGATTTGATCCAATATCATTGGCGGTTGAAAGTCGATTGTGCTCAGATAAGGCGGAGAAATCTGTTCCAGATAGGCGGCTAATACTTTCCCCCAGCCTGAAAGCTCGCTCAGGTTTTGTTCGATCATTTTTTCGGGATTGGCGACCCAGGTGTTGAGCCACTCAGCAGGCAACGCCAGCGTGCGGTTAAGGAAACCCTCCGGCAAAAGTGAAATATATTCCTTGCGCGTATCGAGCAAGATTGCGCTGCCCGCAGGCACGGTGATCTCTTGGACGTATCGATTGATAAATCGCCATGTGGCGCCGGCATACACGAGGTGGTATTCGTCGCTGGCGCTACGTAGAATATTCTTTCTGTCGCGCTGTGAGCGTTTGGCTGAACCATTAATGTCAGTAATGGAGAATTGCCCGGCCTTGAGCGTTGACAGATGGCACCAGAAGCGGGAGTGATCGTCGATGGTGGTTGTAACGCTGATCAGGCTTTGTTTCAGCAGGCGATCAAATTCACTCAGCCGCTCTTCTGCAAGCATGCCGGCAGTTGACCAGTTAAATAAGGAGGACTTGTCCTTTCGCATTGCACCGCTCTCCATTTTACGTTGTCCGTTAACGTTTATTTTTCTCACATTGCCTAAAAAATGACTGTCTGACTGGGAATGTTCCTATTGTCTTTTATTAAAGTTGCAGCCCTTTTCCTCTGTGCCGTAAGTCATCATCCTATAATGATAAGAGATAGGTTCCGTCTTAAGATGTAAATATCATAAATTATAGTTGATTGCATCGCTTGAACGGGGATTTATCAGATGATGTTTCTGATGTCATTAAATTCTCTTATGTAATACAAAGGGGATTGTTTTAAGGGGCTTAAGTAAACCGCCGTGATGATAATTATTTCAACCGGAATTTGCTTTGGATGCCACTCAATTGGCTGTGAGTGACAGGTTGCGGGGTAATTTGACAGCACATTCTTTTTCTGCCATTGGTTATTTGTGCAATGAAGTTAATTAAATGAGGAGGGAGAAGATGTCTGACGAATTTAACGGAAAGATCAGCGAGCGCGTCGTTCGAGAAATTATTATTTGGATTGATAATAACTTAGGTGGGGATTTGAGTATTGATGCCATATCCAGAAAGTCAGGTTATTCTAAATGGCATCTGCAGCGAGTGTTTAAAATGCGAGCCGGTATCAATCTGGGCGGTTATGTCAGGGAGAGAAGGGCGCTCTTTGCGTACTATGCTTTGACGGAAACAGATATACCAATAATTGATATTGCTTTTATGTTAGGCTTCAATAGTCAACAGGCATTTAGCCGAGTAATTGATAAAACATTCACGCTTTCACCCGGTGTTATTCGTCGGCTAAGCAGAAACGGCACGGTTTCTTTTCCGGCATTGATTAATAACAGCTACTGTTCAACGACCTCCATGAATCCCGCCATGCGGGTCTCTGTCATGGAGGGAATGCATAAATTATTAATATAGTTAAATTCTAATTTTAATTGGCGTCTGGTGATTGCCCCTTTTGCTTTTGATGCCTTGTCACTTTGAGCAAAAAAAATGGCACGTTTAACCCTATTAAAAAGGACGCTCTCCATTAGACTGAAAACAGTGGAATGTACATGGCGATCATGGAAAGGTAAAAATTTGATTTTTAAATATTTTTTTCAATTTTTACCGGGTTTTAAGAGCTGAGAACCCCCCTGGTTATATAAGAAAACGTTGATTTCTTTTAAGATTTTTTTCACAAGACAAGCCAATTTTTTTTTCAGGGGGGAGGTAAATGATTGATGGAGTGGCTTATTTAATCAGCTTTTTGTTAATATTCCGATTTTGTGTCTTCAATTTGCTTCTCTGCTGAAAGAGACTAAAATTTATTCTATGCTTTGTCATCTTTCAGCTGGTCTTAGCGCTGTAGTACTATACCCGGTCCGTTCAGTCCATTTAAAGGAGTGAGATATGTCAAAGAAATATGTTCGCCTTGATAAAAATGATGCCGCTGTGCTATTGGTCGACCATCAAACGGGGTTGCTTTCTCTCGTTCGTGATATCGATCCCGATAAATTTAAAAATAATGTCCTGGCTGTGGCTAATTTAGCAAAGTATTTCAAGCTGCCTACGGTGTTAACAACCAGTTTTGAAGTTGGCCCGAACGGCCCGTTAGTGCCGGAGCTAAAAGAGATCCATCCTGATGCTCCATTTATTCCTCGCCCTGGGAATATCAACGCTTGGGATAATGAAGATTTTGTTAAAGCCGTCAAAGCTACCGGTAAAAAGCAATTGATTATCGCCGGGGTCGTTACGGAGGTTTGCGTCGCATTCCCTGCGCTGTCGGCGCTGGAAGAAGGCTTTGATGTATTCGTCGTGACTGATGCATCAGGCACCTTCAATGAACTTACGCGTGACTCCGCATGGGACAGAATGTCTCAGGCTGGCGCGCAGTTAATGACCTGGTTTGGCGTTGCCTGTGAATTGCACCGTGATTGGCGTAATGATATTGAAGGATTGGGCGCGCTGTTCTCAGCACATATCCCAGATTACAGAAATCTGATTACCAGCTTTAATAAAATGAGCGAGAAGTAATCTTCTAACGCTCTTTTTTGCATATATTTGGCATGATGCATGTGTTGCGTTGCATCATGCTAGTGTTTTTTCCCTTATCGCAGAGCTCTGTGATTGAGCTTAAATCGACAGGCCTTTTTTCTTTATATTCATCCATAAAAGTTTCTGGGCATAGGATGGGAAATTATGAATAACAAATTCAGTGTGATGTTCAACGCGATTGCCATATCTCTGATGACCTGCGGTATGGCCTATGCGGCGGATGCTTCTCACTCGCCGAAAGGGGAACAAGCGGTTGTTCAAACGGCAGAACCTTTCAAGGCCCATGTTTTGATTAATGGGCTTGATGCGCCCTGGGACATGATTTGGGGGCCGGATGGCGACCTCTGGGTAACGGAGCGCAAGGCTGCGTCAATCGTTCGTATCAACCCGCAAACGGGTGAAAAGCAGGTGGCGATCAAGATTGACGGCGTGCATGTCGGGCCGCAGCATGAAGGGGTATTGGGGCTGGCGCTGTCCCCGAACTTCATGAAGCCGGGAGGGGATAACTATGTCTACGCCTCCTATACCTATATGAATGGCAATGACGAGCACGCAAAAATCGTCCGTTTCGAGTACGACGAGAAAACCAAAAAACTGGGGAATGAGAAAGAAATTCTGGCGGGTTTCCCGGCAGGCAACGATCATAACGGCGGGCGCCTGCGTTTTGGGCCTGATGGCAAGTTGTATTACACGATCGGCGAGCAGGGCCACAACCAGGGTGCCAATTTCTGCAAGAAAATTGACGCTCAGCGAATCCCGACCGAAGCCGAGCTGGCTAAAAAAGATTATTCCTCTTACGCCGGTAAAGTCATTCGCTTAAATGTCGACGGCACTGTTCCAAGTGATAATCCGGTGATTCACGGGATAAAAAGCCATCTTTTCACCTACGGTCACCGTAATCCGCAAGGTCTCGTTTTCGTCGGCAATACGCTGTACGCCACAGAACAAGGGCCTTCATCCGACGATGAGTTGAATATCCTCGAAGCCGGCGGCAACTATGGCTGGCCTCATGTCGCAGGCTATCGCGACGATCAAGCATATGTTTACGCGAACTACTCCGAGGCTAAAAATTGCCCGTCTCTGCAATGGGATCCGAACCATATCCCGGCGGGCGTACCGATCCAGAAAGAGACCGAATGGAGCGCACCTGATTTCAAAGCGCCGTTGAAAACCTTCTTTACCGTAAGAGAAGGGTTTACTTATAACAACGCCAGTTGTCAGGGCGATTCATCCTATATGTGTTGGCCGACAATCGCGCCTTCCAGCATTGCGTATTATCCTGAGAATGGCGTGATAAAAGCTTGGCGCAACTCGGTTATTATCACTTCCATGAAAATGGGGGCATTGTACCGAGTGCCGTTAAATGCGGATAAGAAGGATGTGCAGGGGGATGTGATTAAATATTTCCACACCGCGAATCGTTACCGTACGGTGTTGGTGAGCCCTGATACGCGGAAAATCTATGTAGCGACAGATAATTTTGGCAACGTTATGGATGAAACCAACCATCCTACGCACGATCACAGCAACCCCGGTTCGATTCTGGTCTTTGAATATACCGGGCAGTAGTCGTGAATAAGGGAGATATCTGATGATATCTCCCTGAATTGAGCCGGAATAGAACGGATTTTTTGGCTTAGCTGCCGTTACTTTACATAAAGAGGGTAAACATCATGCTGTTATGGCAAAAACCTGAGTTTGTTGACCTGCGTCTGGGGCTGGAAGTGACGCTGTACATTTCCAACCGTTAATCGCCCGTCTGCCCGCCTTTCGCGCGGGCATTTCTTTCCTTCTTTTTCTGGTTCAGACATGCAGATAAAAGTTCTCGGCTCGGCAGCGGGCGGCGGCTTTCCCCAGTGGAATTGCAACTGCGACAACTGCCGGGGCGTTCGCAGCCACAGCATCAGCGCCACGCGCCGCACGCAGTCTTCCATCGCCGTCAGCGA
>NZ_JAAABD010000013.1:0-38934 GCF_009900725.1 Serratia sp. Z4
TCGAACTGAAGGGAGAAAGCTACAGGAAAAAGACGGCAAAGGCAGTAACCAGCGCGGCTTAACGTCGCACTAAAGGATACGGCCAGAGTAGTTGGCGCCAGTCGGCAAAACTAGTTGACGTCTAATAGATAGCCTATGAACCTGCCGCCTCCGGTACGGAAGCGCTCCCCAGCCCCTACTTTGATTTTGCGCAGGCGGTGGCTATGCGACGGATGGCACTGAACCTGTCTGATCAGCCTGCCTATCTGCTGGCACCGGAGATCACCTTGTTGCTCGACAATATCGCCGACTTGCGCCGGCGGATGCTGTTTGATTTTTTATGGAACACCGGCGCCCGGATCAATGAAGCCCTGGCCGTCACGCCCAAAGACATTGTGCTTGATGCCGTCAAACCTTTTGTGGTGCTGAGAACCTTAAAACAGCGCAACCAAACCGCAGGCCGTCGCGGCCGCCCCGGGAAAGAGTCGCCGGTGAAACGCACAGTGCCGCTGCTTGACCCCGGTTTTGTACGCCGGCTGCGCGATCATCTGGCCACCTTTACCCGTTATGTCACCAAGCCGGTATGGGAGATCTCCGATGACACCGCCCGAAACTGGTTGAAAGAAGCCCTGGGTAATGCGCAACGTGCAGGCATGAACTTCTCTATTGAGAACATCACGCCGCATACGTTTCGGCATAGTTTTGCCATGCATCTGCTCTATAACCGGGTACACCCGAAGATCCTGCAGTCGTTCATGGGACACCGGGACTACAAAAGTACCGAGATCTACACCCGGGTTTTTGCGCTGGACGTTGCCGGCCAGCTGGGTGTGCGCTTCGAGATGACCCCGGAACAGGCGTTGCAACTGCTCAGTCCGAACAGATAATCTCTCCACCTTGAGTTGTGCGAGTGACTGTTGGAAGGGCTAATAAGTGACGTAGTCACTTAAGTTGCAAGGATTTTCGGGGGCTGGAGTGGAGCCGAGCGTACTCTTGAATGTGCTGCCTTGGCCAGCAAAGAGACGTTGAATTCAACGTACCACTCACGTATATTTGTATTACTTAGTAATATAAACAGAGGGGAATTCAAATGGCACGAGTAACCAGCGTAACACTGGGTGAACATTTTACGGGGTTTGTGGGCGAAATGGTCCAATCCGGCCGCTACGGCAATACCTCTGAAGTGCTTCGTGATGCGTTAAGGCTGATGGAAGCGCGTGAACAACGTATTCTAAGCGTCCGGGAGATGGTTCTGGCTGGCGTGAATGCCCCTGTGAGTCATCGCACCATGGATGATATTTTTGCAGCCGCAGCGAAGGATGCCAATGTATAAACTCTCCACGTTGGCTGATGAGGATATCTATGATCTTACGCTTTACACTATTCAGCATTTTGGCCTTATCCAGGCTAAACACTATCATGAAGGGCTCACGAAGATCTTTGAATTGCTGGCTAAAAATCCTGAGTTAGGTACTGAATGTCCCTGGATCTGCCAGGGTATGCGGCGTTTTCAATACAAAAAGCATGGGGTATATGTTCTAAAAAAAGGGGAGGAAACTCTAATTTCACGTGTCATTCATCAATCTATGGATGTTGATGCTCAGGATTTCCCCGGTTAACCCCTTCTTTTCGCTAAATGTCCGGACATTGTTCATCTCCCACGGTAGCAGTGGTCGTGATGGTAGAGCTAACAACTATCACTTGGGCTCGTTGATAGCCATACGATAAACAGTAAGCCATCTCTGATCGCCATTTTTATGCTTAAAATCAATATGATAATGTCACCTTGAGTGTTTTTTTCATTAGGGGGTTACTCATCCCTCTTTCGACGTTGGGTTCTGAGTTTGATAGCATCCAGCGTCGCCCTTTCCTGCTCACTGTGCCCTATTTTCTTATACCAGCCGGCCAATTTTCTTAAGTCAGGTACACTCACCTTCTCGTTAGGATCATAGGCATCCAATTGGGCCATATACTGGGTCATCACCGCGATACATTTTCTGGCCCATTCTCCTTCAGCGGCCGATCCCGCCGTTACATGAGGGCGACGAGGCAGGCGTGGTCGCAACGGTTTTGTCGCTTCCGGAGCGGACTCATCGACATAGGTAAACTTGATGGCATGCACGGAACGCCCCATCTTCACAGGTTCCCAAATCACCGAAATATCGGTTGAGGCATTGATGCGATCGAGTGAAGGTTGCAGCAGTTTTTGCCTGAAGTCCCGGTAATCCTGGTATTTTCCTTGCAGATTAGCCTTCTCTCGCATCCATTCGATCTCAAGGGTGACTTCAATGGTCCCATGACTCCGATACCGTGTCAGGTTACGCGCCTTAACCAACCAGCTGTAAAGACGAATCGAGAAAGGCGTATCCAGCCGGGCCAGGTTGATAAAATCCAGTTTGGTAAAGCTTTCTTTGAGCTCAAAAAGATAAGGGGCAACGTCCTGTCCAAAACGTAGTACGACCGCACTGTGATCATCATTGTTGACATACTCAAGGCGCGAAAACCAGGAAAGTTGAACAGTTCTGACTTTCCCATTCCTATCTTCTTTGTAGATTGTCACCGGTTTTTTCATAAGGCTGTCAGCCGCATCACGGAGTTGGCGGTGGCTGCTGGTCGGATTGACCCCGTAAATACGCTGATAATCAAGAGGATAGAGCGTGTACAACATATCCGGTTGTGGCTTTCTGCTGTCAATCTGCGCAAGGGCCAGGTTGAGGAGACGCATTTCGTCCAAAGTGACTCCATAGGCGCCTTCAAGAAGATCATTCCCCTGCACCACAGTCAATGTGTCATGATTCATTCGCTCTATCCATAATGTGGAAACACAGATTCATTATTCCACATTAATAAGGGGCGCGTAAATTGTAATAGCCTCGTGATCCATGATATTCCTCACAACAAATCCATCCTCATCAGGAAATGATTCCACCTGTCTTCTCTACGGCAATGTCAGTGTACGCAGAGACATCGCACCGCTACAGGTAAAATCTCCACCTTTACTACACGCA
The DNA here is from genome assembly GCF_009900725.1 of Serratia sp. Z4. NCBI lineage: Bacteria > Pseudomonadati > Pseudomonadota > Gammaproteobacteria > Enterobacterales > Yersiniaceae > Serratia > Serratia sp. Z4. The sequence continues at coordinate 2,988 of NZ_JAAABD010000013.1, forward strand.
GACAGGAAATTTCTCCCCCTATAGAAAACTTGCCCCAGGTGAGTTGCGGAGAAAAAAACTGCTACAAGCGCAAGCTGTATACAGAATCCGTTCTCAGTACGGCTCATCATATGCACATGAAATCATTCCCCCATTCCCCTCCTTCGAACAGATAATTTATCCACCTGTGTTTGCTGCATAAACAGGCGTGGATCTGCAGAAATCGTCAATTCATACAGGAAAATTCTCCACATACATTTTGGCGATACAGGAAATCCCTCAACCTTGATTTAATCCCGTACGCATCAAGTGAAACAGTACCCATGCTCAATCACAGGAAAAACCTCCACCGTTACTTACAGCCGGTGCATAAAATCATTCCACCTGTAACGCACTTTAAGCAGGTAATGCGCTCCACTTCCCTGGTACACGAGCAGGAAATCCCTCCACCGATAAGTGATAACCCCTTGAACAGTAATGAGGGCTGCAACAGAAAAATTCTCCACTGACCTTGGCCCAAAATCAGTGCAGTGCTAAATCAGAGATCTTCGTCTTTCCGGAGACTTCGGATGAATTCAGCCGGAGTCATGTCATTTAATGATGAATGCGTCCTTTCGTGGTTGTATTCCCTGCGCCAGCTATCGAGTTTGTTCTGAGCATCTTCCAGTGACAGGAACCAGTGAATATTCAGGCATTCGTCCCGCAGACTGCCGTTAAATGACTCAATAAACGGGTTATCTGTTGGTTTTCCAGGGCGGGAGAAGTCCATCGTAACACCATGCTCATACGCCCATTTATCCAGACTTTTCGAAATAAACTCACTGCCGTTATCCGTCTGAATACGTACCGGTAAACGCCTATCCAGCACCCGAAGTGCTTCCATTACTTTGACCACATCTTCGCCTTTCAGCGATTTTCCAGCATGGATCGCCAGACATTCCCGACTAAAATTATCCACTACAGTCAGTGCCCGAAAACGCCGCCCGTTAAACAGATTATCCGACACAAAATCCATACTCCAGCACTGATCGACATGCGTCAGAATCGGGCGCTGCTGACGGCGTGCTGCACTGACATGTCTGCGGGGACGCTTTCTGCGCAGGTTCAGTCCTTCCAAGCAATAAATCCGGTGGGTTTTCTTGTGGTTAACAAGCCAGCCTTCCCGCCGCAACTGAATATGAATACGCGGGCAACCATACCGTATCCGGGTTTCCGCGATTTCCCGGATACGCAGGGTTATCGCCCGATCATCACGCCGGCTCTGCCAGTGGTAAACCGTTCTGCTCTGCATCAGTAACCCACATCCCCGGCGGACGCTGATGCGGTATGCTTCCTGCAGAAAATGCACCGCCTGGCGCTTCTGAGCCGGCCTCAGAACTTTTGTTTTAGCACCTCCTGAAGCATCTCCTTGTCAAGACTCAGGTCGGCCACCAGTTTCTTCAGCCGTTGATTTTCATCCTCCAGTTGCCGCAGCCGTCGCAGTTCCGTCACACCCAGACCGGCAAATTTCTTCTTCCAGTTATAAAAAGTGGCCTCAGAAATCCCCATCTTTCTGCAGACTTCCCCGACGCGGGTGCCGGTTTCGGCCTGTTTCAGCGCAAACGCAATCTGTTCTTCGGTATAACGGGTCTTTTTCATGGCGATGTGCCTCGCTGTGAGAGGGAAGAACGACCGGATACTTCAGTTTAGACTGGTACTGTTTTCAGGGAGGAGATCACCACATTTTACCGTATTCTAGTGTCCGCCACCGAACTGCTAGATCTGGCCGTGCAATAGAGTGTCGCGGGCCGGAACAGAAAATTGTTCCACCTTTGTTCCTGGCCCTTGCAAGGTGCCTAATCATGGATTTGGCTGATCCTGTGGCAATCATAGTGCTGCTTAGAGTCCAATATCATAATTTATCAACAGAAATTCCTTCTTCATATGGCATGAAATGGATCCACGTGGATCATGAAATAGATCCACGAAAGACAGGAAAAACCTCCACGCAATCCCGAATAACATATTGATATATATAATTTAAATTAATGAAAAAGAGAAAATTAAAAAAGATAAAATAACAAATATCCTTCGGATATCTGTTTACGATCATCAGTTCAAAAACCCCTCCCTTTACGTATTCATGACCATATTGGATCTGTCTTGGTTGATATGCCTCACCTTTTTGCCTTATTTGTTCCATTATGCGTTTTAATTGTTGTTTTGCGTTTTTGTTGATGTTTTACTATAAAGATGCAAAAAAATGTGTGAGGGATAATATGGATCTCAAGTCAACGCTGGATCGTTGTATAGAACGCGGTCAATTCATGACGCAGGAAATCGCTAAAGCGCAATTTGGTAACGATAGCCCAGAAGCTCGCGCGATTACCCGGCGTTGGCGGATCACTGAAGCTTCAGATCTCGTCGGCGTTACAGCACAAACGATCCGAAATTATGAAGAGTCTGGAAAGTTGCCATCCCCAGAGACGGCGATGATCGGACGGGTTGAACAACGTACCGGATACTCGATACAGCAAATCAATGCGATGAGAGATGTTTTTGGTACCCGCCCGGCGAGACCGGCTGGCCAGGATCCTGTTGTTCTCGCCGTAGCGGCTCATAAAGGCGGAGCGTATAAAACATCCACGTCAGTACATATTGCCCAATGGATGGCACTACAGGGGTTGCGTGTCCTTTTAATCGATGCCACGGATCCCCAGGCAACCGCATCGCTTTATCACGGTTATGTTCCTGATTTGCATATTCATCCGGAAGATACCCTTCTCCCGTATTATTTGGGGCAACGTGACGATGTGGCTTATGCCATCAAACCAACTTGCTGGCCAAACCTGGACATCATTCCTTCTTGCCTGGCCGTACACCGTATCGAATCCGAAATTTATCCGCTGCATGATGCGGGGAAACTCCCTGTTGCTCCTCATCTTCTTCTGCGGGCTGCTATTGAGTCTGTTTGGGACAGTTATGATGTTATCGTGCTGGATAGCGCGCCAAACCTTGGGATAGGCACCATCAATGTCGCCTGTGCAGCGGATGTGATTGTCGTTCCAACGCCGGCTGAGCTGTATGATTATGTTTCTACCCTGCAGTTCTTCACCATGTTGCGCGATTTGATGATCAATATTGACTTGAATGGTTTTGAACCTGATGTTCGCGTTCTGATCACCAAATTCAGCAATGCAGTCGGTAGCCAATCTCAATGGATGGATGACCAAATCCGTAACGCCTGGGGGGGAATGGTCCTGAAGGAAGTCGTTCGTGTGACTGATGAAGTCGGTAAAGGTCAGGTCAGGATGCGTACCGTTTTCGAGCAAGCGGCTAACCAGCGTTCAACACCGGCCGCCTGGCGTAACGCGGTGGCTATTTGGGAACCGGTTTGTGCTGAGATCTATAATCGATTAATCAAAACGCGTTGGGAGAATGCGTAATGAAAAGAGCCCCTGTATTACGTCATGCACCAACGATCAATTTTGATGACGCTAAAGCGGTTTCGGTCAAAGAGAGTGAACTTTCACCCTCGGCACCTGCAGTAAGCCAGCTGTCTTCACGTGTTAGCGCAATGAAAGGAAACAGTATCACCCTGCCAGTATGTGGGGAGGATGTTACCTTTGTTCTGAAAACTATCGTGGCGGATCAGATAGAAGTAAAAACAACCATCTTTGCCGGTAATGAACGTCTTCAGGACTTATTGACCGAATCTTCCCTGGATGATCTATTACCCTCGTTCCTGACGTCGGGTCAACAATCCCCTGCTTTTGGGCGCAGTCATAATGGTCTTGTCGAAATTGCAGATGGCAGTCGACGTCGTAAGGCCGCTATTCTTACCGGCTGTGAATACAAAGTTCTCGTCGGCGAATTGAACGATGCCCAAATGCGCTGGCTATCCCAAATTGGAAACGACTATCGGCCGACCAGCGCATATGAGCGTGGGTTACGCTATGCTCGTCGGCTCTTTTCTGAATTCGGTGGCAACGTCAGCCATCTTGCTGAAGCAGAGAACATATCGCGCAAGATTATTCAGCGTTGTATTAAAACCGCCGAACTGCCACTTGAAACCTTGCAGCTGTTTGCGAATCCCAATGAACTGAGCGCCCGTAGTGGAGAAATGCTCTATAAGTTCCATGAATCTGATTTTGCTGCGCTTAAACTGTTGACCCAGGTGTTGCAAGAACAGCAATCTGAAGGTGTCACATTCAGTACCGAAGAGCTGTTAAAGCGTCTAATGCCTGCTACCAGGGCTAAGCCAGATGTCACAGTGCGTAAGTTTTCCGTTGGGATTGAGGCGAAATACTCGGCTAATGCAGTTTCATTTAATCTAACGGGTGCTCCGGCTAGCCTGATAGAGCATATTGAAATGCTACTAGCCGAGCATGCCAAACAGCAAAAGCCCTGATATTTCAAGTGGGACCATGGTCCCACTTCTCAACTATATCTTTTTACTTCACACTACCGGTGATATTTCGATAGGTGGGACCATGGTCCCACTTGGAAGCGGAGAATGCGTTGTTCTCGTCATTGGTACTTCGGGGTATCATATTTGTTTAATGGCCGGCGGCTCAGATTCCCAATGAGCAATCCTTAGAGTTAGAGCTCAACGTCTAATTCTTTGTTATTCCACTATACATCTACTTTTTAAGAAAACTATTGGATCTGGCAAATATGCCTCATCACACAACCTTGATGGGGAGTTGCATATGCGTGAAAGCGTAATCTGTCCTTTTTGAGATATTGCAAATCTATCATTATTCCAAATCGAATTATGGTCGACCTATTATGGTCACGTATGCGGTGACTATCGACGAATAGTTGAGTGAGGGTATCATGCCAAATGTCATTCTTAGTGAAAGCAGTGCAAGCATCAGCGAGCTGAAAAAAAATCCAATGCGAACCGTTGGTGCCGGTAACGGTTTGCCGGTGGCGATCTTAAATCGAAACCAACCGGCATTTTATTGTGTGCCCGCTGCATTCTATGAAAAAATGTTAGATGCTCTTGATGATCAGGATCTATGTAGATTGGTCAATGAGCGCCGTAATGAGGAGTTCATTGATGTCGTTTTTGATCAGTTCACATGACTTATAAAGTTAAATTTCGTGTGAGTAGGGAAAACAGTATTTTTCACATCCACTACCTTGACCGGTACGCGTCAACAAAGCTGACCGTCCTGATGTTACGGTTTAACTGACAGCCGTATTGCCGCTTTTGACATTTTCTTTCTGTAACTATCTTCTGTTACTTCGATGATGTATCCATGGTGGAATCTGTTTGCCGGCACTATTGTTTGTCCACGAAGATACTGCCCAAATTTCTTACATAGGCCCAGGACTCCTATCACTATTACCGGGTAGAAGTACCACGTTCAGTCTCAGCAACGATCGGGCGTGCAGCTACTTGTCGGTACTGTATAACAGGAGTCCGGTAGCTGTAGTGACGCGCAATAATGATCGCACCGACGCGCAATAAATGCCCTTTGTAGAAATACGTACCGTTTAATTCCTCAACCGTATCCATAGTACTGTAGGGGATGTCAGGTTGGCGCGTTGCTGTGCTCGCCTGGCTCCAGTGTTACCGTTTAATATGTCGGCTTGCTGTCTGTAAGGCGGGCCTGCAGTCCATACTCTGCCATGACCTGAATGAACGTATCGACATCGCCGACAATGCGAAAAGAGACCGGCTGCAGGTGATGGCCATCCTGAGAGAAGGCGGCATTGAGCGCCGTTTTTTCGACGTAAAAACCGTTGTGCTGGGACGACATGAGGGTGGTTTCCGACCGCCACTCGCGGGCATCCATCACATAGTTGTCCCAGTCCCGATCTTTCAGGGTTTCAGTCGCGTAAGTGAGCCGGAACAAATCGGACTGCGCGGCGAGATTGCCGCTGCAGGAGTCGGGTAAGGACAGACCATTACTGGTCCATCCTCCCCTAAGAACGGAGCGTGCGATTTTCACCGCACTCCGCTCAAGCCTTTCAAAGCCCACTTGTGTGTGCCGGTTCTACGACTGTCAGGGTGCTGGCATGGATTTGGTGATGGCAATCTGGATGAACCATAACAAGATTGGTACATCTGTCGCTTCCTCCGTCAACTCGCCGAACAAGATAGTGAACAACCCATCCGCTCTCAGAGGTAATGACTTCGCGGCAGACCGGACATTTCCCGTTTTGGCTCAACAAAATGTTCAGCAGTTTTTTCCGACCTTTCAGTGAGTTCATTAATTTGAGGGCAACTCGCTTCTCAAAATATATCTCCCATCGTGGATCGAATATACTGGCATCCAGCTTCAGCATCGTATGCCGCTTTATTTGCGTATTCGATGCTTTCACCAGACACAAAAGGGGACCAGAGGATGCTTGAGTCCCTTTTTCTGCAAAGATCCAATCACACCCCTTCAAGGTACGAAAATAGCGATCTTTAATCCATCGTCTACCTTTCTGTGGGGGGCGACGCCTACACCATTGCCATAATGCCCGCCATATCTCGTGATCAACTCGTTCAAAAATTTCCTTTGAGACAACGTGTTGATGGTAGTTCGCCCATCCACGAATCATGGGGTTGAGGAGCCAGATTAGATTTCGCTGGCTGGTCGCCTTGTTTCCCTTTATCGTTGAGCGTACTTTAGCCAGAAAATCAGCAGTATTCGATCGAGATGGCTTGATCAGAAGCTTACTGCCATACTTGCGAATATTCTGTCCGAGGAAATCAAATCCACCGTTAATGTGAACTATCCGAGTTTTCTCTGATGAAAGAGTAAGGCCTCTCTCCCACATAAACTGTTCAACAAGTGGAACGACTTCATTTTCCAGAATTTCTTTCGAGCTTCCGGTTATGATGAAATCATCCGCATAGCGAATATAGTTCACCTTTTTACCGGGACGAGCAGTTGCCTTGCTAAAATTGAAATCCAGTATGGATTCCAATCCATCAAGAGCAATATTCGCCAGAGTAGGAGAGATTATCCCACCCTGTGGAGTACCCGCCTGAACCGGAAAGAATTGCTGACTTTCGATATAACCGACTTTTAGCCACATCTCCAGAATCTTACGATCCATCGGTATGTTGGCAAGGAGCCAGCTATGACTGATATTGTCAAAACAGCCTGTTATATCACCTTCCAGAACCCATTGTGCCGAGTTCTTCTTGGCGAGACAAATGAAACATTGTTCTATAGCATCCGCCGAGCATCTTCCGGTACGAAATCCGAATGAGCGACGATCCGCTGTAGTTTCCGCGACAGGTTCCAGAGCCAGCAGATAGAGAGCCTGCATGGCGCGGTCTTTCATCGTTGGAATCCCCAGAGATCGGTTTTTACCGTTGGATTTTGGAATATAAACACGTTTCAACGGCAGAGGGGAATACCCGTGCCGTCTGAGTGACAATATGGCCTGAGATTTGGCTCCGGGTGTTAACCATTTTCTCTTGTCAACCCCCGCTGTTTTACTACCCTGATTTTCAGTAACTCGTTTGACGGCTAATGCTTTGCCACTGAACGAGTGGGTCAGGAGCCACTGTAAGGACTTTGCCTTTCCATGTCTCCGTTCCCGTGTCGCCTTTGCGATACGCACCTGTAGCTTTCGCACTTCTCGCTGACATTTTTCCCAGTTAATACTGGGCCATATAACCGATTCGTGTGAGGGCGCACCTGCGCAAATCTTCTGCGTAGCCATCTGCATTCCCTCCTTTAAGAAAGTTTGACAAGTTATCTCGCAATGAAAGACCATGTGGAAGTCTGCCCGCTTTCGCGTGAGATGATGTTGCCATGCGGCTCAATCTCTGTCCGCCTCATTACAGAGCGGCATTCGCTTTCTCCACACTCCTTTACCCGCACCACTAACAGCATTCCTTACGGTTTGCCTGCCTTTGAGGCAGCGATACGGGCTTACCATGTTCCGCTTAGTTAACAAGAGTGGGTTAGGCTCTGCCTTTTCACCGGCGGCTTACTGCCCGTGTGTTCCCATGGCGTATGAAACAACCAGCCGCGTACCTTTTGGTTCAAGCCTGTCAGCATCTTTGGCTTGTTATACCTAACGATGTTTATCAGCAGTTCACTTATGTTAGCCATACCACCCAGCCTTGCGCCGAATCCGCATGATGCTTGCAGATATCCCCCAGACCTCACGGTTCAAAGGTAGCCAAAGAAAGGCCAGCTACGTTGTCCCGGCAGCTTCACACAAGTCGGTTACCCGTCCTGCATGTGCCGGTAGGCTACTGATGACGGAACATCAGGTTCCCTTACCATTTCTGGTCGGAACAATTAACTAAGCGACTTCATGTCGCACGCGCCACAGGTACTCCAGATGCTGGCGCAGTTTACCGGCCGGCCCGTGTTTGCGGCCGCGTTCGAGCAGCCAGGCGATATCCACGGCGACGCTTCTGGGAAATCGTTTCTGTTTTTGGGCGGTGGCCAGCCAGCGGATCAGGAACAGATTTTCGGCGTAGGGTGTGCCAACGATGCCGTCCTGGCGGGCCAGCCCCAATGCTGCCAGAGCGCAGAACGCCAGGTGGCTGAGTGCGGCGGTGGTGTTATCCGTAGTAACGGATTCGGTCTTATCTAACAACGTCTACCCTGCCGGTTGTTACGATGGATTAATGGCGAATTTGCGCGAGGTCGGCGGCAGTCAGACCGGTCATTTTCATTACTGAATCGCGATCGATGCCGTTCGCCAGCATAGTACGGGCAACGGCAAGTTTGCCCTCGAGAACCCCTTCTTGGCGTCCTTCCTGGCGTCCTTCCAAACGGCCTTTTTCCAGCCCGCGTTCCAGGCCTTTTTGTTCGAGTTTTTGTGCAATGGTCATAAGAACCTCCTCGTGCTGTGGTGCACGGCGTGCCAGCTCGCGGATAAAGGTTTCCGGAGAGGCTGTATCGCCAACTTGCAGCATGTAATTCATCAATGATACCAGCTGCTCTTTAGTAGTGTATCCGGCCAACAGTAAGGTGACCAGTTGTTCCAGTAATTCGGCCAGGTCGCGTTGTCGGACATGCTTTTGCAATAGTTCCAAGATGGCCATACGACGGTGCTGCATGATTTCATCATCTGGAATAACGGTAACGTCGACCAACGGAAAATCACCGGTGTAAAGTTGTTGGGCCAATTCGGGATCACCAAACTCATCCAGCCAGCGCATTGAATACGGGTAAGGCGTGACCTGACCATGATAGAACAACAACGGGACGACCAGAGGCAATTGCTCATTACCGGCGTCAAGGTGGCGTTGCATGGCGGCGATAGCGTAGCGTATCAATCGGAAGGCCATGTGTTTATCTGGTGAACTCTGGTGTTCAATCAAACAATAAACGTATCCGTCTCCTTTCCCTGTCTTGAGCGAATACAGGACGTCGGAATAATAGGCGCGAAGGTCTTCTTCGACAAAGTTGCCTGATTCTAGCCGCAACGTGCTTAGATCACAGGTTTTCAGCAGTGCCTGTGGCAGGTGCTGCTGCAGAAAGTCGCGGGCAGTTGCCGGGTGAGTCAGAAACTGCTTGAACAAGGCGTCGTGAGGCGTGGGTGTCGTTTTCATGATGACATCGTAGCACGTAGAGCGTTGTGTTCAATCTCGTAGTTCTAGATATTTAGGGGCGGTTTTCGTTCGCCAAATGCCTTTTTTTAGTCCAAAAAATGGGGGCTATTAGGGCAAACAAGCTGCCTGCAGAAAAAGCGCCTATGGCTAGAAAAATACTTTTAGCTAGGCCACCACTTGAATAATCGAAAGCAGTCATTGCTATCATGAAAACAACTGTAAATAGCGCCGGGTAAAAATATTTATTGCGGATTGGGAAGTCGATTATGCCGGTACGGATGTAATTATTTCCAAGCCTTATTTTGACTTTTTCAATATCAATAACATTTTCGTAAAAAATTTCTTTTTCCTTAGCGGTTTCGGAATGAGCCAATATATCCTTTAAAGGAGGTAACTCAGTTGGCCACTGGTGCTGGATTGTGACGCCATAAGCCCGAAGTAAAGGCCATGCAAAGGAGAAGTGACTGATTTTCTGGATGTATCGACCATCCAGTATGGACCAAAAATCCTTTCCGCCGGCAATGTTTACGATATAAATCGTCATTCTTTCGGCTTTTGGATAATGATGTGTGTATACCCTGGCAGGGATATCATCGATATTGTGGTGTCGACAAAAATTGACGCGATTCTTTCCCTCATGAGGTAGGAATAGACCGAGTTCAGGTATGCAGGTATAACTGGTACTGCTTATTCCATATTCCGAAAAAATATGTGATTTTATTTTTTCTTCATCTTTTTTTGATAGATAACGGTCTGGCCACCATCGCCAACTGCAACCAAGGGTTTGGGCAACTGGGATCATTAATGTTTCTGGTGTTTGTATTTCGGAATCCCGAGGCATGAAAGGCATAATACTGTTAAAGAAACACATTCCAAAATAAGGGCCATACTCTCCCCCTCTCATTGGGCCATGGAGGTCATCAGGTATGTTTTCTGGGCAATCTCTGGCTTTCATGTCGATATCGAACTTCAAAGCAGCGAACTCGCGTGCAGCCTTGATTTGTAGAGCTGACAGGTGAGATAGGTCGATACTGTTCATATTTTTCTCATCCAAAATCCTTTAATCACTAATTTTATCCTATTAACATCTTGTCATTAATCGTGCGCTTCCATGCCACGGTGCGCCAGTTAGTGAAAATGACCACCGCTTAATTGGCTTACTCGCGGACGTAATTTTTTTATCATCGCATCAATACCTTCCCCATTGGGGAAATATTGAATTGCACGTACGGACCGGAGATCAAAAGGAATGTCATCCATATGTTGCGTAATCAGGATCACCTGTTTACCTAGCGCATGTGCGATGCCGGCCTCATAAAACACGTTGGGATTCTTTCCCGACAGGTCACAAATCACCACTGAAGATTTACAAATGAGCGAAACCACATCCTGCATAATGTGTTGATGGTCCCATATATCATCGGCGCGGTTACAGACCATGCCCATATCGGCGGCCATCATCTGTATGGCCTGATACACAGGAGTGAAATTTCCAGCAAATGGCATCATGACGGACAATTGTTGTTGTTCAACATGATGAATATGGTCAATATTAAAAACGTCTGGTTTAGGGATGGCACCTATACTGTTTCTGAATAAAATTTCGAATAAATCACCACTATTTACGGACCAATGTGTATGGATTAATTGGAAATCAGTCAGTCCGAGCTCGCGTGCGAATTTTTTTATTTCCTGGGTTGATATAGGTGGGATCGCAGGGTCGAGACGGTATGTTATTATCACTTCACGACCTGCTTTTTTAACGTTCGTAATATTACCCACTCTAGCAAAAGGATCTCCCCTTCCTTCCAGTTCTGTCATAATTAGAGCCGGATATTGTGTGATTTCCGCCAGAGAAAACTCCCCATTGGGGCGAAACCGCGCAACCAGTTGTGGATCTGTCAGATGGTTGGTAATGGCACGCCCTAAATCGAGCGATCCTGAGTTGTCCTGCCAACCGTGCTCATCATTCCACCCTGCATAACTGACTAATAAGTGAAACATTACCCTGCCCTGTATTTATCCATGATGGGATGATTATACTGCTGATGTTGTCATTTGGTAAAAAGCTTGTTTTATTGGGCGTTATTACTTTCATTATAAACTAACTGTGACGTCATCACTGGGCAATTGGGCATTACCGGTAGACTCCCCAACCGCCCTGCCCGGTCGCCCCGCGGCCGATTTCCCCTTGTATCACAGCGGATTAGGGACGGCGTTCGCTTAACGCCTGTCACGTCGGCGCCAACCGGCGTCCATGATGATTGTGTTTTTTACGCACATTGCGTTTTTTCCCCAAATTTTATGCGATGCTGTCCTGACCGATCACCGATTTATTCGGCTTCACGGCGCCGGGACTGACGCGGCACAATAGTGATCTGAAGTGATGGCCAGGCAGGTTTGGTTTCGATAAGGGGCTTTGCAGGCCGAAAATTGAGCAGGTAGCGGAGAATGAAAAATTGAGTATCATCCCCCTCGAGATGGGACAGATTTCACGTAGCGCGATCAGTCTTCGACTACCTGCCCGATCTGCGCCAGCGCATGCTGATCGAAACCCTGTGGAACACCGGCGCCCGCATCAATGAAGCCCTGGCGCTGACGCCGGGGGATGTGTTCTTCAACGGCGCCCTGCCGTTTGTCCGGCTGCGCACGCTGAAGCAACGCGCGCCGCGGCCACGGCGCCGGCCGACCAAGGAAGAGCAGCTGCGGCGGGAGGCGCCGTTCCGGGCGGTGCCGCTGCCGGATGCGGGATATGTTCGCCGGCTGCAGGGCTATTTTGCGACATTCAAGTTGCTGACACGCCGGGCGACGCCGATGTGGGATGTGGCCAGCCAGGAGACGCCGCGTAACTGGTTGCGGGCGGCGGTTCGCCGTGCCGCCCAGGATGGCGTGACTTTTTCGGTGCGCCCCATCACCCCGCACACGTTCCGCCACAGCTATGCGATGCATCTGCTGATGAACGATGTGCACGTCAAACAGGTCCAGGCGCTGATGGGCCATAAGCGCCTGGAAAATACCGAAATCTATACCCGGATCTTCGCCCTGGATGTCACGCCGGATCTGGCCTTCTCCCTGCCTGTTGATGAGGCGCGGGGGCTGCTGGCGCTCCCTTCTCTAAGATAACACTCTGGTTTTACAATAAATCGCAAATACGATTTTACGGAAAAGCGTATTTGATGATTTCAGTATTGACCTTGCCCGCGCTTATGCATACACTGCAATTGAATCGTAATTGTTAGTTTGCAGAAATACGGTTTTACTGAAAATCGTAATAACTCATACCAGGAGTACCTGATGATTATCTCTGTACTGAACCAGAAAGGGGGAGTTGGCAAAACCACTCTCAGCGTCAATATTGCTGCCCGTCTGGCGGCGGATGGTGCCCGCGTATTGCTGCTTGATGCCGATCCTCAGGGTAGCGCCCTGGATTGGGCGGCAGCACGGGAAGATGAGTCCGCTTTCCCGGTGCTGGGGTTGCCACGCGCCACGCTGCACAAGGATATCGGCAAGTTCACCCAGGATTATGACCATATCATCATCGATGGCCCGCCGCGCGTCACGGATCTGGCCCGTTCCGCCATTATGGCGGCAGACCTGGTGGTGATCCCTGTTCAACCCAGTCCGTATGACGTGTGGGCGGCACAGGAAGTGGTCACGCTCATTCAGGAAGCCAAGATTTATAAAGAAAACCTTAAATCTGTATTTGCGGTTAATCGTAAAATCGTAAATACTGCGATTGGCCGTGATGTCGGCGAGGCGCTGTCGACGTATGAAACACCGGTGTTGCAAGCCACGGTGTCGCAGCGGGTGATCTTCGCTGAAGCGGCGGCTGTCGGTAAAGCCGTGTTCGAGCTGGAACCGGATTCGGCGGCGTCAAAAGAGATCGGCGCCCTGGTTAACGAGATTTTGGAGCAATAAGTATGAGTGGGAAAAAAGTGACTTTCGGTGCCAAGCCAACCAAACCTGCACCCAGTGCGGATGCCTGGGTGGAAAGTCGCGCTGTCGAAGAAGCGCCACCGCCGCCGGTCGAGAAAATGAAGCGACTCACGATAGATATCCCGGAGAGCCTGCATAAGGCCATCAAGTCTGCCTGTGCCCTGAGGGGCACCAAGATCGCCGATGAGGTGCGCGAGCTGTTATATGATAAATACGGAAAAGAGTAATTCTGTATTTAATGTTTTCCGATTATGCGATTTTAAGATTAAACGCTTTTGCGTTTAGGATGAGACGGTAGGGCAGGCAGGTTACGACTCATCATTGCTGTCGAGCCGTAACTCCCTGCGTATCGTGTGAAAGCTATCATTGCGATTATCTGTATTTAATGAAAATAACATTTCATTAAATACAGAAATTAGTAACGACTATGCCACTCGTGGGCGCTCCTCGCGCAAATCAATGTGCAGACCCATCATGGCCATGGTGAGCCTCACCTGGACGGCGCTGGTGACGGCAACCAGGTTGGATAATTCGAGTTTTTGGCGCGCCTCCTGCAGCACTTTACGCACGGTCTCAGGCGAGACGTCGCGCAGGTCTGCAATGGTCGTGATGGCCAATCCCATGGAATACAGGATACAGGTCATTGCTTGTGTCGGCGTTAACTCGGGGAATAATTCAAAGTAACGCGCAAATTGTGCAGTCTCAACAGCAGCCATTTTAGCCTTCCATCTAGTGGTCCACGGCCTGTCAGTGGTCTGACAGTTCCTTGATGGTCAGTACCCGCTCGAACCTATACCTGGTCGATGCGGGCCCTGAATGACTTCCCTGGTGTTGAGTGTGCCCACGCAAAGCTGGGCACTAACTATCATCATTATCCGGCCCCGAGTTGTGTGGTCTGCGCCGTCGGGTGCCTGTTGTTTAAGGGGTAAGTTTGGCCAACCCTCTGATTGCGTCTTCAAGGTACTGACGAGGGCAGCCCAGATTGATGCGGATAAATCCCTTCCCCTGGGAGCCGAAGCTGCGGCCCATCGAGGGCGCGATCTTCGATGTGTGGATCAATGCCTGTTGTAAGGCATCGTCATCCAACCCCAGGGCGCGACAATCCAGCCAGGCAAGGTAAGTGCCTTCCGCCCGGGTCATTTTGCACCAGGGTGCGGCATAGCCTAACGCCTGCTCAAACCAGCGCCGGTTCTCAGCCAGATAGCGTTGCAAATCGTCAAGCCAGGCCTCGCCGTGCTGATAAGCTGCAGTGGCTGCCGTCATCGACAGCGCATTAAAGACATCCAAACCATGGGCGTTGAGGCGGTCGATGAACGCTCCTCGCATCAGGGCATTGGGGATCAGGAAATTCGAGATCCGCAGTGACGACAATCCAAACGTTTTGCTGGCCGCGGTAGCAGCAATCACCTGTTCCTGGCAGTCCTTATCCAGGTGCAGGACCGATGTGAACGTCTGCCCGGGCAGCAGCAGGTCTGCCCAAATTTCGTCAGAGATAACGGTCACGCCATGGGCGCGGCAGAGCGTCATCAACTGCGTCAGTTCGTCATGTGTCCAGCAGCGTCCGGTAGGGTTGTGCGGATTGCACAACAGTAATAGCGGAGGCGTGTGTTGCCGGAAGCAGCTTTCAAGCTGGGCGAAGTCGAATTGATATCCCTGAGGGCTTTCTGTCAGCGGATTCTCGACGACGTTTCTACCGTTCATGGTGATGATCTTGGCGAATGATCCGTAGTAGGGCCCTTGTATCACAATGGCATCGCCCGGGTTACTGAGCATCTGAATAAGGAGAGCCAGGCCGGGAACGACACCTTCGACCGACGTAAACCATTCTCGCTTCAGCTGCAGGTTGTGCCGCTTTGAGAACCAATCCATGGCAGCCTGGTAATAGTGATCGTCTCGTTCGCTGTAGCCAAATATGCCGTGGTCAACCCGGCTATGCAGTGCATTTTGGACTTCAGGGGGGCACTTGAAGTCAAAATCAGAAACCCACATGGGTAACAGATCGCTGCCATCCAACTGGAGATAGTGCTCTATAAAGTCCCACTTCACCGAGCCGGTGTTATGGCGGTTAATTACCTGGTTAAAATTGGTCTTCACGTCAGGCATCCTTCTGCTGCAGGTCATTTTGAGGCTGTGTCCTGGCAATGCCGAAGCCGGTAAAGCCATAAATCAGCGCAAACACAACGGCGGCGTAGCATTGGACTGCCCATGGCAGTAAATCCAGCGTGCTTACCCCCAGGGTTGTCGCCATATAAATACCCGCCGCCGTCCATGGGATCAGCGGTTCGATGACGGTGCCGGCATCTTCAACAGTTCGTGACAGGTTCTTATTATCCAGCCCCATGCGGCGATACGCGCCTTTGAACAGCTCAGCCGGTATAAGCAGGGCAAGTTTCCCGTCACTGGTGGCGCCGGTTACGAGGATAGTGGTCGCGATGGTGGCGGCAATCAATTGGCCCGTCGTATGTACCACCTTCAGCAGACGGTTGATGATGATGGTCAGGGCGCCGGTCAACGTTAATGCGCCGGCGAACGAAAACGCGCAGAAGACCAGCAGAATGGTGCTCATCATCGAGAACATACCGCCGCGGTTAAGCAAGCGCGGAACATCGTCAACGATCCCGACTACGTTAAATCCCTGGGTAGAAAACATGGAGAGGTTGAACCCGTCCATTAGCGCGTTTAAACCTTGCTGCAGGCTGAAGCCCTGGAGGGCGACGCCGATGGCAATGGCCAGTGCACATGCTGCCAGCATGATGGGGATCACCGGGCGTTTGGTCACTGCACCCCACAAGACGAGGGCAGGGGGCAGGAGCAAGAGCGGGTTGAAGTGATACAGACCTTCAAGAGCGTTGACTATCGCGGTCACTTTCTCGGGCGTGGCCACGTCGCCAACGGCGCCGGTATGTCCGGCGATCAGATAGACGATGGCCGCCAACACGAAGCTGGGCAGCGTGGTGTACATCAGGTGTTGAATATGGCTATAGAGGTCGGTGTCCGCAACGATGGCCGCAAAGTTAGTCGAGTCGGACAGCGGGGAAATCTTGTCGCCAAAATAGGCGCCCGAGACAACCGCGCCGGCGGCAGCGGCCAGGGGAACGTCCAGTCCTGCGGCAACGCCCATCAGGGCGACACCGACGGTACCCGCAGCGCCCCAGGAGGTACCGGTACATACGGATATCACACTGGTGATGAAGAAAGCCGCGATCAGGATATATTGCGGACTGATCAGCTTTAAGCCCCAGTACACCATGTACGGAATGGTTCCGCTGATCATCCAGGTGCCAATCAGGCCGCCCACGCAGATCAGTATCATGATCACCGGCATCGCCTTCGCCAGCTTGGAGACGATCGCATCGATAATGTCGTCCCAGCGGTAACCTTGCCACCAGGCCAGTGCGGCCGCAATGCCGGCAGAAACCAATAGCAGGGGCTCTATTCGCAGGCCAAACTGCCCATAGCCAATAATAAGCAACAACAACATAGCCACAATGGGCAGCAGCGCTAAACCCAGGCTTAGCGTTTTTTTGTCATCCATGTACAACTCCAGTCAGGGGGGCAATTACTCAAGCGTAACTAATAAGTTTCGTAGGGGATGTGAGCGCGGATGGGTGTTCATGTAATCGGTTTCATGAGGTTTGTTAATGTGATGCAGATCTCAGATAAATCGCTTGTCTTGTTGGCTTAGGTCATTTTTTGCGATGGCGCAATGGAATCCCTCAGGATGACCTCTGCGGCATAGCGGTTATTCTGCGGCGCTATATGCATGCCGGTGTTGAGCTGGAGTGCGAGCCTGGCGGCCCGCCTTGCCATTTTTTCCACGGGGTAATGCACCGTAGTCAACGAAGGATGAAGATACTTGGCCAGGGCGATGTCATCAAAACCTATAATCGATATGTCATCCGGCATTCTTATCTGTTTCTGATGGAAGGTGCGGATCATGCCGGCGGCTATCACATCGTTAAATGTGGCCACTGCAGTAAAATGTTGCCCGCTGGCCAATAACTTCTCTGCTGCACGTTCGCCGCCTTCTTCATTGAAGGGCACGCTGATGATCCAGGTGCTGGGGACATGGATGCCGGCGCCGGCCATGGCCATACGGTACCCCTCGAGCCGATGTTTTTTATCGTCGATCGGCAGATCGGCTGTGATGCAGGCGATCTTTCTGTGACCATTGTTGATCAGCATCGTGGTTGCGGCTTGCGCGGCGCTGACATTATCCAGCCATATGCAACGATTGGCGATAGCGGGTAAATAGCGATTGACCACAACCAGGGCCGGCGTGTGGGCCGCGTATCTCAATATGTCCGCTTCATTCATTCGGGTGACGTGCGCAACGATAGCCTCACATCCCTGGTTTATCAGGAAGTCGAGGCCGCTTTTTTCCAGCTCGGCCTGATGCCCCCCGCTGCAGACCATCAACCTGACGCCTTCTTTTCGCGTGACATCTTCGACGCCCCGCGCTAGGCGCGAGAAAAACGGATCATCGAGGTTACCGGTGAGTAACCCCAGCATATTGCCGCTTCGCTTTGCCAGCGCCAGTGCCGCTGCATTCCGGTGATAGTTAAACTCCCGCATTGCTTTCTCCACCCGTTCGCGGGTTACGGGTTCAACAAAGGCGGTGTTGTTGATTACTCTGCTGACGGTGGCCGCGGATACCCCCGCGCGGCGCGCAACGTCTTTCATGGTGGCCATGTCTTATCCTGTTGGTTTTCTTCTGTTCAAACTCCCGGTTAAGTGTAGCTGCTGAGGATGTCGCTACGCTCCGTTTTCCTTACCGCCTTGCGGCGGCCGATCATTTATCCGGATCTTCCCTTCGCGGTGGTTACCGCACACCTGCAGCCCGATGACATATTGGCAGCCCCCGCTGAGAGCGTGGCGGCGGGCTGTGCCCGGCCTTCAAGCCGCTTTCGCGGCATAGCCTCGCCGGCGATACCCCCGCCAACTCGGTATTCCACGGTCGGCCTGACACGCGGCGGTGCCTGCCTGCCATGACATCGGGCAGCAGGGAACGGGGGCCGTACCGACCCCCTCCTGCCCCCCTTGAAATGGCGAGGTATTCCTTATGTCCCGATATGTCCTGGGTGATTCCGTGCAGGTGATGGCCGGCTTTCCGTCAAACAGCATCGATTTTGTGCTGACCGATCCCCCTTACCTGGTTGGTTTTACCGACCGCAGCGGCCGCAGTATCGCCAACGACAGAAACGATGAATGGGTGCGCCCGGCGTTCCGTGAAATGTTCCGGGTGCTCAAGCCCGACAGTCTGGCGGTAAGTTTCTATGGCTGGAACCGGGTTGATACCTTTATGGCTGCCTGGAAGCAGGCCGGGTTCCGCGTTGTCGGGCACCTGGTGTTTACAAAAGCTTATGTCTCAAAATCGGCCTTTGTCGGCTATCAGCATGAATGTGCGTATATCTTAGCGAAAGGGCGCCCGGCATTGCCGGCACAACCGCGCTCTGACGTTCAGCCATGGGAGTACACCGGTAATCGCCATCATCCTACGGAAAAACCGGTCTCAGTCCTTCAGCCACTGATTGAATCGTTCACGCAGCCCGGCGCGATAGTGCTGGACCCCTTTGCCGGTTCCGGTTCGACCTGCGTCGCCGCAGCCCAGGCCGGCCGCCGCTATATCGGTATCGAGCTTTTGACGCAGTACCACGCTATCGGTCAGCAGCGCTTGCAGCGTCTGCGCACCCTGAACGCGGCGTAAACGAGGAGGATCAGCGATGAATTACACCGGAAATGAAGAACTGCGCGCCGCGATTGCGGCACTGTCCAACGACATGTGTGATCTGCACCTGCGGCTGCGGGGACTGGTGAGTACGTATTACTGGAACAGTGACGTGCTGGCAGAGCGCCTTGCCGGCCATATCCTGCGGGACGCGCACGATCGTTACGTCGAAATTTACAAGACGATCAACGAGCTGGAACACCATTTCAAGGATTGAACGACAGGCTGGATACGATCGGGCAGGGGAAACCTGCCCGGGTTGCCTTGCTGTAAGCCTGCGAACGCCGGGGCGCATCGAACGCCCCGCGTCCGTTGAACCGCCACGCGGCACTTGCCGGCGAAGCCGGCGCCGCAACGGGCGCAGGCTGGGCCTGCCCACACCTCTCTAAATTCTTTTCCTTTGACGCCCTGGTGTGGTGACGGCCTGTGCCGTACCCAAACGCTAGTCCGGCACGGTTGTGGCACAAGGGCCGCGATGCTCGCCGTCGGCACCCGTTCGCGCCCGTTACGGGCATTCAGCCGCGCAACGGGCTTGCGCTGCGGCTTTGACGGCGCCCTTGTTCCCCGCCCTCAAGGCCGGCCTTTCGAATGGGTACGGCACCGGCCGGTGTCGCGAACCCTGAAACTCTGGAGGTAGTTCCATGCAACATGCTCATTCCATCACGCTGCAGGTATGCGAATCCGATCGTCTGTCATTCCTGCCGGATATGTTCGGCGATGATTTTCTCTCGGCCGAAATGCAGGTGTATTCGCTCGCCGATCGCTATCTGCCGCAGTACAGCGGCGGTTTCTGGCACTTCATCCGTTTACCGGAGGGCGGCGGCTATATGGCCCCCGATAGCGATCGCGTACACCTGATCAACGCCGACAACTGGTTTGACAAAACCGTCAGCGGCGACGCTGCCGGCATTGTACTGACTGCATTGGCCATCAACCGACGATGCTGGGTGCATCACGATCGGGGCAATGCCGGTCTGGTGCAACTGCTGATGCAGCGGGAAGAGCAACTTTGGAACTACATCGAGACGCACCCGGAGCGCGGCGACATCATTCGCGCGCTGGATTGACAGGATTTTCACCGAGGGCGGCATGGCCGCCCTGTAAAAATAATGAGGAAAATAATATGTTCGGCAGTGTTAAAGAAGTGGCAGCGGAATTATTCCGTGAGTACGGCAGCGAAGAACCGATCACCGTGCTGATATGGGACACTCAGTCAGTGCGGTATGCCCTGGAGAAGCACAATCCCACCCCTCAGGATGTATTGGCGATACTGGAAACCATGGGCTGTACAGACATTGACGAATATCAGCGCCGTGGCATAGGGCATGAATTTGTGGCTGAAGTCATGCGGGGGGTAGTGGAAGCCCGAACCGCAACAGATAGCGTAACGGTCAACAAGCTTGAATTACAGCGGTTGTTACATTTTGCCGCCAACCGGCTTGATAGCGACCGCGCCGAGGAAATGACGGAGGATGAGCGGGAGGCCATGCACACCATCGACGGCTTGCTTAATCAGCTCTGATTTGTTGCCGTCCTGCGTATGTAGGGCGGCATAGAGGTTCACTTGTGAGCGCGCGAAACCCCTTGCCGCCGCTTGCAGCGGCAGGCAGGCGAGGCGTGCCGCTGCGCCGCCCGCTGACGCTGCCATTCGGAGAATGTACCGGACTTGCCTTTCTTGTCTGGTATGTTCAAGGATATCTTTCCTCTTCCTCTTCCTCTTCCTCTTCCTCTTCCTCTTCCTCTTCCTCTTCCTCTTCCTCTTCCTGTTTCACCAGGCACTTTGCGAATGCGGTAGTGCCTGGGCGTCCGGGCGCGCTGTCGTGCTGCGCATGGCGCCGGCTTGCCGTCGCCACCCTGCGGGCTTCCATCACTGACGCCAGGGCACGCTTGCAGCGGCAAGCTTGCCGCGCCGCGCAGGGAACGCACCGCGCCACAGGCGCTTTAAGGTCGCCCCCCCGGCCGCTGTCGCGCCGGCGTGTCGGGTGGGGGCCCGTTCATTCTTCCGTGGTACGTCTGCCGCAGTGAGCCTTCCCGTCGCGGCTGATAACAGCACAGCGCTTCGCTTAGCGACAAGGGGTGAAATGCACTCCGCCAAAAACTTTTTCCTCCCTGCGGTCAAAAAACTTTTCGTCTCCGCCCCTTGCCGACGCTCCCCGCCGCGCTGACTCAGCCTTTTCGCGACGGCGAATACTCACAGCGGCATCAATCAACCACCCGGAGGAATGCAACATGCACCCACAAAACGTCAACAGCGCGACAACGAAGCCTACAGCAGCATCTGCACAGACCAACAGTGCCCTGACCATACCGCAGGTGTATGACCTGTTTTGCTATGTGAAGGCGGTGTGCGGTCGTTCAACCGGCACCATTGAACCGCCGGTCGTACCGGCAGGGGCGGAAGAGGTGTTCGCGGACTTTGGGGATTTCGACACCATTTCGGTGTGGCTCGTCGGGGGCTGGCCGGTGGCTGCCAGCGATCAGATGACCATGACCCATTGGAGCCTTAACTGCGGGCGATAAAAAAGCGGCATTGCAGCCGCTTTCTCACCGCCAGTCCTGACGCCATCGGGACTGGCACAACACGTGATAACTGAGAGGAAACCACTATGTCTAACATCGAGTCTACCTTACCGGCCAAGGGCAAAACAACCCGCCCGGCCAAATCTACAGCCAAGAAAAACCCCCTCGCGGAAAAAATCGAGGCGGCGCTGGCCAAGGCCGTGCGCAAAACCGCCACGCTCGGCCAACTGGTGCTGACTGACCTGAACGTGCGCAAGAAAAAGTCCTCGCAGACGTCGATCGAGGGGCTGGCCGCTTCCATCCGTTCAGCCGGTCTGCTGATGAATCTGGTCGTGTTCGAAATGGACGATGGCCGCTACGGCGTTGCCGCCGGTGAGCGGCGCACGCTGGCGCTGCGCTGGTTGATGGAACAGGAGAACAACGCCGACAAGACCACCCCGGACGGCATCGTGACCGACGATTACCCGGTTGAAGTGCTGGTCGTCAGCAAGGCGATGGCGCGCGTGGTGTCGATGATGGAGAACAGCCAGCGCGAGCAGATGCACCCGGCCGATCAGGTAACGGCGTTCCGCGACCTGTCGGCAGACGGTCAAACCCCGGCACAGATCGGCGATCTGCTGGGGTTCAGCACGCGCCACGTTCAGCGATGCCTGCGTCTGGCGACGATAGCACCGGTGCTGCTCGATGCGCCGGCCGACGACCAGATCACCCTCGACCAGCTGCAGGCGCTGTCGGCCACCGACGATCATCAACGTCAGTGTGACGTCTGGGAAAACGCTTACGGCTGGGCGGCCGCGCCGCAGCACCTTCGCGAGGCGGTGCTGAAAGGTGAAGTCTCGGCCAGGGACAACAGCCAGCTGGCGTTCGTCGGGCGCGAGATCTACGAGGCGGCGGGCGGCACCTTCAAATTCGACCTGTTTACCGACGAGGGCTTTTTGACCGAACCGGCGATGCTGGAGCGT
The DNA here is from genome assembly GCF_009900725.1 of Serratia sp. Z4. Classification (NCBI taxonomy): domain Bacteria; kingdom Pseudomonadati; phylum Pseudomonadota; class Gammaproteobacteria; order Enterobacterales; family Yersiniaceae; genus Serratia; species Serratia sp. Z4. The sequence goes on from NZ_JAAABD010000013.1 coordinate 25,621, forward strand.
CTTGCCCGTGAAAAATTGCACGCGCTGGCGCAACAGGTGGCCGAGGACGAGGGCTGGAGCTGGGCGGAAGGGCGAATTTCGGCCATTAAAACATGGGGTGAGGACGCGGAGCTGTACCGCGAGCTGACCGAACCGCAACCGGAATTTACCGCTGACGAACAGGCCGAGATCGCCCGTCTGAAAGCGCGGTTCCGCGAGCTGGAAGCGGCATTCGAGGCGGCGGATGTCGATACCGATACCCACGCGCTGAACGTCGAAAGCGACACTGTCGAAGCCGATATTGCGCGGTTGACCGCACAGGTGATCATCCGTTCATGGCCGCAGGCGATGCGCAGCAGCAGCGGAGTGGTGGCGTCCCTGCGTAACGGGGAGGTGGTTTACCAGCGCGGGATCGTGCTGCGGGCGAGCGAAGCAACCGACAAGTCCGGGGATGACAACGGCGAGGGCGCAGCGACCACTGAAACGACGGCACCGAAAACCAAGGAGAAAGGGCTGTCGGCGGCGCTGATCACCAGCCTGTCGGCGGAACGCACACTGGCGGTGATGGGGGCGCTGGTCGAGAACCCGGCCGTCGCGCTGGCGCTTCACACCCACACGCTGGCCGTGAAAGTGTTCGGTTCGCGCTACGCCGGATCACTGCTCCAAACCAGCCTGACCCCAAAACGTGCGGAGCTGCTGACCAAAGCCCCGACGGCGGAAGGGAGCCGCGCCGATCGCCAACTGGGCGAGCTGCACGCGCAGTGGGAGGCGAAATTGCCGCCGGAGTGGAATACCGATTTCACATGGTTGCTGACGAGGGAACAGGCCGAGGTCGTGGCGCTGCTGGCGTACTGCGTCGGCCTGTCACTCGATGCCGTGCAACTATGGCCTGCGAAGGATGGCAAAGTCGGCGATGCCCTGACGACGCTCGAGCACGCGCTGGACTTCACGCTGCGCGACTGGTGGCAACCGACCAAGGCCAATTACTTCGGGCGCATCAGCAAGGAGCTAATGAGCGATGCGCTACTTGACGGCGGGAAGGTGGCGCAGGCGGCCTCGGTGCTCAAGATGAAGAAGGGCGACGCCGCGCAGCTGGCCGAGGATGAACTGACCGCCAGCGGCTGGGTGCCGGAGTGCCTGCTGCCGGTGGCCGAGGACACCACCACTTTACAGGACGCTGACAACAGCGCCGCCGCCTAACCGACAGGGAGCTGCCGCCCATCGGGCGGCAGAAAACAGCGATGAAAAATGCATTCAATCTGGAAACACTGACGGCGATGAGCGCCGACGAACTGGAGCAGTACCTCGATCGGGGCAGGGAGTACCGGGTGATGCTCAACTGCGCAGTGCTGAGCCAGCTGGCGTTGCCGGAGGGCTGGCGCGTGGTGGCGGAAGAGGGCTGCGAGTTCTGCGGGCGCGTGCCGGTGGTGTGCCGGATAAGCCCGGCAGGGGATGAGGCGACGGCGCTCTATTTGTGCAGCGCGGGCGCGGAGGTGCCGAACTGGTCAATGACGCTACCGTTTGACGGCGGTCAGTCGCTGGCGTGGCTGTACCTTGATGAGCATTACACCCCGGCCACGGTCAACCGGGTGCTGCATACCGTGGCGGGTTATTACCGGCTGGGGTTATGGCGGCCGGAAAAGCTGGCGGTCGCGCTGCGGATGGGAGGACATTGCCTGTGATCCTAAACCATCTTGCTCTGGTGCCGTGGCACCCGTACCGGCAGGCCGTCTGGCAAGCCATCGCGCAGGTCGAAGCCCGCCGTGAGGCAGGCAGACGGATGTCCGCCTACCCGTATGCCACGGCGTTTTTCCGCCATTTAACCGGGCGGCCTACCCTTTCAGCCAAGGACATCCGCATGATAGACGTGACCTACCGGCCCGTCGATCGTCGCCGCGCCACGCGCAAGGAAGACTATATTGACGCACTCGACACGCTGATTGCCAGCCGGGGGGAGCACTGTTATTCCCCGTTGCCGGGCGACACTCGCGATACGCTGTTCCCGGAAGTGAACCGCCGCCGCCGTCAGCGCTTCGAACATCGGCTGACGATGAAACACACCCGTCAGGCGCGCATTGATGACACACTCCGGCGGCACAAGCGGCGACGTTATCAGGTGCGGCTGGCGCAGGCGGAAATCGAGCTGGCGTTCATCACGCCGGGCGAGCTTGACCGCTGGGTGCGGCGTGCGCAGCAACAGGGACTTGTCGAGGATGACCTGAGCGGGCTGGTGCTGGCATGGACGGCGCGGTTTCCCTGTCTGGCCGAACTGGATAGTTACCTCTGGGCTGCCATGCCGTTCTGGGAAGCCCGCTTGCAGGTCAGTCTGATCAGCGATGAGTTGTCCGCTGAAGCACGTACCGATAACGCGGCGCGGCTGCCGAATCGCCTGTTAGGCCGCTAAACCCCGGACAACAGGCTGCAGTGGCTGCGCCACTGCGGCTTGTTGCTCTTTCATTCCTGTGCCAGGTATGTCGGTGGTTTCGGCAGGGGATAAGGCTCTTGTTGATAGTGCAGCGGCGACGGTCAGGTATGGATGTGCTGATTCTGAACGATTTGCCGGGCGATGCTATGCGGCGCTGGGCGTCCGGGCGCGCTGTCGTGCTGCGCATGGCGCCGGCGAGCCGTCGCCCCCCTGCGGGCGTCCATCGCTGACGCGAAAGGCACGCTTGCAGCCGGCAGTGCCGGCGCCGCTATTCACTGTTCCCCGGTTACCGGCGATCGCTAAGGACGCCCCGACGTTCCGCCGTGTCGAGGGTTTTCATTCTCAACTTACTCACCAGTGGCCATCTCTCTGCGAATTTTTGCGGAGGGCTGTTCGTAGCACCATCCCCGTTCTAAAAACAAGGTACTGGCAAGCCACGCCTCCGGCGCCCTTGTTTTTCTCCTGGTCTGTCGCTTCTTCGCCCTTTGCCGCAAAGAACTCGCTGAGAGATGGAACCTAGAAGGAGCAAACCAGAATGAAAACCAACAACGTCAAAACCGCCGCTGCAGAATCTGCCGAGAGATGTGAGGAATTTTGCGAACCAGATACCCCTGAGCCGTGGGAAAAGCCCGGCGTGCAATATCCCGCAGCCGTTCGAGCGATGGAGATGGAGTTTCGCTATTTAGACGACCTGAATGATCTGTATGCGCAAAGCAGCACGTCCCACGACGAGCTGGAGCAGGCACTCTATGAGATTTTCAGGCGGATGACAGAGCGCGTCCAAAACTGCGGTGCTGACTATAAACTCCCGGACAAACCGCGGGTGGCCTACGAAATGATCCAATATTGGGTCAGAGGGCAACGCGTAGCGCAACGCTGCTTCGGTGAAATCGGTCAGCGCGCCTGGGAGCATGCTCGCTACCGCTTGGCGCTCGAGATGGCAGTGGAGTATTCGTATAACTAAACCGCTATGGTCTTCCTCCGGTGGCTGGCCGCACTCATCCAGCCATCAGCCCTACTCGTCTAGCCAGCCGCAAGCGGTTGGCAAGTCTCGCCGAACCCCTGCGGGTTTCGGGCCCGCCGGCTCAGGTCTGAAAGCCAACAGCAACGTCAAAAGCATGCGCTTGCAGCCGGCAGTGCCGGCGCCGCTTTTCACTGTTCCTCGCCTGGGCGAGGAACGCTGCAGACGCCCCGGCGTAATAACGCCGTGTCGGGTGTGTTCATTCTCTCTTGATATGGAGGTTATCTCCCGTCAGACCCTTACGCGGAGGGCTGTTCGTAGCACCATCCCCGTTCAGAAAACAAGGGTAAATGGCACGCCTTCGGCGCCCTTGCTTTCTGCCCAGGTCTGTCGCTCCTTCGCCCTTTGCCGCGAAAGGTCCCGACGAGAGATGAATTAACCACCAGGCAGGAGAGCAGAATGAACACACAGAACGTCAACGTCAAAACCGCCGCTCAGGAGCCCTCGGAAAGATGTGGGGAGAGGCTGAACGCTATCTGTCAGAACGATATGCCAATTTTATTGAAGGAATGCCTGTATGTCCTGAATGAAATTACAAATCGCAGACTGCCGCGAGGTAGCCGTTATCCCGATACTTATGCGCTGGCCTCGGCCATTGAAGCCGTTTTACGGGCGGTTGAACAAGAACAATCAGCCGCAGTTCAACGTGATCTAAAGGAGGTTTTCAACCCAAAAACGCAAATCCGTAAATGAAAAAAGCAGCGTTTCCGCTGCTTTCTCGTGCCGGTCTACCCCTAGGAAAGTTAGCCCGGCTCTCAATAATCGATTGGAGTAAAACTATGACTATTGAAGTTTCAATCATTACATCAACTGACTCTTATGTAAAGCAATTGGCGGCAAATAACGAAGCGCCGAAAAAGCAAACCCGCATACTGCGGGACAGCCTCGAGGCTACGGCAGTTAAACCTGAACTGCGTGCATTGGGGCGGCATATTGCAAAATGTCAGCGTAAACGCCAGCCGGTACGCATTCCGGCTATGCGCGGTAGTGAGCTGGGGCAGGTATTGCGCACGTTAGAACTGAAACGGGCCTACGCCTGATAACACGAACTGCCGTCCTGCTGGACGGCAGTTTTACCCAACTCATTAAGGAGAAACACATGACATTTTCAACCTTAGAACAGACCCGTGATAACGCGGGTGTGATCGCAGATATTACCGTTAATCCTTCCCAAGGGGGGGAAGTTATTCCCTCTGTATCTATTGACCGCATTATTGCGCAGCGAAATGGTGGCATTGCTCAATTCATGGAGGGAATGGCATTGATCCATACGGCTGCTAAACAGCTTTCAGAGGCGGCCAACAAAGAATATTTGTATGGTTACAGCGACGTGGTCAAACAGGCGTTGGATTGGCGAGGCAAACCAGAAAAATACGGTGATGCGGTTGCCAAGCTGATTGATCGGAAAGTTTGGGATCGGCTGCTGAGTGATACCGGTATGTACACGCTGATGAGCAGCAAACAGCGGGATGAGTGGGATCGTCAACTGAACAGCAAGGATTGTCCGGAGGTCACGCTTGATACGGTGCTGGCGACGTTCAAACAACTTAATGCCGACAAGGTTGTTACCTTTGAGAAGGGGGTAATAGATGTATTTCGCAGCCTGTCATGGGACTACAAAACCAACAGCCCATGCCGCCTTGGGAAAAAGATCATCGTAGAACGCTTTCTCAGCACATGGCGGTACGGGAAATCAAGTTTCACGTGGGAAGGGCAACAACTGCTCGATGATCTGGCGCGTCCATTTTATTTGCTTGATGGGAAGGCGGTGCCGGACTTCAGGTCAGGAGACGGTCAAAAATACGCTGATTTCTTTGGCACTGGCAACAAAATTAGCGAGTTGTGTGATCTTGAATATTTTACCGTTAAGGGCTTTGCCAAAGGGACAGGACATATCGTTTTTAAACGCCCCGATCTGGTAAATAAAATTAACGATATCGTGGCGCGCCAGTTCCCAGGGATGTTGCCACCTCGCTTGTAACCAGTAAGTTAGACCTAAGGAGGCAGGCAGGGAAATCCCTGCCTGGAAAATATGCCCGATCATTATACATTTTAACCAATGTGCCATTTTGTCATTATTCTGTGATCATGGCTTGAGTGTGCAAACTGCAGAAATAGTGGCGAACTGTTGAGGTGTTAACTGCTATAAGGCTTCCGGGCGGATAAAAGCCCTGTGGCTTCGCCACGGCTGCTTTCGGCCCTCTGGGTATGATCCAGTCCAGTAATGCCCCTTTTAATTCGATATCGCTGTTTGATGTTTTCCTTTCTTTGACGCCTATTTCTCCTTTCACCTGGCTTGAAAAAAAACACAATGAGCTGAAGCTCCCTGCGGTGGCCGGTCGCATGCGCCCGACCATCAGCCCCACTCGACTAGTCAGCCGTATGCGGCTGACAAATCTCGCCGAACCCGCGAGCGGTTTCGGGCCTGCCGGCTAGGGTCTGAGAGCCAATGTCAACAGCAGGCGCTTACAGCCGGCAAGTGCCGGCGCCGCTTTCACTGGTGGCTCCTTCGGCGCCACCGCTAGAGACGTCCCGCCGTTCCGGCGTGCCGGATGTGTTCATTCTCAAAGTTCTGTCGTTGCCCATCACTCGATAAGTACCGGCGCAGAGGGCAGGGGGTAGCACCGTCGCCCAGCGCAGTACCAGGGGAGCGCTACGCCGCCGTCAAAAACTTTTTCTTTCCTTCGGTCAAAAAAACTTTTCGTCGTCGCCCTGGCACTGCGCCGTTCGTCGTTGCTCCTTTGCCCTTCGCTGCGACGGAACTCACCGAGAGATGGATTAACCATCGACAAGAGGAAAATCAGAATGAACACACAAAACGTCAACACCGCTGCTCTAGAATCTTCCGAAAGATGTGATCTTAATGACTTTGAAACTTGCCGCCTTGGTCAGTTCGCAGTTCGATTTTTTGCGCCTTCAAGTGATGGTGCTATGAATGGAAACTGCACCTACATGTGCCTTGCAAGCAGTGCATGGGATGCCGCCTTTAGATTCGGGCAGCATTGTAAGAATGTTCATTACGATATCTATTCGGTGACAGAAATAGAGCCAGTTCAGGATGTCGCGTTAAGTACAAATAATTATCGATTTGTCCCGTTGAATTCGAAGTGTTGGCGTTGCCTTGATACAGGGTTCGTGGTGATCGTTACAGCTGATGGAGGCATATACGATGAGATCATGCAACCATTAAAACGCTATGGCATGTTGTCCCCAATTTTCTAATTTATGCGGGGCGATGTCCCCGCTATTTATCATGGAGTTTAAATATGAAAATCGAAAATAAATCTCTTAAGGTTGGGCAGACTGTTTACACCAATCTTTACGGGTATGGCCGTGGCGTAATTTTCGGTGTCCATGGTGAGCTTCTACCAGAAAACGTTATAAATTTTCCTGGAAATGAAATAGTTTATGGTGAAAGAATTGACCTTGATATTGTGTTTCATTGCGGAAAAATTCTTAGGAAAGTGTCTGAAAGTATTTTACAGGGTGTTCAGTGGAAGATCTGTGATGATGTGTGTACACCGTCAGAACTTGATGAAATTTTGTCTGTCGCATTACAGGAAGAATGTAGGAATGAGAAAGCAAAAAAAGATATGAAAGAAGTCTTTGAGGCAGAGGTTCAAAGATTGAAATTCCTACCTGATTTTTCCCACCTTAAAAAAGTAGAAAATAATAATAGCAGTGTGGCAGAAGTAGTATCTTCAAATATTCGTTTACTGCTTAAGAAAAATTTTTCTGGCGTTAAATTTTCTGTAAAGAAAGTAAGCTATAACTCAATCTCAGTGCGTTGGATTGATGGCCCAACTTGTGACAAAGTTGAAGAGATAACAAGAAAATTTAAGAGCGGATATTTTAACAGTATGGAGGATGTTTACGAGTATAACGAAAGTCCATTCAATGTTGTTTATGGTGGTATAAATTTCATCTCTATAGACAGAGATTATAGCGATGAACTCATCGAGAAAGCGATATCACTGTGCAGAAAAACTTATGGTGATAAGGTTCCTAAATGGGCTGATGTAGATTCATACAAAAAGGGAAAGTTGTTCGCGGTAAATGTGAACCCATTGTTCAATAATAACTTGCAAAGTGAAATCAGACTCATGCTAAAATCGTTTTAGTCAATGATGTGGCGGGTAACCCCGCCATTTTCATTATGGTTTGTCTCCTGCTTAGCGTTACTCCTTCCACGTTTTTTTGCTGTAGATTTTGTTGCTCGGATGATATCTGATATCGCCTTCTCGCTTACTGATATATCTACCGTTTGTAACGCTGATTTGATCTCTGATGCTGTATATCCCTTTGACTTTGCTAAGGTGATAATGCTTTCTTTTAGTGATTCCAAAAGCTCAGTTCTGCTGATTTTATTAGGTGTCAAATCAGGTAAGGATTCGAGCGCCAGTTTTGCTTCTTCTAGCTGATCCTGAGTATAAAATTTAGTTCCTGCCATGTAACCCTCTGATTTAGACATAGTAGATGTAACCACATTAAACCATATCACTTCTGAGAGTCCAAGCCCGCCCCCTCACTGACGCCTAATCAGGCGAAAAATAGCTCGCATCCAAAAGGATAGACGTAGTAAAATTACGGACAGGAAATGTTTTGTCATTACCGCCTGCACGCAGTCGATAATGCAAAACACCTGGTCAGGGCTACGCCCCGACACCCCGGTTGAGTAGTTAGAGGTTGAGCTATGTCGAAAAGCGAGTCGCGTCAGAAAGGAATAATCATCCAAATCCGATGCACCGAAGAGGAGGCTGAGGCCATCAAAGGCAAGGCCAAGGCAGCAGGGATAAGCACTTCCGAGTTACTGCGGCGCTCCGCGCTGAACCGGAAGATAATGACACGAACAGACACACGCTTGATGAACGAACTTCTTCGTTTGGGTGGTTTACAAAAACACCTCTACACCCAAATGCAAGACCAGATGACTCAGGAACTCAGTAAGCAGTTTTCTGACGTGCTGGTCGAAGTGAAGAAGGCTATCATCGCTTTGGATTTGAATCTCGTACCAGCAAACGAATAAGGGCACTATGAACGTTATCATCCCACCAAAAAGACGAGACGGCGGCACCAGCTTTATGAAGCTGGTCGGCTACCTGAGTCTGCGGGATGAGAAAAAACCTGATGACGTTATCACGCCTGATAAGACTTCAAAGACCTCTTCACGCTCCAGTCAGGCTATTTTTGATCGCCTGGTAGACTATGTTGAGCGGCGTAATGATTTCTCACCCATGCAGGTTGTCGCTAGCTTTCCTGATGGGCGAGAGCAAGTCATTGTCGGGGGCGTTGAATGTGAAACAAATTGCTTTTCACTAGAGACAGCTGCAGCTGAAATGAATATGGTTTCTGCGCAGAATAGGCACTGTAAAGACCCCGTCTATCACTTCATTTTATCCTGGCAAGAGGATGAGGCTCCGACACCGTCTCAGGTGTTTGATAGCGCTCGCCATTGCCTGGAAAAGCTGGGGATGGCAAACCACCAATTTGTTACCGCTATCCATCGTGATACCGACAATATTCACTGCCACATCGCAGTTAATCGTGTGAATCCGGAAACGTATCGCGCAGCCAATTTGTGGAATGATGCAGACACCTTACAACAGTGTTGCCGCGTTCTGGAAAAACGTTTTGGCTTCAAACAAGATAATGGCAGTTGGGTGTGGGGTGATAACAATACATTGCGTCGTGCACCCTGGCGTTTTCGTAATGCTCCACAGGGAGCTGCCAAGCGGGAGATCTTCTCTGACAAAGAAAGCCTATATCATTATGCGGTTCGGCAGGTGCGCTCAAAAATCACCGATGCCATCAAGAACAAGACTGCAAGCTGGAACTATTTTCATCTTCTGATGCATGCCAATGGTCTGGGGTTGCGTGAACAATCGGGCGGGTTGGTTATATACGATATCGTGCGACCAGATACTATGATGGTGAAGGCATCTGATGTTCATCCGTCTCTTTCTAAGACCAGGCTTGAACCATATTTTGGTCAGTTCGAAGCTCCACCAAGCTTTAATTCTGAAGACCTGGAAGAGGGGGCGTATGCAATCTATAACCACTACCAACCTGAATTCCAGGTGCGCGATCGGGAGGCGAGAAAAGAGCGTCGTGAAGAAAGGGCTGCTGCGCGTGATGACCTCAAATTGCGTTATAAAAAATACCGCGATACATGGGTAAAACCAGACTTGAACGTGAGAGCACGCTATCAGGAGCTTGCCGCACATTATCAGGCAATGAAGGGTAATGTTCGCCATAGCTACCGCGACCCTCTGCTGCGAAAACTGATGTATCGCGTTGCTGAGTTCGAGCGAATGAAAGCAACAGCGGAGCTACGAATTCAGATCCGAGAGGAACGTAAGACGCTGTTTGAGTCTGGACAATATCGTCCGTTGTCTTACCGTTCCTGGGTGGAGCGCGAAGCCTTAACGGGGGATGTTGCCGCTATTAGCCAGCTGCGTGGATGGGCGTATCGTGAGAAGCGTAAAGCGAAAGCCGCCGCTCCGAATAAGCATAAAGACAGCGTATTGGTGTTTGGTGTCGCCGACGACTCACCGTTGCTCGAACGGTCTACCCATGCAACTCGTCTGCACCGGAACGGTACAGTTGAATATCTGCGGGATGGGGTTGTCGGTGTAGTCGATCGTGGTAGCCAGGTTGAGATTAAGCCCGGGTTTGAGGATTACGACGATACCGCGAATTACCACCTGGCTGCAGAAATTGCCGGCACGAAAAGTGGTGAGCGAGTTGAGGTTGTTGGCACCGACGATTTCGTAGACCGCGTACTGGTTGAGGGCTGTCGCCTGAATTACCAGCAGGAAAAAGAGGTGTTCCGGCCAACAGACAACTGGCAGCGCGGTCGCTCCGAGGTTCTCGAGCATCGCCACGTTAGACCAGAAATGGGTTATGACGCTCCAGCTGGATCTCGTCAAGCTGATGATCGCGACGATGATGCACCAACAGTAAATTCGTATTGGGGACCACGTCCTTAAACAGAGCAGTAGATAAAAAGTAAAGCGAGATAATTAATGTAAATCATATTATTAGTCGCTGATTGCACAGGGTTGAAGGCCTGTACAACCAGCTAACCATAACAACCTGTACGGGAGGCTGCCATGGCTGCCATCGATCCTAGCCAATTTAAGGCATTACACAAGTATTTTCCGGATTTAACACTCACTCAGTTGGCTACCGCCTATATGTACTCGACAGGAATCCCTGTGGGAACGATTGCTCAGCTTCGAGATGTATCGGAGGACACTGTCAAAGATTCTCTCAAAGCAGCATGTCATCGAATGCACTTAACGTCGATATCTACGATGGGGACGGCGATCCAGCTTAAGCTAAACCTTGAATTGTTGATTGCCATTGACACCCTGCAACCAAATTGAATTTTAGACTCACAGTTTAACTAATACGTCAACCCCCTTTTAAAGGGGGTTTCGCATTTTAGGAGAAAGGATTAATCTCGCCATAATTCTTTTGAAGATGTAGGGAATTATAATAAATGACTGATAAGTCACAATGGAAAGCCGCACAGACCGTTATCGAAATGAGCCCTGATGTTAATCGGTTGCTGACTCAGGCCGCAAAGCGCTCAGGTCGTAGCAAAGTTAAAGAGGCGACAATTCGACTTGCCGATCATCTAAAAACAGTTACAGATATTGCGGTGCCTGGCCGCCGTTTCCTTTCTGATGAATCCAAGTAGCACCCTATAGAGATCCAACACCAGGGAACTCTATTTTATTAGTTTGTTTAGTGATTATAAAAATATATGGCGTTAACTCGCAGGGCCTTCTATTACCTGGAATCTTTTGAATTTTGGGTGATTGCCCGTGAGGAATTATCACGAAATGAATAATTCGTCCGTTGGGATGGGGTGCTCGTGGCCTTTGAAAAAAGGTGGCGCCCGCTTTTTAACAACCGGGGTTACTTATACACATTATCCGCTTAGCGGTTATGTGATTTTTCAATGGGAGTAACCCCGAATGGAAAGTCGGACAGTATTCCGTAACTGTTAAGACCCCTATGCAAAAATGCAATGTATCTATGGGTACGATCTGCCTGTAGAGAAGATTAGCACCACCCGCGAGGGCGGGGTGAATGGGCGTGAACGGGCAACACTGGCAGTGAAAGGATGCTGACGCAAAAGAGATTTGTGCAAGTCCATTCTAACGAGTGGACTTGCCTGAACAGCAGTTTACATTCGGATAAGGAGATGTTGATGGCAAAAGGAAAGTTAAACTCATCACAAACTTTTTCCTGTGAGTTCTCCGAACTATCGACACTAATTGCCCCTGATATAGAGAAAATAAACAGAACGCGTAAAAGAAAGCGAATTAGACGCGATACGTTATTTTACCTGGGTAATACAAAAGTACAGGTAAAGAAAAAGTACAGGCTCTCATCCTCCGCTATAAACCCCTCTCTACCTACATCGCGTACCCGGCCTTTTGAACGTGCGGTGGCCTGTGCAAATATTCTTTGCCGAACTGTTACTAAATAAACTTCCAAAAATCGTTATTCAGCAATACCCCTGTCTAGTTTCCTGTTTATCCCACTGCGTAATTGAGGTGACTCTATTGAAAATATTTCTCCCCGTTGCCCTGGCGCCGGTGGTGTTGAGTGGATGTGCTATTAGCCCATCTTCGCCGCCGCGCGTTCCGGCTCAAGAGTTTGTGACTTCGTTGATCCAGGAGCAAATACCGATAATTCAGCGAGCACAGGCGGATCTGGCCCAAGCCAGCCGGGTTCGTTTAAAACCGGTGCGGACGGTTCCTGAGTCCAGGCCAGCAGCCACATCGTTGAGGCGTCAGCCGGAGGTCATTCAGCCCAGGGCGCTTGCAGGTCAGCCGGTACCTACCCTGCAGGCTATCCGTTATATCGGAGAGCGGCCAGCCAGTCTGACGCTTGCCAAGCCGGGCAAAGCTTCAACGCTCCGTCAGGCTATACGGCAGATTACCCCTCCTGGTTGGCAAGTGACTTTCTCTCAAGAGCTTAAACCGGATGTCCGCACTTCACTGCAATGGCGTGGTAACGATCAGTGGCCGTTTGTGCTGGATGACGTGCTGCAGCAACAGGGCAAGGTCGCGCTGGTCGATTGGTCAACCCAACGGATTTCCGTCGCGGCTAAATCTGTTGAATTTACTCCTGGCGCCGTGGCTGCAAATTCGCCTAAAAGCGCATCAGATACTCCGTCCTCAACCCCAGCGGTAACCGATAAGAAAGGCAGTGTGGTATCAGGCCGTAATCCATTTGGTGGCAGTAAGCCGGTAGCCACCTCGAGCCCAACCCCGGCGGTAAAAACTACAGCTTCGTTAACACTGCCCAAATCGGTCATTAAACCAAAGGTTTGGCGGATCGAAGCGGGGAGCACGTTGAAAGATACCCTGTTCAGTTGGGCGGCGGCAGAGAAGTGTTCCACCCCTGGTGTCGCTAACTGGACTGTCGCCTGGTTGACATCGGTGAATTACCGCATCGACGCCCCACTCCAGTTTGAAGGCAGTTTCCGGGATGCATTGAATAGCCTGTTCACCTTATACGGTACGGCGAAAGTGCCATTGTATGCCGGTATTCGCCATGTCCAATGTGTCATCTCGGTTGATGACAAGGAAATCCATTGATGGACATTCAGTAACAACCCTTCCCCTTCTGTTCAGAGGTTGCATCCGCAGCCTTATCTCCTGGAGGTTTGCATGAGTTATCGCGGCAAAGTGAACGTCGGCGTGATCGTCCTATGCACCATATTCTGGATAGTGCTTTGGATATGAGACGACAATAACTCAGTCCGCCTGGTGCTGATTATTCTGGCCGGTTTTGTAATCTGAATGTCATGTTCATGATCCAACAGGAAATGGCGTGACGCTCAATACTTCTCAGGTCAGTTACTACA
>NZ_JAAABD010000014.1:0-38534 GCF_009900725.1 Serratia sp. Z4
TGGAAGCGGCGGACAAACTGACCGCGGCGGGCCGCAAGGTGCGCGTGGTGTCGATGCCGTCGACCGACGCGTTCGACAAGCAGGATGCGGCGTACCGTGAGTCGGTGCTGCCGGCGGCGGTGACGGCGCGCGTAGCGGTGGAAGCGGGTATCGCGGACTACTGGTACAAGTACGTGGGCCTGAACGGCGCTATCGTGGGCATGACCACCTTCGGTGAGTCGGCGCCGGCGGAGCAGCTGTTCGCCGAGTTCGGCTTCACCGTGGACAACGTGGTGGCCAAGGCACAGGCGCTGCTGAAGTAAGCCGCCGGGCGCCAGCCGATAAAAAAGCCGGTCATCATGACCGGCTTTTTTTATTCCATCACCCGATGAATCTGCAAATACTGCAGCAGCATGATGGTCTTGCCGTCTTTAATGCGGCCATCGGCGATCATCGCCACCGCGTCGCGAAACGGCAGTTCGATCACTTCGATATCTTCATCTTCAATGCCGCCGCCGGCCGCGCGCCGCTCATCGTCATGGTATTCGGCGATAAAGAAGTGCACGATCTCGGTCACGCCGCCCGGCGACATGTAGGCTTCGAAGATTTTCTTGACCTCGCCCACCTGAAAACCGGTCTCTTCCACCGCTTCGCGGCGCGCGCACTGCTCCGGCGAATCGGCGTCCAGCAGGCCGGCGCAGGCCTCGAGCAGCATGCCGCTTTCGTTGCCGTTGACATAGGTCGGCATGCGGAACTGGTTGGTCAGCACCACCGTGCCCTTGGCGCGGTTGTACAGCAAAATGGTGGCGCCGTTGCCGCGATCGTAAACCTCGCGCATCTGTTGCACCGAACCGCCGTTTTTGCGTTTCAGATCGAACGTGTACTTGTGCAGCACATACCAGTTGTCCGACAACAGCTCTTTCTTCACATTCTCAATTTTCGACGACATGACCCTTTTTCCTTGAGTTGCAACGTGAAAATCATACCGCGATTACGCTGCGCCGCAGCAGACGATTTGCAACAAAAATCACAACGCCTCTCCGGGCAAACCAGGATTAAAAATACATCGTGGGCAGACGCATAATCTGACAGACGAATCGCATCCGCAAAGACAAATCCTCAGTGGAAACCGAGCTGCAGCTGAACATCGGCGGGCATTTCGCTATTCATTTGATTACACGACGACAATTGTTCCCGTTTTGTTGACAACTTGATACAAATCGCGGTGCAATTTAGTTGCAAAAGTTATAGTTTTGCTTTCGAATGAAACTGGCGCAGCCCTCACCTGAGAGAAAAGGATTCCGTGATTGCTTGTTAAACGTTCCGTGACCGGCAGCCTGGCCAGGGCGCTGTTCGGCATCGTGATACTGTCGGTGCTCGCCACCGGGTTGGCGTTGACGACCGTCGCCGGCAGCCAGAGCGATGCCGAGGCGATCAACATTGCCGGTTCGCTGCGCATGCAAAGCTACCGCCTGGCCTTTGATCTCGATCGACAGAGCCCGGAGCTGGAGCTGCACCTGCAGCAGTACCGGCAATCTTTGCAGGCGCCGGCGCTGCAAAAGCTGGCGCGCTTTTACGTCCCGGCCGATGTGCGCAACCACTATCTGGCGCTGCAACGAACATGGCAAGCGATGGAGCGGCAGATCCGTGACGGGCAAGCGGCCGCCTACCGGGCGGAGGTCGCCGGCTACGTCAACCGCGTCGATCATTTTGTTTCCGCTCTGCAGCGTTATTCCGAGTTGAAACTCACCCTGGTGGCCGCCGTCAGCGTGCTGGGCTACGCCGCCATCATCGGTCTGGTGCTGTTTTGCATTCGCTTTATGCGCCGCCAGGTGGTCATGCCGCTGCAGCATCTGGTCGACGCCAGCCAGCGCGTGCAACAGCGCGACTTTCGCCACCCGCAGCTGGACGTGGCGCTGCCGAACGAGCTCGGCGTGCTGTCGCAAACCTTCAGCGCCATGTCTGACGAGCTGGCCCGGCTCTATCAGTCGCTGGAGCTGAAAGTGCAGGAAAAAACCCAGCGCCTGCAGCAGGCCAACGAAACGCTGGAGGTGCTGTATCGCTGTTCACAGGCGCTGAGCGTGCGCCAGATCGATCAGCAGGCATTCGAGAATGTGCTGCGCATCGTGCGCCAAAGCGAACGACTGCGCTGCATCCGGTTGAACGTGGCGGACGATCATGGCCAGTGGCAACTGAACGAAGGAGAGCCGGCGCCGGCGCAAACCTGGAGCGCGCTGCCGATCACCCAAGGCGATAAACTGCTGGGTGAATTGCGATGGCAGCCCGAAGCGCAGCCGCCGCATCCTCACCTGATGCAGAGCCTGGCCAACATGCTGGGGCGTGGCGTCTACTTCAACCGGGCGCAAAAGCAGCACCAATATCTGCTGTTGATGGAAGAACGTGGGACCATCGCCCGCGAGCTGCACGATTCGCTGGCGCAGACGCTGTCGTTCCTACGCATCCAGCTGACGCTGCTCCGGCGCGCCGCCGACGATCCGGCGGCGCAGACGATTATCGACGATTTCGATCGCACGCTGGCCGATGCCTATCGCCAGCTGAGAGAATTACTGGCCACCTTCCGCCTCAACATTCAGGAGGCGGATCTGAATGCCGCGCTGGAGCAACTGCTGCAGCCATTAAAGGCGCTAACCACCGCGCGGATTCAGTTACACTGTCGGCTGCCCTCGCAGGCGCTCAACGCCCAGCAGCAGGTGCACGCGCTGCAGATCGTGCGCGAGGCGGTGCTCAATGCCGTCAAGCACGCAGGAGCGAGCGAGATCGCGGTGTGTTGCGAGGTCAACGCCGCAGGCGACAACGTATTCAGCATTACCGACGACGGTTGCGGTATCGCCAGTCTGGAAGAACCGGAAGGGCATTACGGCTTGACCATCATGAGCGAACGCGCGGCGCGACTGGGAGGAACGCTGCGCATCCGGCGCAGAAGCCGCGGCGGCACGGCGGTCTGCCTGACATTCTCGCCCTGACCTTGCGGCTGTTCACTCTGCGTTACGGTTGCCGCCGGGCAGAAGGCCGCCCAGAGAGGTTTGCGGTGCAGAATGCCGCTATTTTTGAAGAGACAGTCCCACTGTGAAGCACGCCTCCGGGCGCGTTTGAGTGGCTTTACTTGCTACAGGGAGCATATTTCATGGTGATGAAGCAATACCGAGTCATGATCGTTGACGATCATCCGTTGATGCGGCGCGGCATCAAACAACTGCTGGGACTGGATGCGCGATTTGGCGTGGTGGCAGAGGCCGGCAACGGCAGCGAGGCTGTTGCGCTGGCGCTGCAGCACGCGCCGGACGTGATCTTGTTGGATCTGAACATGAAGGGCATGTCCGGGCTGGATACGCTGCGGGCTCTGCGCGACGAAGGCGTGGACGCACGCATCATCGTGCTGACGGTCTCCGACGCGCGCAGCGATCTGTATGCGCTGATCGACGCCGGCGCCGACGGCTATCTGCTGAAAGACAGTGAACCGGAGCAGCTGCTGGAACACATCAGCGCCGCCGCCGAGGGGCAAAACGTGATCAGCGACGCCATGGCCGACTATTTGCTGGCGCGCAGCGAGCAGCGCGATCCCTTCACCGCCTTGACCGAACGCGAACTGGACGTCTTGCAAGAGGTGGCTCGCGGCCTGTCCAACAAACAGGTGGCGGCGCAATTGCATATCTCTGAAGAAACCGTGAAGGTGCACATCCGCAACATACTGCGCAAGCTGGACGTGCGTTCTCGCGTGGCGGCGACGGTGATGTACCTGGAGTACAAAAGCCACTGATCGCCCCGCCCCGGCCAATACGCCGGGGCCGCTTACTCGATGGCGCTGAGCAGCGCCTGATGGTGCTGATGCACCCAACTCTTGTTGAACGGCCCCCAGCTTTCCAACTGATAAAAACCGTCGTTGTTGCGCACGCCCTGCTGCACGAACTGCAGCTCGACGCCCATGCCGGGCAGCGCCTTCAGCACATCCTGCAACGTGCGGCGCGGCCAGCCGGTCAGCGCCATCAACCGCGGCACATTGGGCCGCTCACTGTGGCTGATCAGCCAGCATAAATAAAGCCGACGGGCAAATACCGGGTTAATTCCCATGCCAAGCTCCTGCTGTAAGGTGGATCCAGTTTTTATTTTTCGGCTCCCTGCGGCGAAGACATGCGCAAGGCCTTTGATAGTAATAAAAATGTCTTAATAGCGTACAATTATCGACACCGGGGCACCCACGCCGTTTCCCGCTACCGTTATTTACACTATCTCCTTTTTTTCTCCACGCTTTCCTCGACTATCCCGAGTAAAGTGCAATAGCGCCGGAATCCTTCCCTGCCGCTGAAATGCATATTTCCGATGCGTTTTAAAGATAGAACAAGTCATAACGAGGTTCGCGCTGCATGGCCAATTTTTTTATTGATCGCCCGATTTTCGCCTGGGTGCTGGCAATTATTCTTTGCCTGACCGGGGCATTGGCGATTTTTTCTTTACCGGTAGAACAATACCCGAATTTGGCGCCGCCGAACGTGCGCATCAGCGCAACTTACCCAGGCGCCTCGGCGCAAACGCTGGAAAACACCGTCACCCAAATCATTGAGCAAAATATGACCGGCCTCGACAACATGATGTATATGTCGTCGCAGAGCACCAATACCGGCCAGGCGACCGTCACGCTGACGTTCGAAGCCGGCACCGATCCCAACGAGGCGATGCAGCAGGTGCAAAACCAGCTGCAGGCGGCGATCAAACGTTTGCCGCAGGCGGTGCAGAATCAAGGGGTCACGGTCTCGAAATCCGGCGACACTACGCTGATGATGGTGGCGTTCGTCTCCACCGACAACAGCATGGACAAGCAGGACATCGCCGATTACATCGTCTCCAACCTGCAGGATCCGCTCAGCCGCATCAACGGCGTCGGCAGCATGGACGTGTATGGCTCACAATACGCCATGCGCATCTGGCTCGATCCCAACAAGCTCAACAGCTACCAGCTCACGACCCAGGACGTGGTCAAAGCCATTCAGTCGCAGAACGCCCAGGTGGCGGTCGGCCAGTTGGGCGGCACGCCGTCGGTCGATAAACAGGCGCTGAACGCCACCATCAACGCCCAGTCGCAGCTCCAGACGCCGGAACAGTTCCGCCAGATCACCCTGCGGGTCAATCAGGACGGTTCGCTGGTGACGCTGGGCAACGTCGCCACCGTTGAGTTGGGCGGCGAGAACTACAACTACCTCAGCCGCTACAACGGCATGCAGGCCGCCGGCATGAACATCAAGCTGGCCTCCGGCGCCAACGAACTGCAGACCGACCAGTTGGTGAAGGACAAGATCGCCGAGCTGTCACAATACTTCCCGCACGGGCTGGAGGCCAAAGTGGCCTATGAAACCACCCCGTTCGTCAAAGCCTCGATCAAGGACGTGGTGAAAACGCTGCTGGAGGCCATCCTGCTGGTGTTCCTGGTGATGTATCTGTTCCTGCAGAACTTCCGCGCCACGCTGATCCCCACCATCGCCGTGCCGGTGGTGCTGATGGGCACTTTCGCCATCCTCTCCGCCTGCGGCTTCAGCATCAACACCCTCACCATGTTCGCCATGGTGCTGGCGATCGGCCTGCTGGTGGACGACGCCATCGTGGTGGTGGAGAACGTCGAGCGCGTGATGAGCGAGGAAGGCTTGCCGCCGCGAGAGGCCACGCGCAAATCCATGGGGCAAATCCAGAGCGCGCTGGTCGGCATCGCCCTGGTGCTGTCGGCGGTGTTCGTGCCGATGGCGTTCTTCGGCGGCACCACCGGCGCCATCTATCGCCAGTTCTCCATCACCATCGTCTCCGCCATGGTGCTGTCGGTGCTGGTGGCGATGATCCTGACCCCGGCCCTGTGCGCGACGCTGCTTAAACCGATCGCCAAAGGGCACCATCACGGCAAGCGCGGCTTCTTCGGCTGGTTCAACCGCATGTTCAACCGCAATGCCGATCGCTATGAGCGCGGCGTGGGGCGCATTCTGCACGCCAGCGGCCGCTACATGGTGATTTATCTGCTGTTGCTCGGCGGCATGGCGCTGCTGTTCATCAAGCTGCCGACCTCGTTCCTGCCGCAGGAAGACCGTGGCATCTTCACCGTACAGGTGCAGTTGCCGGCGGGCTCGACCCTGCAGCAAACCTCCAAAGTGGTGGAAAAGGTCGAGCGGTACTTCCTCACCGAAGAGAAACAGGACGTTTTGTCGGTGTTCGCCATCATCGGCTCCGGGCCCGGCGGCAACGGCCAAAACGTGGCGCGCCTGTTCGTGCGGCTGAAAGACTGGGATCTGCGCACCTCGGGTGCCAACAGCTCGTTCGACATCATCGATCGCGCCACGCTGGCATTCAACAAGATTAACGAAGCCCGGGTGATCGCCAGCAGCCCGCCGGCGATCACCGGTCTCGGCAACTCCTCCGGCTTCGACATGGAGTTGGAAGACCACGCCGGGCTCGGCCACGCCAAACTGATGGCGGCGCGCGATCAGCTGCTGCAGCTGGCGGCGCAAAACCCGCTGCTGTCGCGCGTGCGCCACAACGGCCTGGACGACAGCCCGCAGCTGCAAATCGATATCGATCAGCGCAAGGCTCAGGCGCTGGGCGTATCGATCGACGACATCAACAATACCCTCTCCACCGCCTGGGGCTCGACCTACGTCAACGACTTCGTCGACCGCGGGCGGGTGAAAAAAGTCTACGTGCAGGCCGCAGCGCCGTTCCGCATGCTGCCGGATGACATCAACAAATGGTATGTGCGCAACAGCGCGGGCGGCATGGTGCCGTTCTCGGCCTTCGCCAGCTCGCACTGGGAGTACGGTTCGCCACGGCTGGAGCGCTATAACGGCAGTTCGGCGCTGGAGATCGTCGGCGAGGCGGCCAACGGCGTCAGCACCGGCACCGCCATGGCGGAAATGGAAAAACTGGTCAGCCAACTGCCGACCGGTTTCGGGCTGGAATGGACGGCGATGTCCTATCAGGAACGGCTGTCCGGCTCGCAGGCACCGGCGTTGTATGCCATCTCGCTGCTGGTGGTGTTCCTGTGCCTGGCGGCGCTGTACGAAAGCTGGTCGATACCGTTCTCGGTGATGCTGGTGGTGCCGCTGGGGGTGATCGGCGCGGTCGCCGCCACCTGGCTGCGCGGCCTGGAGAACGACGTCTATTTCCAGGTCGGCCTGTTGACCATCATTGGGCTGTCGGCGAAAAACGCCATTCTGATCGTCGAGTTCGCCAATGAGCTGAACCATAAAGGGCAGGATCTGATGTCGGCGACGCTCGACGCGTCCCGCATGCGCCTGCGGCCGATCCTGATGACCTCGCTGGCGTTCATCTTCGGCGTGCTGCCGATGGCTACCAGCAGCGGCGCCGGTTCCGGCAGCCAGCATGCGGTCGGCACCGGGGTGATGGGCGGCATGATCTCCGCCACCCTGCTGGCGATTTTCTTCGTGCCATTGTTCTTTGTGCTGGTTCGCCGCCGTTTCCCGGGTAAAGCGCATCCGGCAGGCAATACGCCGGCCACCGGGGACTGATCCGCGAGATATAAAAAAAGCAGCGTCGGGTTACCGATGCTGCTTTATTTCGAACGAAAATCTCGTTCCCAAGGTGTTTCAGTGACTTTCCAATGACTCAACCTTGCCATCTGCTTCAACGCTGTGTCAGTTGCCCAACATCTCATCAATGAAGTCTTTCCAGTTTCCTAATTCACGATCAACCATAATACTTTACAACCTCAATTATTTGACGAAGCGGATTCTACGCCTGTTTTTTGACCATGTGAAGGGAAACGGGAACGATGCCGGGCTCGGAAACCGGGCTTAGCGCACATTTTCGTATTTATCTGATCAATGTTCAGTGCAGCTATTCCCTTGTGATATCAATTTCTCCACGATAGCGTGTAAAAGGTATAAAAATACGCCAATGGAGCCCAGATCATGTCCACTTCTTTGTCTCTCTTAGAGTTAAAAACGCAGGGCCGCTATCAGGAGGCGACCGCGCTGGCGCTAAGGCAACTGGCGGCAGAGCCGGAAGCGGCAACGCTGCACTTTCAGCTGGCCTGCCTGTATGACGTACAGGGCCTGGAGCAACAGGCCATTCCCTGTTACCTCGCGGCGTTGGCTCGCGATTTGCCGCCCGCCCAACGCCGCGAGGCCTGGCTGGGTCTCGGCAGCACCTACCGCGCCCTGGGAGAATATTCGGCGTCGCTACGGGCTTTCGACGACGGCCTGGCCGAGTTCCCGCAGGCCAACGAGCTGATGCTGTTTCGCGCCATGGCGCTGTACAACCTGGGTGAAAATAAACGGGCCGTGACCGATCTGTTGCTGCTGCTGGCGGAAACCTCGTCAGACCCCGACATCCGCGGTTATCAACGCGCCATTCGGCACTATGCCGCCGATCTCAGTCTTATCGGTTAGAGGAAAACGATGGAAATTATCACCGACTCGAGTCGCCGCGCCATCGACTGGCAGCGGCTGTGTGAATTGCTGGAGGCCGCCGGGCTGGGCAAGCGCGATCCGCACACCTTGCGGCGCGTTTACCAACACAGCCAGTTTTGCTATTGGGGGTTTATCGGCGACGAGTTGATCGCCACTGCACATGCCATCAGCGATCTGACATCGGTCGCTTACCTGGCGGACGTGGCGATCGATCCGCGCTTTCAGGGACAAGGGCTGGGGCGCAGGTTGATGGATCGGGTGATGCAAGATCTGGCGCCGCTCGGCAAGATTTTCATCTATTCCGTGCCGGAAAAGCTCGCCTTCTATAAAAAGTACGGCTTTCACGATTTGACCACCGGCATGGTGTATGCGGACGGCGCTGCGCTGCAGCGCCTGCAACAAGGGGGCTACGTGCGTTAAATGTGCATCACAAGGTTTTGCTCATAAAGATACGGCGGGTTCCCGGCGGCAAGCAAGGCACTTCACCCATACGCTGCCAGCCATGCCGTTGATAAAAGTCCGGCGCCTGAAAGCTGATGGTGTACAACACGGCGGAAAGGCAACCGCGCCGACGGCCTTCCTGTTCGAAGCGGCGCAACAGTTCGCTGCCCAACCCCGCGCCGCGCAGCGCTTCCGGCAGATAAAAGAGATCGAGAAACAGCAGCCCTAACGATGAGCGTCCGGTAATCCCTCCCAGAACTTCCCCACTGTCGGGATCTCTTACCACCACCGCCAGCGGCAGACGATCGCCGTAGCCGATATGTTGATCGTTAAAACGGTCCAATCCCTCCGCGATACAGGACGTTATTTCCTGCGTTACCCGCTCGGAAATTTCGATATGACATTTTTTCACGCCGGCTCTCCGGATCAATCATCCATGTTCACACTCTGATTACAGCTTAAAACATCGCAGTTTCTTTGTTTAGAATTATCTTTGTCTCAATTTCAACGTTAATTTTTTCATGACCTCATCGCCGACTCTGGTGACGTTCAAAATAAAGCCACTCATCGTGAAAAAACCAAGAAAAATCTTAGTTATTAATTCGTTAAGCCCAAACAGCCACCCTTAAATGATCGTCAAAACCGATCATTTTACATATTTTGATAGTCTTAATCTATGTTAATTCCTTTTAATTACCGAGGTATTAATAGAAGATGTCTATTCTATTAACCTTACCTTGCTTAAAAATTCGGTTGAAAAAAAAGATTTACTCTTTATAAATCATGCTAGTATATAACCTTCCCTTCAAAGCTCGCGCCCAGATAACGCTCATTCATTTGCGGCGCAAGAAAAGTTCAACATGCAATTATTTGGATTTTTTCTTTTTTTATGTTTTAAGATAGCCATCCTCACCGGGAAATAAAAAGTAAAGGATTATAATAAAATGGAAATTGATATTTTCAGCGAGTGTGCTTATACCACCGTCGGCATCCGACAACTCATTAACCAAACCTGGGCGGAAAAACGCGCGCCGGCCGGCTTTAGCCGCAGAAGGGTCTGCTTTATCGATGTCACCATCGCCAACTTTGAAGCGCGTTACCGCGATGAATATGCCAACCCCAATACCTACAAAATAATCATTATTACCGACTGCCTGCATGAGATGGTGATTGTCGACAATAAGACCATTATATTATCAAACCTTATATCATTGATCCGCTTCAGCCACCTGATCGGCGACTTATATAAGCGTTACAGTCACTATACCGAGCCGCCGCAACTCTCTCAGCGCGAATCGCATTTTCTCTCGGAGTGGTCAACGGGAAAATCGCTGGCCGACATCAGCAATGCCATGAATATCAGAAATAAAACCGCCAATCATTACAAATCACGAATCATGAAAAAACTCGGCGCCAGCAGGATAAAACCGCTGTTGCATATTACCCGCGTACGGTGTTTGACCGAGCGTTTAAACATAAGAATCAATAAAGAGTAGTTCTCTCTCCCCCGCGCCGCATTGGCGGCAGAACGCGTTCGCCGGCGCCTTTTAACAGCCCCGCCGGCGAAGATAGCCGTTTCATCAATTTGCCAACCTCTCTCCCTGGCGCCCAATCGTCTCTCGCGCGCATCGTTGTCTGGATCTCGCCGCCGCTTTACTGGCATTATCTCTGCTATCGCCGGGCGGCGAGAAGGCCTAAGACCGCGCCCGCCGCTCAGTATCGACTCGACGAGACAGGTAGCTTTACGCCATGGCAAATAAACCGCAACAGACAACGCTGACGATGTACGGCATCAAAAACTGCGACACCATCAAAAAAGCCCGCCGCTGGCTGGAAGATCAGGGCATAGCCTATCATTTTCACGACTACCGCGCCGACGGCTTGACCGAACAGCAACTGCGCGGTTTCGTCGCGCAACTGGGTTGGGAGCCGCTGCTCAATACCCGCGGCACCACCTGGCGCAAGCTGGATGAAGCGCAGCGCAACGCCTGTGATAACGCCGACGCCGCCATCGCGCTGATGCTGGCGCAGCCGGCAATCATTAAACGTCCGCTGCTGGACGACGGCAACGGCCACGCTCTGCTCGGTTTCAACGCCGACGCTTACCAACAATTTATCGCCGAGGTTGCCGTATGACTTGCCCGGTTATCGAACTGGCCCAGCAGTTGATCAAACGCCCTTCCCTCAGCCCGAGTGACGAAGGCTGCCAGCAACTGATGATCGAACGCCTGCAGGCGATCGGCTTCACCGTCGAAGCCATGGACTTCGAAGACACCCAAAACTTCTGGGCCTGGCGCGGCGAAGGGCAAACTCTGGCGTTTGCCGGGCACACCGACGTAGTGCCGACCGGCGATGAAAAACGCTGGGACAACCCGCCGTTTGAACCGGCAATCCGCGACGGCATGCTGTATGGCCGCGGCGCGGCGGACATGAAAGGCTCGTTGGCCGCGATGGTGGTGGCCGCGGAACGCTTTGTCGCCGCCAACCCGAATCACCGGGGCCGCCTGGCATTTCTGATCACTTCGGATGAAGAAGCCAGCGCCACCCACGGCACGGTTAAAGTGGTCGAAGCGCTGATGGCGCGCAACGAGCGGCTGGATTACTGCCTGGTCGGCGAGCCGTCCAGCACCGAACGCGTCGGCGACGTGGTGAAAAACGGCCGTCGCGGCTCCATCACCGCCAACCTGCATATCCACGGCGTACAGGGGCACGTCGCCTATCCGCATCTGGCGGACAACCCGGTGCACCGCGCCATGCCGGCGCTGAATGAACTGGTGGCGATCGAATGGGATCGCGGCAACGAGTTCTTCCCGCCGACCAGCATGCAGATCGCCAACGTGCAGGCCGGCACCGGCAGCAACAACGTGATCCCGGGCGATCTCTACGTGCAGTTCAACTTCCGGTTCAGCACCGAACTCACCGACGCGATGATCAAGCAGCGCGTGGAAGAGCTGCTGGAACGCCACCAGTTGAATTACAGCATCGAATGGCGGCTGTCCGGTCAACCGTTCCTCACCTCGCGCGGCGCGCTGGTTGATGCGGTGGTCAACGCCGTCGAGCACTATTCTGAATTGACGCCGCAGCTGCTGACCACCGGCGGCACCTCCGACGGCCGCTTCATCGCGCAGATGGGCGCGCAGGTGGTGGAACTGGGGCCGGTCAACGCCACCATCCACAAGGTCAACGAATGTGTCAACGCCGCGGATCTGCAGCTGCTGAGCCGCATGTATCAACGCATCATGGAGCAATTGGTCGCATGATCACCGCAGAGATGCTCACCGGCCGTTCGACCGAACACCTGGCGCCGCTGAGCGGCAACCATCGGCTGCAGCCGCAGGCGGTCAATGCCTTCCTGGCGATGCAGCAGGCCGCGCGTGAAGCCGGATTCGATCTCCAGCCCGCCAGCACCTTCCGCGACTTCGACCGCCAGTTGGCGATTTGGAATGGCAAATTCTGCGGCCAGCGGCCAGTATTAGATAAGGACAGTCAACCGATCGACGTCGCGCCGCTGTCCGCCGCCGAACGCTGTGAGGCGATCCTGCGCTGGTCAGCCCTGCCTGGCGCCAGCCGCCATCACTGGGGCAGCGATTTGGACGTGTACGATCCGTCGCTGTTGCCGGAAGGGCAAAAGCTGCAGCTGGAGCCGTGGGAATATGAAGAAGGCGGTTACTTTGCGCCGCTCAACCAGTGGCTGACGGCGCATATGGCCGAGTTCGGTTTCTATCGCCCCTTTACCGAAGACAGCGGCGGCGTGGCGGTGGAGCCGTGGCATCTAAGCTACCGGCCGCTGGCGCAAGAGGCTGAACATTTGCTGACCCCGGCGTTGTTGCTGGCGGCCTGGCAAGACAAGGAGGTCGCCGGTGTCGAATGGCTCGAACGCCATCTGCCCTCGATTTTTTCGCGTTTCATACGCAGTGAAGGAAAGGAGTAGCTATGCAATGGTTAGCTGATTACTGGTGGATTATTCTGCTGGTTCTGGTGGGGATGGTCGTCAGCGGCATCAAGGAACTGCGCCGCGTCGACGTGAAAAGCTATCTGGCCAACAAGCCGGAGATACCGCCGCACCGCGACAACAACGCCCAGTGGGATGACGAAGACGACTGGCCGAAAAAGAAATGACATCAGGGCGCTCATCGGCGCCCTGAGTTTTTAGCGAAAGGCGATCAGCTCGCCGCGCTTGCCGGACAATGCCTCGTCCCAGTAGCGCTGCGGCACGTAATAATGCAGCCTTTCCAGCGCGGCGTTCATCATGCCCTGATTGATCGCATGCCCGACGTTCTCTTCCACGTCGAGCGTGAAATCCACGCCGTTGGCCCGTAACGCTTCCGCCGCCGCGTGAGCGTGTTGCACCGCGATCACCGCGTCCTCTTCACCGTGGATCAAATGCACCACGCTGTCGCCGAAAGCCTGCTCAGGCAACTGGGCGAAACGCCCGCTGAACGCGACCACGCGCCCGGCCAGCCGGGTTTCCGCTTTTAACGCCTCAAGTGCCATGATCGCCCCCTGCGAGAACCCCACCAGAGCAGTGCCGGCATAGCCCACGCCGCTCAGCTGCTGCCAATGACGCACCACGGCCACAAACTGCGGCATCACGTCTGCTATGCGGGCCGCGCGGTTCTCTTCGGTCACGTCCTGTACCGAAAACCACTGGCGCCCGGCGCCGTTGCCAAACGCTTCGGGACCACCGATGCTCACCACCTGGGCCTGAGGAAAGTCTTTGGCGAAGTAGCTGCCGATCTCCCCCATCGCCACCGGGTTGTCGCCGACACCGTGAAACAGCAAGATCAGCTGCGCCGCCGGGGTCGCCGGGCTTTGGACAACGAAATGCTCATGTTTCATCGATGACTCCTTAATAGTAACCAAACCTGGTGTGGCGACAGTCGCCGCCGCACCGCTGACAGTGACTATACGCCGTTGAGAAATCGGGAAAATCGGGTTTTATTGAGCGAGTTATTCAATTTATTGCAACGACTGCGCCCAGTCGCGCCAGTAGCGGCAGTGTTGCGCATTCAACTGTTCCAGCGCCTGCGCCGTTTCGTGCCGCCAGTGGCGCAGCAAGGCTTTCTGGCCGCTTACGCCCGCCTGCTCCACGCAGGCCGCCGGGGATTGCCGCCGTTGCAGATGGCCGCGCAGCGCGGGCAGCGGCAGACTGCTGGCCAACAGCAAACGCTGCAATGCCCCCAGGCTGGCCTCCAGCGACCGATGGGCGAAAGCGAAACCGGCCAGCTCGCGCCAGTCCTCTTCACCGAGCGACGTGTCGCCGTCATCGCCCGGGATCGCCAGCACGAGTTCGATGCGCTGCCGCAGCCAGGGCCAGTCGCGCGCCAGGTGCTTGTGCGCCGCGTGCCGCAGCGCCTCCCCTTGCTCGCTCAGGGGCAAGATAGCCATCGCGGTATAACAGCCGCTGCTGGCCTCCGGCTTGCTGCCGATACGCACCAGCTCGAAACCGCAGGATTGCCAAAAGCGCCACAGCGGCTCGGTATAGCCGAAGCTGACCGACAGGAAGTCCAGCCCCTGCGCCTGGCGGCGTTGCCGCTCGACCAGCTGACGCGCGATACCCTGCCGCCGCAGCGTCGGCAGCGTCGCGATGCGGGTAATGCGCCGTGACCGCAGCGTCGGCGCCCACCACTGGCCGCCATGCGCCGCCAGCGACTGCGCCACCAGGTTGCCGCGCGGCCGGCGGCGGCCGGCCCACACGTCGTGCGCCAACTCGGCGCTCAACCCGCCTTCGTCCGCCAGCCACACGGCACCGGCCACCTCCTGTCCGGCCTGCGCCAGCCCGAAATGCATGCCGGGCGCGTCCATCAGCCGGCGTAAGTCCAGCGGCGAGGTGCGGTAATGCGCGCTGCTCAGCAGAGCATAGAAACGCGCCAGCCGCTGCGGATCGGCGCACAGTTCACGCTGCTCCGCCTGGCTGTAATCGATCGCCTGGCCATCCACCGGCCAGGCGGGCAGCTCGTTGAACAACAGCGCATTGTCCGTGACCCGTTCCAACGCATCGCCCTGCGCCCAGCGCATCGGCTGTTGCAGACTCAACGCCTGATAGGACGGCAGCCCGGCGCAAAACTTCAGCAGAAAACCGCGGCCGGTGCCTTCATAGCCCTGCACCGTGGTGGTCAGCAACACGCGCGGGAAATAGCCGATCAGCTGTTGCAACAGCGGCGCGGGGATCGCCGCCGCTTCATCCACCAGCAGCCAGCCCACGTCACTGACGTCCCCCTCCCGGCACTGCGCCAGCAAGGCATCGGGCGCCCAAAACTGTGCGCGCCCCTGCGCCCATTCCCCGGCCACCTCTGTGGCGGCGCGGCTCGGCCCGGTGATCCAGCAGGTCAGCGGCGACTGCGCCATCAGCATGCCGGCCAGCGTCGATTTGCCGCGGCCGCGGGCGGCGGTCAGCACCCACACGCCGGACTCGGCCTGCAACAACGCCGTCAAGATCGCCTGTTGTTCCTCGGTCGGCCCGCCATCCGGCGGCTGCCAACCCTCACGCGCCGGCAGCGCGGCCAGCGTCAGGGGCTCATCCTGCCGCCAGACAGTCACTTCGCTGTCGTCGGCCAAATGATGCTGCAGATGATGAATGAAATGCGGCGTGGTGATCGGCTGCGGACAATCGCTCCAGCGCAGGCTGTCGCCGTCCGGCAACTGAGGCCATTGCCGCCAGGGCGGCGTCAACAGCAGCAGCCAGCTGCCGGCGCGCAATGCGCCGCACAGCGCCGCCAGCGCCTCTACGTCCAGCGAGTGACCGGCGTCGAACACCGCGTGCAGCCGCTCCTGCCCCAGCAATTGGCGCACCGCGCGGCTCGGCAAAGCCGCCTGGCCGGGCGGCGGATTCTCCCCGACCCACGGCCAGTCGCCCGGCAGCGTCGCCGCCAGCCGCTGCGCCTGTTCGCGGCACCACTCGGGTTCACCGCTGAGCACCAGCAGGCGCCGGATGCCCTGCCGCCGCATGAGTTGTTGCGCTGCCTGTAGCATAAGGCTGTATCTCAATCCGAAAAAAATGCCGGAGTCAGGCTCCGGCACTTGAGGCGTTAACGGGATGCAAAGGTGTTGCAGGTATTGGGATCGCCGCTGTCGAAGCCTTGTTTAAACCAGGTGTAGCGCTGCTGCGAAGTGCCGTGGGTGAAGCTGTCCGGCACAACGCGGCCCTGGCTCTGCTGCTGCAACCGGTCGTCGCCAATCGCCTGCGCGGCATTCAACGCCGCCTGCAGGTCGCCCTCTTCCAGCATCTGCTGCTTCTCGGCGTATTTGCCCCACACGCCGGCAAAGCAGTCCGCCTGCAGCTCCATTTTCACCGACAGGCGGTTCACTTCCGCCTGGCTGGCGCCTTGCTGCATCTGGCGCACCTTCGGCTCGATGCCCAGCAGGTTCTGCACGTGGTGGCCGACTTCGTGCGCCACCACATAGGCCTGAGCGAAATCACCGCCGGCGCCCAGCTTGGTCTTCATGTCCTGATAGAAAGACAGATCGATATACACCGTTCTGTCGCCCGGGCAGTAGAACGGCCCCATCGCCGCCTGACCGGTGCCGCAGCTGGTGCGCGTTACGCCGCGATACATCACCAGCTTCGGCGGTTGATAGGTTTTGCCCATGCGCTGGAAAATCTCTTTCCAGTTATCCTCGGTCGAAGCCAGCACCACTGAGGTGAATTTGGCCAGCTCATCGTCTTTCGGACTGATGCTGGCGCTCTGTTGTTGACCCTGAGGAGCGACGTTACCGCCGTTCAACAGCGGCGACAGATCGATGCCGTAATAACCGGCCACCAGCACCACTACCAGAATAACGATGCCGCCCTTGCCACCCACCGGCACGCGGAAACCGCCGCCACCGCCGCCCAAACCTGAAGACTGCCCGCGACGATCCTCAACATTGTCACTTTCCCGACGCCCTTGCCAACGCATAAATACACTCCAGATATTTCCCCTGCTCGTTGAAGTTGCGCCGCGATCGTAAGCGCAAAGGCAGCTTCAAGCCTGAGTGGGATAGGTTTTAGTCATCTCACATCCATCATTATAAATGGTCTGCCGCGGAGGAAATGTAGAAATTTTCTGGAAAAACGCAGAATAGCGGGACGATCCGGCCGGATCGCCCCGAATGGCGGTGCCGACGCTTAGTCGAGTTTCACGCCGATGCGGCGCGCCACTTCTTCGTAGGCTTCGATCAGGCCGCCCAGGCTTTGACGGAAACGGTCTTTGTCCATCTTGTCCAGGGTGTTTTTGTCCCACAGGCGGCTGCCGTCCGGCGAGAACTCATCGCCCAGCACCACTTCGCCGTTGAACAGACCGAACTCCAGTTTGAAGTCGACCAGGATCAGGCCGGCATCGTCGAACAGCTGGGTCAACACGTCGTTGGCGCGGTAGCTCAGCTCGCGCATGCGCGCCAGATGCTCTTTGCTCACCCAGCCAAAGGTTTCGCAGTAGGATTCGTTCACCATCGGATCGTGCATGGCGTCGTTTTTCAGGAACAGATCGAACAGCGGCGGGTTCAGCACCAGACCTTCTTCAATGCCCAGACGCTTCACCAACGAACCGGCGGCGCGGTTGCGGATCACGCACTCCACCGGCACCATGTCCAATTTCTTCACCAGCACTTCGTTGTCGGACAGCAGACGCTCCATCTGGGTCGGGATGCCGGCTTCTTCCAGTTTGCTCATGATGAAATGGTTAAACTTGTTGTTCACCATGCCTTTGCGATCGAACTGCTCAATGCGCTGACCATCCAGTGCTGACGTATCGTTGCGGAACTCCAACACCAACAGATCGGGATTCTCGGTGGTGTAAACGGTTTTTGCCTTTCCGCGATACAGCTCAGCTAGCTTTTGCATCTTACTTACTCCAGTGATGTATCCCCGTTGTCTCCCGAGCGCGGCCCGAAATTAGGGGGTATAGAATTGACCTAATGAATTCTTTGGCGTGCCGGACACTATTGTGCCAAACCTGCGACGCAAACGATACCGTATAGACAAAACAAAAAGGGGCCGAAGCCCCTTTTTGATTAGTTAACGCTGGTTTTGCTGAAGGCTGACTGGAATGCCGCCACCAGTGCGTCGTTTTTCGACTGGGTGAGCGGTTTGCCTTTCGGATCGATGAATTGCAGGCTGGTGCGGTTGTTGAGATCGCCGACCTGCAGTTTGTAATCGCCTTCCGTCAGTTCAGGATCCTTGACGCCCAACGCATCCCAATCGCTGCTGCTCAGGGACTTGTAAGTCACGGCGACGGTGCCCTGCGGACGGCTGCGGTCACCCACTTTCATCCCCAGTTTTTCGAGCGCCGGCGGCAGGCGATCCCACACGACGGTGTACGGGCCGCGCACCACCAGCATCGGCAGGCCGGTATCATCGGCACCGCTCTGCACGTCCAGCGCGCCGAAACGGCTGGCCGTCTGGGAGCTCGCCAGGTTATCCTGCTTGTCCAGGCCTTCGATCAGGGTGTTGATCATCATGCCGTTGTAGCGCTGGACCTCAGACTGATCGGTCACCTGTTCGGTCTTGCCCTGCTGCTGCAGGCCAACGCTTTTCACCACCAGCGCCTGCTGATAGCCCTGCTGCTGCACGCTGATCTGATAACGGCCTTCGTACTGGTTGTCTTCGTCCAAACGGTTCCACTTCACCCAGTCGGTGGTCAGGGTCTGACCGGCGTCCTGACGGGAAGCGATCGCGATGTTCTTCGCCTGCAGCAGGCTGACCACGCGCGACCACAGGTTCTGGTTCTGCGGGCTGTTTTCCAGCAGCAGCGTGCCGCTGTCGCCGGCGTATTGCGCGCGTGAACCGCTCAGCAGCGCCAACGGCTGCACCGGCGGACGAATGTCCAGCTGCTTGCCGACGTTGCCTTGCACCGTTGTGGCCGGCACGTCATAGTTGCCGCTCTGCACCGGCAGGATCATGCCGGACGGCGCGTTCAGCGCCTTGAGCGGAGCCGCGTCGAGGTAGGCCTCGTCGCCGCTGACCTGGCGCTTGTAGCGCTGATCGCTGCTGCAGGCTGCCAGCATCATCACCAATGAGATGCCCACTACTTTTGCTACCGTCGACTTTTGCAATGAATAAGCCATCAAATTTCCCTTAGAGTTACAGCAAACCGACGCTTTTCAGCGCGCGCTCCACCACCGGGCGGGCGGCTTCGCTCAATGGCGTCATCGGCAGACGCAGCGTATCGGTTGCCATCAATCCCAACGCCTTACAGGCCCACTTCACCGGAATTGGGTTTGCTTCTACAAATAGATCCTGATGCAACGGCATCAAGCGCTGATTTAAGCGGCGCGCTTCGGCAAATTTGCCCTGCGCCGCCAGCGCGCAAAGTTGCGCCATCTCGCGCGCGGCCACGTTGGCCGTCACGGAAATCACCCCTTTGCCGCCCAGTTGCATGAAGTCCAGCCCGCTGGCGTCGTCGCCGCTCAGCAAAATGAAATCTTCATCGTCAACCAGCACTTGGATCTGACTAACGCGACTTAAGTTCCCCGTCGCTTCTTTTACAGCAACAATATTCTTGATTTTCGCCAGCCGAGCGATGGTCGGCGGCAGCATGTCGCAGCCGGTGCGCGAAGGCACGTTATACAGGATCTGCGGCAGTTCGGTGCTCTCGGCGATCGCCTTGAAGTGCTGATACAGCCCTTCCTGCGTCGGCTTATTGTAGTACGGCGTTACCGTCAGGCAGCCCACCACGCCGGTGTTGGCGAAGCGAGTGGTGAGCGCGATGGCTTCGGCGGTGGCGTTGGCGCCGGTGCCGGCGATCACCGGAATGCGGCCGTCGGCCAACTCCAGCGTCTGCAGCACCACGTCAACGTGCTCGTCATGGGCAAGCGTTGCGGACTCGCCGGTGGTCCCTACGGAAACGATCGCCGCGGTGCCACTGGCTACATGATAATCGATCAATTTTTTCAGGCTCGCGCGATCGACAGCACCTTTGTCGTCCATCGGCGTAACCAGTGCAACAATACTTCCCGTAAACATTGGCCGTCCCCTCCACAAACAAGTCACTCATGGTACTTTTGCTGCCTATCCAAAAGCAAGCGCACAACCGCGTTGTAAGCGCTTGGCAGGCGGTTTTTTTTATGTTTACCATGGTAACCCCATTAAGCACGACAGGAAGCGCTATTTTGCCTCAGTCAGACGAACACTATCTCGTGATTACCGCGCTCGGCGCCGACCGCCCCGGAATCGTCAATACCATCACCCGCCACGTCAGCAGTTGCGGATGCAATATCGAAGATAGCCGTCTGGCCATGCTGGGAGAGGAGTTCACGTTCATCATGCTGCTGTCCGGCAGTTGGAACGCCATCACCCTGATCGAATCCACCCTGCCGCAAAAAGGCGCGGAGCTGGATCTGCTGATCGTGATGAAGCGCACAAACTCGCACGAAAGGCCGCCGATGCCGGCCACGGTGTGGGTGCAGGTGGAAGTGAAGGACTCGCCGCACATCATCGAACGCTTTACCGATTTGTTCGACTCCAGCCAGATGAATATCGCCGAACTGGTCTCGCGCACGCAGCCGGCGGACGGCGACCTGCCGCCGCAGCTGTATATCCAAATTACCGCCCACAGCTCCGGCGATCGGGACGCCTCAAATATTGAGCAAGCCTTCCATCGCCTATGTACAGAATTGAACGCGCAAGGCAGTATTAGCGTGGTGAACTATCCACAGCATGACGAGAAAGATGGAGAGTAGTGATGAGCCCATTGAAAGCCGGTGACACAGCGCCGAAATTTAGTTTGCCTGACCAGGACGGTGAGGAAATTAATTTGGCCGACTTCCAGGGACAGCGAGTATTGGTCTATTTCTATCCGAAGGCGATGACGCCGGGCTGCACCGTGCAAGCCTGCGGCCTGCGGGACAACATGGACGAATTAAAAAAGGTCGGCGTCGAAGTGCTGGGCATCAGCACCGACAAACCGGAAAAACTGTCGCGCTTCGCCGAAAAGGAGCTGCTCAACTTCACGCTGTTGTCTGATGAAGATCATCAGGTGTCACAACAGTTTGGCGTGTGGGGCGAGAAAACCTTCATGGGCAAGACCTACGACGGCATTCACCGCATCAGCTTCCTGATCGATGCCAACGGCAAGATTGAAAAAGTGTTTGATGATTTCAAAACCACCAATCACCACGACATCGTTCTGAACTACCTGCAGCAGTAATTCTCACGAAGCGCAGCGGCCTGCTGCGCTTCGTTTCTTCCCTGTCAGTCGGCCTTGTCTTCCACCTCGACCCGCAGTTCATCCGGCCAGGCATGGATCACCGCCTTCACCAGCGTCGCCAGCGGTATGGCGAAAAACACGCCCCAAAAGCCCCACATCCCGCCGAACACGATCACCGACAGGATAATCACCAGCGGATGCAGGTTGACCGCTTCGGAGAACAAAATGGGCACCAACAGGTTGCCGTCCAGCCCCTGCACCACCAGGTAGGCGACGATCAGCGTCCAGAAATCGGCGCCGACGCCCCACTGGAACAGCGCCACCACCACCACCGGTATGGTGACCAGCACCGCGCCGATGTAGGGGATCAGCACCGAGAACCCCACCAGCACCGCCAGCAGCAGCGAGTAGCGCATGTCCAGCACGGCGAACACCAGGTAAGTCGCCACGCCGACAATCACCATCTCCAGCACTTTGCCGCGAATGTAGTTGGTGATCTGCTGATTCATCTCGTTCCAGACTTGCCCCGCCAGGCCGCGATTACGCGGCAGCACGCGGCGCACCGCGTTCAGCAGCTGTTCTTTGTCCTTCAGCAGGAAGAACATCATCATCGGTACCAGGATCAGATAGATAGCCAACGTCAGCAGGCCGACCAGCGACGCTAGCGAGAATTTCACCACCGATTCGCCCATACCGGACAACCGGCTGCGCAGGTTTTCCGCCATCATGTCGATGATGCCGGCATCCACCAGCGCCGGATAACGCTTCGGCAGCGTCGCGGCGAAGTTATAGAACTGATTGAGCATGCCCGGCAGATCGCTCATCAGATTGATGCCCTGCTGCCAGGCGGTCGGCGCGACGACGAACACCAGCAGCATGGCGACGCCCGCGAACACCAGCAGCATGATGCTCGCCGCCCAGGTGCGCGAACAGCCGATGCGCTGCAGGCGCGCGGTCGGCCACTCGAGCAGATACGCCAGCACGATGGCAACCAGCAACGGGGTCAGAATGCCGTGCAAAAAATAGAGAATAAGGAACCCGGCAACCAGGATCACCAGCAGCGCGATGGCCTGAGGATCGGTGAAGCGGCGGCGGTACCACTGTAATAACATCTCCAGCATCAGAGCGGGCTCCTTGAGATTTGGCGGGCGGGCATGGCGATTCCTGTGATGGGCCTGATTAAAGCATAGATAGAACGGGCGCACGCGGGATGTACAAAGCACTCAGAGTACTCAAAGTTCGCCATACATCAACAGCGATCTGGCTGATTTTATCGCGCGGGCAGACGATCGACGCAAAAATCCGCAGACGCGGCGACTGGCTCGATGAGCGGCCCCGAACGGGGCCGCGGAAGATTACAGCGAAGTAGCGACAGAAAGGGGCGAACCGACCGCCAATGCGAACAACAACACACAGCCAATCGCGATCGCCGCCGCCAGATCATTTTTCATTGTCCCGTCCCCTGATGCTTAAACTGGTTATCGTCACGAACTCTGTCGGTTCTACGTTCACGGCCTTTTCCGATGCACGTCATTAAAAACCCCCGCCTAAGCGGGGGAGAAAACGTTCTGGTGCATCAAGTGTTACAAGGAGGTCATGAGGGATTGCTAACCCTAAATGACTATTTCAAGCTAGGATTATTCCCAGAACATGGCAAGCGATCGCGTCGAGGTTATCCGCACTTTGGGATAAACCTCATAAAAAAATCCCGCACGGCAGCGGGATGAAGGGATGATAACGTCATGAATTTTTTATGCGGACAATGAGGCGGTATTGTCGTCATTTGGCGACAATACCGCGCCGGCACGGTGGTCACAAGGGAAATTTGGCCACGGTGAGGAAATCAGAATTTCGCCAATGCCCGCGATCGCGCGCCCGTCAGCATCAACGAAAAAATGGGATTTTCGTCAGACAGCCACCGGGAAAAAACCGGTAGCATGGCCGATATAATCCCAAATGCCGTAGGGGGAAAAATGAACAGCAAACCGTGTGAATTTGATGAAGCCATCTGTCTGGCGATCGGGCGTGGCATTTGCGAAGTCGTCAAGATAGGAGATGAA
This sequence comes from Serratia sp. Z4, assembly GCF_009900725.1. NCBI lineage: Bacteria > Pseudomonadati > Pseudomonadota > Gammaproteobacteria > Enterobacterales > Yersiniaceae > Serratia > Serratia sp. Z4. The sequence goes on from NZ_JAAABD010000014.1 coordinate 23,029, forward strand.
ATCAGCATCTTCTCCCTGCTGGAAGCCATCGAGAGCTTCATCGAACGGCAGGCGCTCAGCGAAAGCGAAATCGCGGCGGCGGACGACGCGCTGGATTTGATCACCGGTTTGGTTCGCCGCCAGTGCTGACGCCTGTTACGAGGCGCGGCCGATGAGCCGTTGCTCTACCGTGACGCCGGGCATCATTTGCCGTAAACCGGCAATCAATTCGTCGCCCGCCTCGTGCAGCGCCGCCAACGGCATCGCCGGCAGGCTCTCCAGGATGAACCACATCCGCTCGGCCTCGGCGCTCAACCGGGTTCTGACCCCCTGGCGCCAATCCCAGCATCGCCATCCTGTGCAAGCTCGCGGCGGCGCTGGGCCTGTCGGTGGCGGACATCGTCAACGTCACCCGCGCGCCCGCCGCCTACCTGATTGAAAGCCAAGATATTCCCACGCTGTGGCATGGCGATCGCGGCGGCTCGGCACGTTTGCTCGCGGGCACCCAAGGCCCGAACATGATAGAACTGTGGCGGTGGGAAATGGCGCCGGGGGAAGCCTATGCATCGGGCGGCCACCCGACGGGCACCTTCGAGCTGCTGCACGTTGAGCGAGGCGTCTTGAGCCTTGCCGTCGAACAGACCGAGCTCATGATTGCGCCGGGCTGTTCGGCGGTCGCCAAAACGGACGGCCCACATCGGTACGCCAACGAAGGCGAAGACACGCTGATTTTCACCATGACGGTCGCCGAACTGCACGCCTGAACGGCGACCCTGACCTGAACGCTTGCACAGGAGAAGAGCCATCATGACAACCCCTGCCCCACTGGAGTGGCAGCGTGCGGACTATCTCGTCAGCACCGATCCCGCCCTGCTGGATCTCGATGCCATCCACGCTTTTCTGACCCGTTCGTCATGGGCGGAAGGAATCGATAAAGAAACCGTTCGCCAGTCCCTCGCCCACAGCTTGTGTTTCGGTTTGTATCACGGCGCCAGGCAAATCGGTTTCGCCCGGCTGATCACCGATTACGCCACTTTCGGCTATCTGTGCGACGTGTACGTGCTGGAAACATTCCAAAAAAGCGGGCTGGGCCTGTGGCTGGCGGAATGTTGCCAGGCCCATCCGCTGATGGCGACGCTGAGGCGAGTCATGCTGGTCACCAGCACCGCCCCCTGGCTCTATGAGAAAGTGGGCTATTCGGCCATCAACCGCCCCGATTTTGTCTGGCAGATCGCCCGGCCGGACATCTACCGACGGTAATGCTATTTCAGCGCCTGCTCGGCCAGCAGCCCGAGGGCGATGACGATCATCGCCGCGCCGGAGATGCGCCCCACCACCTTTGCGGCCTGCGGACGCGTGCGCAGCACCGACTGCGAACCAAACCCCACCAGCAGATACACCAGGCCGCAGCTGATCAAATGCACGACGCCCAACGCCAGCATCTGCATCGGCACCGACCATTCGGCTCGGGTGTCGGTAAATTGTGGCAGCAGCGCCAGAAACAGCAGAAACACCTTGGGGTTCAGCCCGCTGACGCACACGCCTTTGCCGGCCCAGCGCAGCCAGGAATCAGAACGCTGATCTTCACCGGCGCCGGGCACCGGCGGGTGCAACAGCATGTTGAAACCGATCCACAAGAGGTAAGCCGCCCCCAACAGGGTGAGCGCCGTCAGCGCCAGCGGGTTGCCGACCAGCAGCGCGCCGACGCCCGCCACCACGATCGCAATCATCAACAAATGGCCAAACAGCAAACCGGCGACGGCGGGCACTACCACCCGACCGCGAATACCCGCCGAGATCACATAGGCCCAATCCATACCCGGCGTGATCACCAACAAAATCGACACCGCCCAAAACGCGGCGAACAGAGCGAGCGTCATGCCGGCGCCCTCTCAAACGCACCGCGCCACACCGAACAGAGAACCATTGCGCTTTCCTCGTGGAAGAAGAACGGCCTCCGCCTGCCGCGGGGGCCGTCAAAACCGTTCAACAGATGGCAAGAATATCCTCATGACGTTAAAATGTGCTTTCAATTACTTGCCTTAAATCGGCATAAACGGGGAAATTTTTCCAAATGGATAAGATTGATCGCAAGATTCTTGCTGAATTGCAGACCGACGGCCGGTTGTCGGTGACCGAGCTGGCCGAGCGGATCGGTTTGAGCGTGTCTCCCTGTCACCGCCGGGTGCGGGCATTAGAGGAGTCTGGGGTGATCAGGGGTTACCGCGCCCAACTCGATCCCGGCAGCCTGGGCTATAACTTTTCCGCTCTGGTGTTCGTCACCATGCGCGAAGGCGATCGCCGCGCCGTTGAAACCTTCGAAAACGCCATGGTGGACATTCCCCAGGTGGTGCAAGCACAGCGGTTGTTTGGCGATCCCGACTATCTGCTGCACGTTATCGCCCGCGATCTGCCCGCCTTCCAGCAACTTTACGACGAGAAGCTCTCCGCCCTGCCGGGCGTGCAACGCCTGAGCTCCACGCTGGTGATGAAAACCGTGGTGCCGGAACGCTCGTTCCTGCCGTTGGGAAAATGAGGACGGGAACGTTGCCGCTCCCGTTTTGACGACCTTAAGGCACAATCACGAAATCCGGATTGGCGATGGCGAACAGCGCCTCGCGATCCGCCGCCGGCGGATAAATCCACTGCGTGTTGATCTCCTGCTTAATCTTTTTGCCTTCCTGGCGGGTAAAGCGCACCTGGCGCTGCCAGCCTTCGGTATAGAGCGCGCCCCAGGGCCCCAAATCCAGGCAGGTCACATACTTCGGCTGGCTGTACGGATGCGTCGGCAACCCCGCCAGCTCCGCCGCCGCATTGTGGCCGGCCACGCGGCCAAGGCTCATCGCATGCTGGCAGGTCATCAGGTTGTGATTACCGAGATCGTCGGTCGCCGCCTTCACCGTATCGCCGGTCACGAAAATGCCCGCCGCCGCCGGCGCGCGCAGGAAGGCATCGCCGATCACCCGGCCGCTGCCGTCGCGCTCGCCAGGGATCTGCTCGGTCAGCGGATGCGCCCGCACGCCCGCCGCCAGGATCACCGTGTTGGCAGCGATACGCTCACCGTTCGACAGCATCACTCCCTCAGCGTCGATGGCCGAGACGCGCAGGCCGGCCCGCGCTTCCACGCCGCACTCCGCCAACGCCTGGCGTATCACCGCCCCCGGCTCTACCCCCATCCCCGCGCCTACTTCCGGCGCGGTATCGACGATCACCACGCGCACGTTCTCGTCTTTGCCCAGCGCATCCCGCAGCCGCTGCGGCATCTCCGCCGCGCTCTCCAGCCCGGTCAGCCCCGCGCCCACTACCACGGCAGTGTTGCGCGCAGGCGTCGAAGGTTTGGCCGCCAGCGCATTGATATGGGCGCCCAAACGCTGAGCGCTTTCCAGCGTATCGACGTTGAAACCGTATTCGGCAAAGCCCGGCACCGCAGGCACGGACAGCCGGCTGCCGGTGGCCCACACCAAACGATCGTAGGCCAACTCAAGGGGTTCCCCCGCCGTCGGCGCCACCGTGAGCGTTTTAGCAGCGGCATCGATACGCTCAACAACCCCGGCCAGGTGTCGCACGCCAACGGCGGCGAGCTGCGCGGAAATGTCCGGGTTCATGTTTTCCAACACCGCTTCATACAGGCGCGGGCGGATGGTGACCGTTGGGGTCGGCGAGACCATGAGCACCTCGATATCGTCATGCTTACCGGCGAGGGTAATGGCGCGCATGGCGGATACGGCGGCCCAAAAACCGGCAAAACCGGAACCGGCAATCACTATTTTCTGCGTCATGGGATGACTCCTTCATACAGGGTTAACCGGGCGATAAGGCGTGCCCGCAGTGTTTTCGGATGAACGATGCCGTTCCGCTCCCGTAACAGGGTGCAGAAGGCCCGCCCGCCCCTTCCGAAGAGGCGGGAAAAAGTGTGTTTCGCTTTTTTAAGGAAAGGCGGAGCTTAGGTTTTGGCGCGCGCCGTTTTGCCGCTGCGCGCGGTGCGTTCCGTCATGCGTTCGTCGAGCCAGAGGTTGACCTCACCGAAGAAGCCTTGCGGCGCTTTGCGGCCAAAGCGGGCCGCGACGTCGCCGAGGGTCTGCGCCGCCAGTGCGTCGCGCATCGCCTTCTCCGCCTGCAGCATCACCGCATGGATAGCGCATTTGCCGGAGACCGCCCAATCCGGCGGGGAATCATCGAACACCGCACAGCGCCCGCGCACCTCCTGGCAATCGAACAGCGGCTTGTGCCCCTCGATGGCGTCGATAATTTCCAGAAAACTGATCTCGTCCGCCGGACGGGCCAGCCGGTAACCGCCGCGCACCCCTTCGCTGGCGGCGACGATCCCCGCCTTTTCCAGCTTGGGAAAAATCTTGGCCAGAAAGCTGGGGGAGATGCCCTGCAGCTCGGCGAGTTCGCGGCTGCTGAGCGCGCGCTGGTTATCGCCGACCAGCCACAGCAGGCAGTGGATGCCATATTCAACGCTGGTTGTGATGTACGCCATATGTCCGTTTTCGACCGTCAGTGAATCTTCAATAACGCAGACTATATGAGTCTGCGTTTATCCTGTCAATAAAACACGGATCAACTTTGTCCGCGTTCAATTCAAAATGCATGTCGCCAGCGACGAAAAAGCGCCCTTCAAAATGAAAAATAAAACTTTTTTGCTCGATTCGCGCTCGGCTAACGTTTCCTTGTCGCCTGCGGCTGACTATGATGTGATGGGTGCCGCCGCCGCGGTTTGTGAGCCGCCGCACTTTCGCGCGGATTGCGCCGCGGGAATAAAGAACTCTTGTCTGCTGCTGACGTCTTAGAAATGATTATTTAAGGGAAACGCCTGACTATGACCAACCGGTTGACCAAAACCGCGTTAGCGGTGCTGCTGCTCAGCACGCTGAACGCCACCGCCCTGGCGCCAGCACAGGCGGAAAGCCAGGACCAGTTGCCGGATATGGGCACCTCCGCCGGCGGCACCCTGAGCATCGGACAAGAGCTGGCGATGGGCGATTTCTATGTGCGCCAACTGCGCGCCAGCGCCCCGCTGATCAACGATCCGCTGCTGAGCCAGTACATCAATCAGCTGGGCAACCGGCTGGTGGCCAGCGCCTATTCGGTGCGCACGCCGTTCCATTTCTATCTGGTGCGCAACGACGAAATCAACGCCTTCGCCTTCTTCGGCGGCAACGTGGTGCTGCATTCCGCGCTGTTTCGCGTCAGCGACAACGAAAGCCAGCTGGCCTCGGTGCTGGCGCACGAAATCTCGCACGTCACCCAGCGCCACCTGGCGCGCGCCATGGAAGATCAGCAGCGCAACGCCCCGCTGACCTGGGTGGGCGCACTCGGTTCCATTCTGCTGGCGATGGCCAACCCGACCATGGGCATGGCGGCGCTGAGCGGCACCATGGCCGGCACCCAGCAAGGCATGATCAGCTTTACCCAATCGAACGAACAGGAAGCCGACCGCATCGGCATTCAGGTGCTGCAGCGCGCCGGTTTCGATCCGGAAGCGATGCCCGACTTCCTGCAGAAACTCTCGGATCAGTCGCGCTACGCCTCCAAGCCGCCGGAAATGCTGCTGACGCACCCGTTGCCGGACAGCCGCCTCTCCGACGCGCGCAACCGCGCCAACCAGATGCCGAAACACATCGTGCAGTCTTCGCAGGACTACCTGATGGCCAAGGTGCGCGCCCTGGGCATGTACAGCTCGGAAGGCTACGGCCTGAACGAAGAGCTGCTCGGCTCACTCAGCAAGGGCAACGTGCGCGAACAGGCGGCCGCCAAATACGGCCGCGCCATTCTGTTCTATGAAGCGAAAAAATACGACGACGCGCGCAACATCATTCAGCCGATGCTGGCGCAGGATGCGAAAAACGTCTGGCTGATCGACCTGATGACCGACATCGATCTCGGTCAGAAACGCGCGCCGCAGGCCATCGCCCGCCTGCAGGCGGCCAACGCCGCCCAGAACAACAACCCGGTGCTGCAGCTCAATCTGGCCAACGCCTATGTCGAAGGCAACCAGCCGGCGCAGGCGTCGAAGATCCTGAACCGCTACACCTTTGCCCATCCGGACGATCCGAACGGCTGGGATCTGCTGGCGCAGGCCAGCGCCGCTCAGGGGCTGCGCGATGAAGAGCTGTCGGCCCGCGCCGAAAGCCTGGCGCTGACCGGCCGGCTCGATCAGGCCATCGGCCTGCTCAGCAATGCCAGCTCGCTGCAGAAACTCGGCAGCCTGAAACAGGCGCGCTACGATGCGCGCATCGACCAGCTGCGCCAACTGCAACAGCGCTTCCGCCAATACCAGCGCAGCTGATTCAACAAGGAATGAACGCCATGAAAAACGTCACGATTTACCACAACCCGCGCTGCTCCAAGAGCCGTGAAACCCTGGCGCTGCTGGAGCAGCACGGTGTCGATCCCAAGGTGGTGCTGTACCTCGATACGCCCCCTACGGTCGATGAGCTGAAAAAACTATTGAAAGAACTGGGCTTCACATCGGCGCGCGATCTGATGCGCAAAAAAGAAGATCTGTACAAGGAATTGAAGCTGGCGGACGACAGCCTGAGCGAAGAGCAACTGCTGGCGGCGATGACGGCGAACCCGAAACTGATCGAACGCCCGATCGTGGTGAAAGGCAGCAAGGCGCGCATCGGCCGGCCGCCGGAGCAGGTGCTGGAGATTTTGTAAATTCGAATTCGGGCGCGGACTATTGCGCCCTTTCTTTTACGGTAGCGGCTACAGCCCCAGGATCTCTTTAACGAACGGGATGGTCAGCTTGCGTTGGGCGGTGATCGAGGCGCGATCGAGCTGATCGAGGGTCATAAACAGCGTGCGCATCTCGCGATCCAGCCGCTTCAGCAGGAAGCGGCCCACGTCTTCCGGCAGTTCGAAGCCGCGCAGTTTGCCGCGCAGCTGCAGCGCCAGCAGCTTCTCTTCGTCCGACAGCGGCTGCAGCTTGTAGATCTGCCCCCAGTCCAGACGCGAAGCCAGATCCGGTAAACGCAGGTTCAGCTGACGCGGCGGGCGATCCCCGGTGATGAACAAACGGGTGCGGCCGGTTTCCAGGATGCGGTTGTAAAGGTTGAAGATCGCCATCTCCCACTCTTCGTCGCCGGCGATGCATTCGATATTGTCGATGCAGACCAGCGCCAGCTGTTCCATGCCGTCCAATACTTCAGGCACGAAGTAAGCGCGCTTGTCGAGCGGCACATAGCCCACCGCTTCCCCCTTCTGCGAAAGCTCGGCGCAGGCCGCATGCAGCAAATGGCTGCGCCCGCCACCTTCACGCGACCAGAAATAGATATAGCTGCCATGTTCCTGACGGACGGCGGATTGGATCGCGGCTAATAGGGATGGGTTCTCGCCCGGATAAAAACTGGCGAAAGTTTCATCATCGGGAAGATAAAGTGGCAGTGAAAGCTGTGCCGGCGTATTCAGAGAAGCACCTCAACCAAAACTGGCAGAAAAACGTGGGCAGTTTAACACAGAAAACGGGCGCTGTTGAACCGGCAGGATCTTATGCCGCAATAGTGAACAATGCCTAAGCGCCGCTTGATTGGCTGCGGCTCCCGCCAAGGCAAGAATTATCCGATATCATTCCCTAACCCCATGCCTGCGCAGGTTAAATTTGTCATTTAAGCCAAATCTGGCCTAGTATAGGTAGGCTAAACGCAATCACCATCAACAAGGTTTCTGCAAGGATATAGACGATGAAAGTATGGAATAAAGTGCTGTTGGCCTCCTTTATCGGGTTGTTGGTTGCCGGCTGTGATGACTCGTCCAAGGTTGACGCCAACCTGGATAAAGCCAAAGACAGCGCCGAGCAGATGAAAGACGCCGCCCAGAAAAAAGCGGACGATCTGACGGACAAGGCGAAAGCGACGGCGGATGAAATCAAAAAAGAGGCCGCCACGCAGGCTGACCAGCTGAAGGACAAAGCTTCGGCGATTAAAGAAGACGCCGCCAAGCAGGCGGACGCCATCACCAACGACGCCAAGGCCAAGGCCGCCGCGATCAAAGATGACGCCGGCAAGCAGAGCCAGCAGTTGGTGGATCAGGCCAAGGCCATCAAAAACGACGCCATCAACGGCGCCAACGATCTGACCGAGCAGGCCAAGGCCAAGACCGAAGCCATCAAGAACAGCGCCGAAAACAAAGCGCAAGAGTTGAAACAAGAGACCGATGCGGCGGTGAACGGCAATACTCAGACTCAGCCAGCCACCCAGCAGTAAGCTATTCTCAGCCACAAAAGAAAGGAGCAGTAAATGGGGATTATTTCCTGGATTATCTTCGGCCTGATCGCCGGTATTTTGGCTAAGTGGATCATGCCCGGCAAAGACGGCGGCGGCTTTATTCTGACCGTCGTGCTGGGGATCGTCGGCGCCGTGGTCGGCGGCTATATCAGCACCTTCTTCGGCTACGGCAAGGTTGACGGCTTCAACTTCGGCAGCTTCGTGGTGGCGGTTATCGGCGCCATCGTGGTGCTGTTCGTGTACCGCAAAATTCGCAGCTGAGGCGAATGCCATCAGTCAAAAGGGCAGCCTCTGGGCTGCCCTTTTCGTTACTTCTGCTCTGCCGGTTCGTCCGGCGCGTCGAGCACCTCTTCTTCCTTGCGAAACAGGCTGATGACCTTGAACAGCAGGCTCAAGCCAATGCCGACGATGGTCGCCAGCGCCATGCCTTTCAGCTCCGCCGCGCCGATATGCACCTTGGCGCCGCTCACGCCGATAATCAGGATCACCGAGGTTAAAATCAGGTTTTGCGCTTTGTTGTAGTCCACTTTGGACTCGATCAGCACGCGAATGCCCGAAGCGCCGATCACACCGTACAGCAGCAGCGAAACGCCGCCCATCACCGGCACCGGCACCGCCTGGATCGCCGCCGCCAGCTTGCCGATGCAGGACAACAGGATCGCCAGCACCGCCGCGCCGCCGATCACCCAGGTGCTGTAGACCTTGGTGATGGCCATCACGCCGATGTTCTCACCGTAGGTGGTGTTCGGCGTGGAGCCGAAGAAACCGGAGAATACCGTCGAGATGCCGTTGGCGAACATCGAACGGTGCAGGCCCGGATCGCGGATCAGGTCTTTTTTCACAATGTTGGCGGTCACCACCAGGTGGCCAACGTGCTCGGCGATCACCACCAGCGCCGCCGGCAGAATGGTGAAGATGGCGAACCACTCAAAGCGCGGGGTGTAGAAGGTCGGCAGCGCGAACCAGTGCGCCTCGCGGATCGGAGTCAAATCCACCACGCCCATGAAGAATGACAACGCATAGCCCACCAGCACGCCGATCAGGATCGGGATAATCGCCAGGAAGCCGCGGAACAGCACCGAGCCGAGCACCGTGACCGCCAGCGTCACCAGCGAAATGGTGATGGTGGTCGAGTCGGCGCTGGCGCCTTCCGCCGGCAGCAGCCCCGCCATGTTGGCCGCCACGCCCGCCAACTCCAGGCCAATGACGGCGACGATCGCCCCCATCGCCGCCGGCGGGAACATCACGTCCAGCCAGCCGGTGCCGGCCTTTTTCACGATCAGCGCCACCAGGCAGAACAGCACGCCGCACATGATGAAACCGCCTAACGCCACTTCATAACCGAGCGGCAACAGCAGCAGCACCGGCGAGATAAACGCGAAGCTGGAACCGAGGTAGGCCGGGATCTTGCCTTTACAGATGAACAGATACAGCAGCGTGCCGATGCCGTTGAACAGCAGCACGGTCGCCGGGTTGATCTTGAACAGGATAGGCACCAGCACGGTGGCGCCAAACATGGCGAACAAGTGCTGGAAGCTGAGCGGAATGGTCTGGAGCAGCGGCGGGCGCTCGCTGACGCCGATGGCGCGACGGGTCATGTGTGTTTTTCCTCGGTTTATTGGTTTTATAGGTTTTAGTCAAAAAAAAGCCGACTCATTAAGTCGGCTCAAATGTTTACTTGGTACCAAATATCTTGTCGCCCGCATCGCCCAGGCCAGGCACGATGTAGCCCTTGTCGTTCAGACACTGATCGATGGAAGCGGTGTACAGTTCAACGTCCGGGTGCGCTTTCTCCAGTGCGGCGATGCCTTCCGGCGCCGCGACCAGAACCAGCACCTTGATGCTGTGACAGCCGGCTTTCTTCAGCAGATCGATAGTGGCGATCATCGAACCGCCGGTGGCCAGCATCGGGTCGACGACCAGCGCCATGCGCTCTTCGATGTTGGAAACCAGCTTCTGGAAATACGGCACCGGCTCCAGGGTTTCTTCGTCGCGGTATACGCCCACCACGCTGATGCGCGCGCTCGGCACGTGCTCCAGCACCCCTTCCATCATGCCCAGACCGGCACGCAGGATTGGTACTACGGTAATCTTTTTCCCTTTGATCTGGTCCACTTCAACTGGCCCGCACCAGCCTTCGATGGTGACTTTTTCCGTCTCCAGATCGGCGGTCGCTTCATAGGTCAGTAAACTACCCACTTCTGAGGCCAGCTCACGGAAGCGTTTGGTGCTGATGTCATTTTCGCGCATCAGGCCAAGCTTGTGTTTTACCAGCGGGTGTTTCACCTCAACGATCTTCATCATTTTTCTCCTATTAAGGTGGTTGCGGCCAAAAAAATCGCGGGATTATACCTCCTTTTTTTCGCTGCGCCACCCACAATAGCCCGATCGGGATCAACAAAAGTTTGAATATCAGTATAGATGACGAAAAAGCGGAGCCGGTTCACAAGCCGCTCGCAAACGATTGCCTGCGCTGTTAGAATTGCCGCGCCTTATTCCGGAATCAACATCGGAAGCACAGTTTTCAAACCGCAAACCGTCGTGGGGAATCGCGCAGTGACCGACAAAACCTCTCTCAGCTATAAAGACGCAGGTGTCGATATCGATGCAGGCAACGCATTGGTAGATCGCATCAAAGGTGTAGTTAAACAGACCCGTCGCCCGGAAGTGATGGGCGGTCTGGGCGGGTTTGGCGCCCTGTGTGCGTTGCCGCAGAAATACCGCGAGCCGGTGCTGGTTTCCGGTACCGACGGCGTGGGCACCAAGCTGCGTCTGGCGATGGATCTGAAACGCCACGACACCATCGGCATCGATCTGGTGGCGATGTGCGTCAACGATCTGGTGGTTCAGGGCGCCGAGCCGCTGTTCTTCCTCGACTACTACGCCACCGGCAAACTGGACGTAGACACTGCGGCCAGCGTGATCACCGGCATCGCCGAAGGCTGCAAGCAGTCCGGCTGTGCGTTGGTGGGCGGCGAAACCGCTGAAATGCCGGGCATGTACCACGGCGAAGATTACGACGTGGCCGGTTTCTGCGTCGGCGTAGTCGAAAAATCCGAGATCATCGACGGCAGCAAAGTGCAGTCCGGCGATGTGCTGATCGCCCTGGGCGCTTCCGGCCCGCACTCCAACGGCTACTCGCTGGTGCGCAAGATCCTGGAAGTGAGCAGCACCGACCCGACAGCCACCCAGCTGGAAGGCAAGTCGCTGGCCGACCACCTGCTGGCGCCGACCAAAATTTACGTGAAGTCCGTGCTGGAGCTGATCGAGAAGGTTGACGTCCACGCCATCGCTCACCTCACCGGCGGCGGCTTCTGGGAAAATATTCCACGCGTGCTGCCGGAAGGCATGCAGGCGGTGATCGACGAAGCCAGCTGGCAGTGGCCGGCGGTGTTCACCTGGCTGCAGCAGGCCGGCAACGTCAGCCGTCATGAAATGTACCGCACCTTCAACTGCGGCGTAGGCATGGTCATCGCCCTGCCGGAAGCCGAAGTGGAAGCGGCCATCGCGCTGCTGACCGCGGCAGGTGAAAAAGCGTGGAAAATCGGTAAACTGACTGCCTCTTCCGACGAACAACAAGTGGTCATCAACTGATGAAAAAGATCGTGGTGTTGGTCTCCGGCCAGGGGAGCAATCTCCAGGCGCTGATTGACGCCTGCCAGCAGGGCCGCATCGCCGCCGAGATCGTGGCGGTATTCAGCAACAAGGCGCAGGCTTACGGCCTGCAGCGCGCCGAAGCGGCGGGCATCGCCGCCCAGGCGCTGGATGCCAAGGCTTACGCCGATCGCACGGCGTTCGACGCCGCGCTGGCGGACGCCATCGACCAACATCAGCCCGATCTGGTGGTGCTGGCCGGCTACATGCGCATCCTCAGCCCGCAGTTCGTGCAGCGCTATGCCGGTCGCATGCTGAACATTCACCCTTCCCTGCTGCCGAAATACCCGGGGCTGCATACGCATCGTCAGGCCATCGACAACGGCGACAGCGAACACGGCACCTCGGTGCACTTCGTGACCGAACACCTCGACGGCGGCCCGGTGATCTTGCAGGCCAAGGTGCCGATTTTCGCTGACGATGAAGAGGATGACGTGGTTGAACGGGTGCAAACCCAGGAACACACGATCTATCCGCTGGTGGTGAGCTGGTTCGTCGACGGCCGCCTGGCGATGCGCGACGGCGCCGCCTGGCTGGACGGCGAACGCCTGCCTGAGCAGGGGCACGCCGCCGACTGATGCGCGCAGCCTGAACCTTGCCTAAACGGCGCCCACGCGGCGCCGTTTTTTTTCGCCTTCATCCATTCTGTGAAGTTATACTTTGCACAATTTCACGGCACAGAGGAGCCCACATGTCCAGCACTGCCAGCGTCAGGTTACGCCCATTGGAACGGGACGATCTGTCGTTCGTCCACCAGATGGACAACAACGCCAGCGTTATGCGCTATTGGTTTGAAGAACCCTACGAAGCCTTTGTCGAACTTTCCGATCTCTACGACAAACACATCCACGATCAGAGCGAGCGCCGCTTTATCATCGAGCACGAAGGCGCCAAGGTCGGCCTGGTGGAGCTGGTGGAGATCGATCACATCCACCGCCGCGCTGAGTTCCAGATCATCATCGATCCCGCCCACCAGGGCAAAGGCTACGCCAGCACCGCCGCCCGCCTGGCGATGGACTACGGCTTCTCGGTGCTGAACCTGTACAAGCTGTACCTGATCGTCGATAAGGAGAACCCGAAGGCGATCCACATCTACAGCAAGCTGGGCTTTAACGTGGAAGGCGAGCTGATCGACGAGTTCTTCGTCAACGGCGAATACCGCACCGTGCTCCGCATGTGCATCTTCCAGCCGCAATATCTGGCGAAGTTCAAAACTCCCAATGATAAGCCGCTGGTGAAGTGACAATTCGCGAGAAAAAAGAGAAAACCCGCCCAGGCGGGTTTTTTATTGGAAAATAATTGGCTAGTATTAAGGCATGCTATTTTATCGTCAGGAAACAACCTGATGAATACGAAAATAAGTAACATTCTCCAATATAATTAATCGAAAAATAATTAATAGTGATAGTAAGAGTTACCCTCTGCCTCTACAAAGGAAAAATGCCATGACAACCGTCTCAAACCTGCTGCTTTTTATCGGCCTGGCGATGCTCGCCATCGCCGCCGGTCTAAATACCTACAGCGGCTACGCGCCTGCAGATCCCAACAGCACCCCGCTGTTTTCCCCGCTCTGGTGGACGCGCTGGTTCCCGCTCTATGCCTCGGGCGCTGCGTTGTTGGTGGTGGGGTTGGTATTGCGGGTTACGGGGCGGGGACGATAAAAACCCAATTTCATCGTAGATATTGCAGAGCGATATATGCGCCATATTCATTATCAAAGCGAATACTTCTGCAATGTGCATATATTGCAAACCGAATCATTTTAAAACACCAATAAAATAAACACATTATTTTTATTACTGCGTAATAAAAAACCCACTTTTGCGGGTTTTTTATTACCGGTTAACAGCTTATCACGCCACTAACAGTATCAGTAACTACGTCCAATCTTGGTAGCCGTCTTCATGAATCCAGACAAGGCCACCAGGGCATTCCTCTTCATAGAACCAAATGTCTTCATTTTTTGTTTTCCATTCCTCTTCTGTCTTAGGGAATACAGCTTTGTAATGTGTTACCTGTTCTTCAATGTCTCCCTCAAGGAATTGGCCATGTTTGCCTAACCTTACTCTTCCTTCAGCCATAAGGTGATGAATTAATTCGAAAAAATAGTTTTTCTTTTCTTCGTAGGACAATGTATTCCTATCAAAATTATCAGCTCTCATAGCTGACCATACGGTTCCAATGGAAGCACCGTCCAACTCTTCACTAAACAGTTTGTATTGATCATCGCTATACAACATGGTTGCCCTCATCGAAATTTGATTTCTACTCTTTTTTTCACTTTACCTTGAAGCGCATTCAGCTGTTCATTATCTATGATATCAATCGTCCAACGTGCTTTGGTATCTTCCTGGCTACTTGACACACTCCTAAGAGTTAATTTCTCACCTGTTTTTTCATTTAAAACCACCGTCCATAGTGCATCTTTTCTGACTTCTATTAATGGTTTCCCTCCGGTAAGAGATTGCGCATAATCGAAGATCGCCTGTTTCGATAAATTCTCAGTGGCAAACACTTTTGTATTACCTTGCTTGTTGCTGCCGCCCTCACCTAATACCTGCTCGAACTGCTGACCAAACACGTTTAGCTTACTTTCGTTCTGTTTCGGATCAAACACCTTGACCAACTGGTTAGTGTTAGCTTTCTGCATGTCCCGCAGATAATCTGCCGTTTTAGTCGACAAATTCATCCCGGCTGCCGTTTCTCCTTTGATAAAATCGGCAACCGGCTGAGTGTTGAACGTTTTTGTTTTGTATAGTTCATCGGAAGCGTTCACCAGCTGTCGGCTCAACTTCCTCACGCTGTCTTCGGTTTTACCCAAAATCAATGTGCTGCCGGTCGTTACGGCTCCCGTACCAATGATGGCCTCAGGTGCAACAATATCTGCCGCATAAATACCGGCTTGGTTCAGGCAAAGCGCGGGGTTGGTTTTGCAACCGGCAATCGCCAATCTTGCAGCCAGAACCAATTCTGGCGCAGCGCCCACCAACGTCATCCCCCCCGCAGTAAGTACCAGACCGCCACCACCGACGGTCGCCACTATTGCGGCAGCCTCTCGGCGAGCCACAACACGTTTTGCCGCAGCAACATCGCCTTTATCAGCGGCCAGAATGTCTTTCTGATTATCCAGCGCATACTGCATCAACATATGTTCGGTCATGTTGTAGCGATAAACCGACTGTGCACTGTCCGCAGCGCTGTAGGCGCCTTCCGGTGTATGCGTTGTCAACGCCCCGGTCAAAGCCCCGATCACTCGTGCCGTTTGCTCTTTTACTTCATTGCCGTTTAGCGCCTCCTGCAGACGGTAGAGCTGGCGTTCTTTTTCGTTGAGATTGGCCGGTTCGAACAACGTGCTCTGCATAACGACGCCGGCCAGCTCCGCCGCCAGCGCCCCGGCAGCAGCCCCTTTACCGTCGCCGCGCCCGATTTCCGCGGCGATGCCCGCCACAACCGCATGACTGACTGACTTCCCGGCCGCGCCCAGGACTTCGCCGTTATCCCCAATCAGATTGGCACCCTCGGCCTGCACCTGGCTGCCGATGTTCGCCAGCAGCGCATTGGTCAGGTTGTCCTTGAAGCTGCCGCCATTGATGGCGGTATTCAGGCTGGAGCTGATGACCGATTGCCCGGCCACCCGCTGCG
>NZ_JAAABD010000015.1:0-30951 GCF_009900725.1 Serratia sp. Z4
TTACTGCATGAATTTTACTTCAGTTAGTCACTCTTCAAGACTTGATATTTTTTTGCATCCGAAGATGCTGGATATCGTCTTGTGGAGTGCCCACACAGATTGTCTGATAAATTGTTAAAGAGCAGTGAGTTAGGCGCTTTCGCTTGCTAACTCGAGGTGGCGTATATTACGCTTTCCTCTTTCAGAGTCAACCCTAATTTTCAGGATTTTTTCTCTGCGACCCCCGGATACTCTGTGAAGTTGTTCACATGTTCCGTGTCGATGGAGGCGCATTATAGGGAGTTCCTCGCAGGCCGCAACAGGTATTTTCAGCAAAAACGATCGTTCGCTGCATTCCACAGCAAAACCCCGCTTTATACCCACTTGCGCACAGTGTTATCCACAGATGCGATTTGTACGGAAAATTTACGAGCACCACGCAAACGTTTTCGCTACAATTCCCCGCGACGAAACGATCCCCCTTTTTATGGGGGCGTTACCTGAATATGTGCCTGACCCTCCCTTTATAAGGCAAAAAACTGCGCTTTATAGACAGAACGAGGTGGACATTCACGTAACGCTCTTTAATTGCGACTCAAAGCCAAGGGATAAAACCATGCAACAACCTCGTCCAATCCGCCGGGCCCTGCTCAGCGTGTCTGACAAAACCGGTATCGTTGAATTCGCCGAAGCGCTTTCCCAGCGCGGCGTTGAACTGCTGTCCACCGGCGGCACCGCCCGTCTGCTGGCAGACGCCGGTCTGCCCGTTACCGAAGTTTCCGACTACACCGGCTTCCCGGAGATGATGGACGGACGAGTTAAGACCCTGCACCCGAAAGTCCACGGCGGCATTCTCGGCCGCCGCGGCCAGGACGACGCTGTCATGAATCAGCATGACATCAAGCCTATCGACATGGTAGTCGTCAATCTGTACCCATTCGCCCAAACCGTGGCGCGCCCGGATTGCTCGCTGGAGGATGCGGTCGAGAATATCGATATCGGCGGCCCGACCATGGTGCGCTCCGCCGCCAAGAACCATAAAGACGTCGCCATCGTGGTGAAGAGCAGCGACTACGCCGCCATCATTACCGAGATGGACAACAACGACGGTTCGCTGCGCTATGCCACCCGCTTCGATCTCGCCATCAAGGCCTTTGAACACACCGCCGCCTACGACAGCATGATCGCCAACTACTTCGGCGCGCTGGTGCCGGCGTACCACGGCGAGACCGAACAGCCGTCCGGCCGCTTCCCGCGCACCCTGAACCTCAACTACATCAAGAAGCAGGATATGCGCTACGGTGAAAACAGCCACCAGCAGGCCGCCTTCTATATAGAGGAAGAAGTAAAGGAAGCTTCTGTCGCGACCGCCGAACAGCTGCAGGGCAAAGCGCTGTCCTATAACAACATCGCCGATACCGACGCCGCGCTGGAATGCGTGAAAGAGTTCGCCGAACCGGCCTGCGTGATCGTCAAACACGCCAACCCTTGTGGCGTGGCGATCGGCGACGACATTCTGGCCGCCTACGAGCGCGCTTACCAAACCGATCCGACCTCCGCCTTCGGCGGCATCATCGCCTTTAACCGCGAGCTGGACGCCGCCACCGCGCAGGCGATCATCAGCCGCCAGTTCGTGGAAGTGATCATCGCGCCAAACGTCACCCAGGAAGCGCGCTCCCTGCTGGCCGCCAAACAGAACGTGCGCGTGCTGGCCTGCGGCCAGTGGCAGCAACGCGTGGCGGGGCTGGACTTCAAGCGCGTCAACGGCGGCCTGCTGGTGCAGGATCGCGATCTGGGCATGGTAACCGCCGCCGATCTGCGCGTGGTATCCGAGCGCCAGCCGACCGAACAGGAACTGCGTGACGCGCTGTTCTGTTGGAAAGTGGCCAAGTTCGTGAAATCCAACGCCATCGTTTATGCGCGTGACAACATGACCATCGGCATAGGCGCCGGCCAGATGAGCCGCGTTTACTCCGCCAAGATCGCCGGCATCAAAGCGGGCGACGAAGGGCTGGAAGTGAAAGGCTCCGCCATGGCCTCCGACGCCTTCTTCCCGTTCCGCGACGGCATCGATGCCGCGGCGGCGGTTGGCATCACCTGCGTGATCCAGCCGGGTGGTTCGATCCGCGACGACGAAGTGATCGCCGCCGCCAACGAACACGGCATCGCGATGATCTTCACCGACATGCGTCACTTCCGCCATTAATTCCTTTTGCCGCGTGCGCTCCGGCGCACGCCATTCGTGGAGCCCCTGATGAACATTTTGATTATCGGCAACGGCGGGCGCGAGCACGCGCTGGCCTGGAAAGCCGCCCAGTCTCCGCTGGCGGATAAAGTCTACGTTGCGCCGGGCAATGCCGGCACCGCGCTGGAAGCCAATCTGGAAAACGTGGCGATCGCCGCCACCGACATCCCCGCCCTGGTCGCGTTCGCCCAGAGCCATGACATCGGTCTGACCATCGTTGGGCCGGAAGCGCCGCTGGTGATCGGCGTGGTCGATGCCTTCCAGGCCGCCGGTCTGAAAATCTTCGGCCCATCACAGGCCGCCGCGCAGCTCGAAGGCTCCAAAGCCTTCACCAAAGATTTCCTGGCGCGCCACCGCATCCCGACCGCCGAATATGAAAACTTCACCGAGGTGGAGCCGGCGCTGGCCTATGTGCGCCGCAAAGGCGCGCCGATCGTCATCAAGGCCGATGGCCTGGCGGCCGGTAAAGGCGTGATCGTCGCGATGACGCTGCAGGAAGCGGAAGAGGCGGTGCGCGACATGTTGGCCGGCAACGCCTTCGGCGACGCCGGCCATCGCATCGTGGTGGAAGAGTTCCTCGACGGCGAAGAAGCCAGCTTCATCGTGATGGTCGATGGCGAGAACGTGGTGCCGATGGCCACCAGCCAGGACCACAAACGCGTCGGCGACGGCGATACCGGCCCGAACACCGGCGGTATGGGCGCCTACTCCCCGGCGCCGGTCGTGACCGACGAAATCCACCAGCGCGCCATGGATCAGGTGATCTGGCCGACGGTGCGCGGCATGGCGGCGGAAGGCAACACCTACGTCGGCTTCCTGTACGCCGGCCTGATGATCTCCGCCGACGGCCAGCCGAAGGTGATCGAATTCAACTGCCGTTTTGGCGATCCGGAAACTCAGCCGATCATGCTGCGCCTGCGCTCCGATCTGGTGGAACTGTGTCTGGCGGGCGCCGAAGGCCGTCTGAACGAGAAGAGCTCTGATTGGGACGAACGCCCTGCCCTTGGCGTGGTGCTGGCAGCCGGCGGTTATCCGGGTGACTATCGCAACGGCGAGGTTATCCAGGGGCTACCGCAGCAGGAAAGCGCCGACGGTAAGGTCTTCCACGCCGGCACACGCTTGCAGGGCGATGACGTCGTCACCAGCGGCGGCCGCGTGCTGTGCGTGACGGCGCTGGGCGATACCGTGGCGCAGGCGCAGCAACGCGCCTATCAGTTGGCGGAAGGCATTCAGTGGCCAGGCAGCTTCTGCCGCAAAGATATCGGTTATCGCGCGATTGCGCGCGGCAAATAATTTGACCTTTCATGATAATGACCAGAGGCTCCGCAGTGCGGGGCCTTTTTTATAGCTGGTCTTCTTTCGGTTCCCAGCTGCAGAAGTCGTCGTTCGCCACCAGCAGCAGCTCGCTGCCTTCGGGCGCTTCCAGCCAGGCGACGCTCACCGGCCGGCTGCTGCTGCGGGCGCGTTTTTCGATCCAGGCGATGGCGGAGGCATCCAACCCGGGTTTTAAGCGCTGCCCGTCGCAGGTTTGCACCTCGCCCTGCATCCAACGCCCCTGCAGCAATTTGACCTTGCCGGCGCGCAGCGCATTGCTCACTTCGAGGATCCGTCGCGCCTGATATTGATACAGGGCGATTTCATCGCGGGTCAGCGGTTCGCGGCGTGTCGCCAGCTGGCGCTGCATAAAGCTCACCGTGCCATCGTCGGCAAAGCGCAGCTGAATGGAATCTCGATCGCCGTCGGCGTCGTTACGTTTGATTTGGCGCAGCACGTCGCCCTGATAGGTGTACAGCGTGGTAATGGTACCCGGGCCGCGGTAAGGGCTGTAAACGCTGACCAACACTTGCGGACGATGTTGCTCATCGTCTTTACGCCACAGACGTATCACGCCCTGATCGGCCACGAAGCCGCTGGCGGTAAAGCTGGGGATATCGGAATGGAAACTGCAGGCGCTCAGGCCGACGGCGATGCCAACGGCCATAAGCGCCCGACGAGTAAACAAAAGGGGCGCCATCGCCCCCCTGTTTAATCTTTTCACCGAGGCGCGGTCTTATTTAACGGCGTCTTTCAGTGCTTTGCCAGAAACGAACGCAGGCACGTTGGCTGCTGCGATTTTGATTTCTTTGCCAGTCTGTGGGTTGCGGCCAGTGCGCTCGCTACGATGGTTTACTTTGAAAGTACCGAAGCCAACCAATTGTACTGCATCACCTTCTTTCAGAGACTCAGTAATTGCAGCCAGGGTGGATTCCAGAGCCAGTTTAGCTTGTGCTTTGGAAAGGTCAGCCTTGTCCGCGATTACATCAATCAGTTGAGTCTTGTTCATAAGTTATCCTTACAGTGTGTTTATCGTTTGCAAAGCATCGAGTGCGACGGATATGCCGATTGACAGCACTCTCCTGCATACACGCACCGATAGCCACTTTTTTTACGCCCCCCAAATGTAGACCAGACAGGGTGCGGATGTGAAGCCTTAAGGCATGACAAATCAGGCGTTAAATCACGTTTTGTTGCCTTATTGCGCTAAATTTATCCCGATGTTGCTGACGCCCGCCTCCCGCAGGTCGGATCGCAGCCCCTTGATCAGGTCTATATCGCGCTCTTCACAGGCGTCCAACAGGCGGAAAATTTCCCATTGAATGTCCCATTCTTCCTCTACCGCAGGCAAACTTTCCAACTCTTCGTCGGTCATTTCCTTACCGGCTTGGGTCATTTCCAACATCGCCACGGTGCGAATCGATGTTTCACTGATGGCGATGGCGTGCTCCAACGTCTCCCCGCCGAGCCGCGAATGGATCAGTTCCCCTAATGCGATACAGGCATCAATTGCCGGGTAAACGCCGTAAAGATCGTAATCTTCCGCCGACGGAATCGCCTCTTCCAACTTCTCGAGCTGGCTGTCGAAGTTGACCTTGGCGTCCTTCACCACCAGCGTTTCCCACACCAAATCCAGAATGCGGCGATAAACCGCCGGATCGCCGAACTCGGTCTGTTTGCAGAACATCTGGTAATTCGGGTACATACGCTCGCACAAACTGGCCATAAAGGTCAAATGTTGCCAGCCCTCGAGCCGTTCCAGACGTAAATGAATCGGGTTACGTAGCATGCTTTACTCTCTTACGCGTTATCTGCGGCGCAGTGTACCCGAAATCGCTCATGGCGACACCTCCGGATGCTGCTGCAACCACCGCTGAAACGCCGGACGGCGCGAAGCGATGGCGTCGGCCCAACGGGTCGGCTCCGGCAAACGGTAGCCCGCCATGCAGCGCTGCACCCACGCCAGCGCGCTGTCGGCGCCCACGCGGTGACCGGTAGAGATGAACAGCGGGTTGCAACGCGCCTTGCTACGCCATACCCAGCCCAGCTGTTCTCCCTTATCTTCCAACGGCGACAGCGCGCCGACGGCGGCGTCCAGCGGCGCGAATTTGCCGCACAGGCGCTTCTTGGCCACGCCGATGGTCGGCACATCGACCAGCAGGCCGAAATGGCTGGCGACGCCGAGGCGCCGCGGATGTGAAACGCCGTGCCCATCGACGAAGATCAGCCCCGGTTTTTGCCGCAGCTGCCCCCAGGCGGCCAACAGCGCCGGGTATTCGCGAAACGACAGGAAACCCGGGATATAAGGCATGACGGTGGCGATGCGCGCCACCTGATACTCCACCAGCTCCAGCGACGGATAGCGCAGGATGGCGATGGCGGCGCGCGTCACCGCGCCCTCTTGCTCGAAGCCCACATCGGCGCCGGCGATGAACGCCGGCGGTTCGGCCGGCAGCTCGTCGTAGCGAATGACTTCAGCGGCGCGCCGCAGCTGTTCGGCGCGCAGAGCCGCCATATCGGTCACATCGGATCCTTAACGGTGGTATTTCGCCGACTGCGCGTGCACCGCCTCGACGAAGGCCCCGGCGTGCTCCGGCGGCACATCCTGATGGATGCCGTGGCCCAGGTTGAACACATGACCGTTGCCGTGGCCGAAACCGGCCAGAATGGTCTCCACTTCTTCCGCGATGCGCGCCGGAGAAGCATAAAGCATCGACGGATCCATATTGCCCTGCAGCGCCACTTTGTCGCCTACGCGACGGCGCGCGTCGGCGATGTCGGTGGTCCAGTCCAGCCCCAGCGCATCGCAGCCGGTGGCGGCCATCGCCTCCAGCCACTGCCCGCCGCCTTTGGTGAACAGCGTTACCGGCACGCGGCGGCCGTCGTTTTCACGCAGCAAGCCATCGACGATCTTGTGCATGTAGTGCAAAGAGAACTCGCGGTAATCGCGCCCGGTCAGCACGCCGCCCCAGGTGTCGAACACCATCACCGACTGCGCGCCGGCCTTGATCTGGGCATTGAGGTAAAGGATCACGCTGTCCGCCAGCTTGTCCAGCAACAGGTGCAACGTGGCCGGCTCGGCATACATCATCTTCTTCAGCTTGGTGAATGCCTTGCTGCTGCCGCCCTCAACCATATAGGTAGCCAGCGTCCACGGGCTGCCGGAGAAGCCGATCAGCGGCACTTCGCCCTTCAGCTCGCGGCGAATGGTGCGCACCGCGTTCATCACATAGCCCAGCTCCACTTCCGGATCGAACACCGGCAGTTTGTCGACGTCGGCGCGGCAGGTGACGGGGGAGCTGAAACGCGGGCCTTCGCCGGCTTCAAAGTACAGGCCGAGCCCCATGGCGTCGGGAATGGTGAGAATGTCGGAGAACAGGATGGCGGCGTCCAGCGCGTAGCGGCGCAGCGGCTGCAGCGTAACCTCGCAGGCCAGCTCCGCGTTCTTGCACAGCGACATAAAATCACCGGCCTGGGCGCGAGTCGCCTTATACTCCGGTAAATAACGACCGGCCTGGCGCATCATCCATACGGGGGTCACATCCACCGGCTGACGCAACAGCGCGCGCAGGTAACGATCGTTCTTCAACTCAGTCATTTATGGGGCTCCCTTAATAATCTGCCGGCCATTGTACATTATTCTGCCCGGCACAGCGCCACGGTGTCCTCAATCAAGCGGCGCGCCACGGTGCCGGGCGGCGGCAACAGCGGCAGTTGGTCGTAACGATACCAGCCGGCATTGAGCAGCTCCTTGGGATCGTGACGAATCTCACCCTGGTGGTAATCGGCCATAAAGGCCATCATCAGCGAGTGCGGAAACGGCCAGGGTTGTGACGTGACGTAGCGCAGGTTCTTGATTTCAATATTGCTCTCTTCCATCACTTCGCGCGCTACCGCTTGCTCCAGCGTTTCGCCCACTTCAACGAAACCGGCCAGCACCGTGTGAATGCCGCCGCGATGGCGCACGTGCTGCGCCAGCAGGATCTGATCGTCGCGCCGAATGGCGACGATCACGCAGGGCGCGATCTGCGGGTAGTAGCGCTCCTTGCAATGGCCGCACAGGCAGGCGCTTTCGGTGCGGCTGAGGTGCATCTCATGGCCGCAGTAGCCGCAATAGCGATGGGAGCGGTAGAAATCCGCCAACTGCACGCCGCGCCCGGCCAGCTGGAACAGACCACGATCCTGATCCAACAACTGACGCACCGACCCCATCTCCCGCGGCATCGCCTGGCGCACCAGCCAGACCGGCGCGCCCTCCCACTCACCGATGGTGCGCGCCATATGGCCCTGCAGCCCGAAGGCGGCGGCGTTCCCCGACGGCAATTCACCGTTCGGTAACCAAAGTTTGCTTTCATGGCTGACGATCCACCAGCCGTTTTCATTGCCCGTTAATGCAAGTTCCATATCGTTGTTGCACAACCTCAGCTTCACTGGCACTCTACAAATCGGCTTTGTTACATTTTAATAACTTACCGGTTACTTTTGTTACTTACACGGAGTCAAACATGCTCAACCGTTTGGAAAGGCTGACTCAGCGCGTTGGCGGTAGTAATGAATTAGTTGATCAATGGCTTCAGGCCCGCAAGCAGTTGCTGGTCGCCTACTGCACGCTGGTAGGCCTCAAACCGAATAAAGAAAAGCATACGCCGCTGAATGAAAAAGCGCTGGAGAACTTTTGCCATAACCTGGTGGATTACCTCTCCGCAGGGCATTTTCATATCTATGACAGAATTATCAAACAAGTGGAAGGCGCAGCCAGTCCGAAAATGTCGCTGGCGGTGAACATCTACCCCAAGCTATGGGCCAATACCGAACAGATCATGGCGTTCCACGATCGCTATACCGAAGTGGATATCGATCAGGAGGTTTGTCTGGAATTCCACCAGGCCTTGTCGGATATCGGCGAAACGCTGGCGGCGCGCTTTGCGCTGGAAGATAAGCTGATCCTGCTGGAAGCGGAAGCCACGCAGCAACCGCTGCCGGACCAGGCGCTGGATCCGGCGCGTTAAAATTTTATAGTTTTTTTTCTTATCCCTCCTATACTGGGGGGCATCTTGTCGGAGTGCCTAGCGCCTGATTTGTTCATCGAATCAGCCAGGCTGAGACCGTTAATTCGGGATCCGCGGAACCTGATCGGGTTAATACCCGCGAAGGGAACAAGAGTAATCTATCGCCACAGACACGGCCTTCCCCTTGCGGGTGCCCTGCCTTATCGGCCACCATCATTACTCCCTCCGAGCTCCAGACAAGCAACTTTCCCAACCCAACACACTGGTAGGAACTTGCTATGTCTAACGTTAATCCACCGCGCGCCCGTAAGGCGCAACGCGAAGCCGCCCAGCAGTTTATCGACACCCTGCAAGGCATGGCTTTCCCAAACTCACGCCGCATCTACCTGCAGGGTTCGCGCCGCGATATCCAGGTGCCGATGCGCGAAATTCAGCTCAGCCCGACCCTGATCGGCGGCAGCAAAGATAGCCCGCAGTATGAACCCAACGAGGCGATCCCGGTGTATGACACCGCCGGCCCGTACGGCGATCCACAGGCCGAGCTCGACGTGCACGCGGGCCTGACCAAGCTGCGCGCAGGCTGGATCGACGCGCGCGGCGATACCGCCACCCTGAGCGGCGCCAGCTCCGGCTTCACCCAACAGCGGCTGGCGGACGAAGGCCTCGATCACCTGCGTTTCGAACACCTGCCGTTGCCGCGCAAGGCGTTACCGGGCAAGTGCGTGACCCAACTGCACTATGCCCGCGCCGGCATCGTCACCCCGGAGATGGAGTTCATCGCCATCCGCGAAAACATGGGGCGCGAACGCATTCGCGGCGAGGTGCTGCGCCACCAGCATTCGGGCCAGGGCTGGGGCGCCAACCTGCCGGACAACATCACGCCGG
This sequence comes from Serratia sp. Z4, assembly GCF_009900725.1. Classification (NCBI taxonomy): domain Bacteria; kingdom Pseudomonadati; phylum Pseudomonadota; class Gammaproteobacteria; order Enterobacterales; family Yersiniaceae; genus Serratia; species Serratia sp. Z4. The sequence continues at coordinate 9,433 of NZ_JAAABD010000015.1, forward strand.
AGTTCGTGCGCCAGGAAGTGGCCGCCGGCCGCGCTATCATTCCCGCCAACATCAATCACCCTGAGGCGGAGCCGATGATCATCGGCCGCAATTTCCTGGTGAAGGTGAACGCCAATATCGGCAACTCGGCGGTCACGTCGTCGATCGAAGAAGAGGTGGAGAAGCTGGTGTGGGCCACCCGCTGGGGCGCAGACACCGTGATGGATCTCTCCACCGGCCGCTACATTCACGAAACCCGCGAATGGATCCTGCGCAACAGCCCGGTGCCCATCGGTACGGTGCCTATTTATCAGGCGCTGGAGAAGGTCAACGGCGTGGCGGAAAACCTCACCTGGGAGATGTTCCGCGATACGCTGCTGGAACAGGCGGAACAAGGGGTCGACTACTTCACCATCCACGCCGGCGTGCTGCTGCGCTACGTGCCGATGACCGCCAAACGCCTGACCGGCATCGTGTCGCGCGGCGGCTCGATCATGGCCAAATGGTGTCTGTCGCACCATCAGGAAAACTTCCTCTATCAGCACTTCCGTGAAATCTGCGAGATCTGCGCCGCCTACGACGTTTCGCTGTCGCTCGGCGACGGCCTGCGCCCCGGCTCAATTCAGGACGCCAACGACGAAGCCCAGTTCGCCGAACTGCATACGCTGGGCGAACTGACCAAAATCGCCTGGGAATACGACGTGCAGGTGATGATCGAGGGCCCAGGCCACGTGCCGATGCAGATGATCCGCCGCAACATGACCGAAGAGCTGGAACACTGCCACGAAGCGCCGTTCTACACCCTCGGCCCGCTGACCACCGATATCGCCCCGGGCTATGACCATTTCACCTCCGGCATCGGCGCGGCGATGATCGGCTGGTTCGGCTGCGCCATGCTGTGTTACGTCACGCCGAAAGAGCACCTCGGCCTGCCGAACAAAGAGGACGTCAAACAGGGCCTGATCACCTACAAGATCGCCGCTCACGCCGCCGATCTGGCCAAAGGCCATCCGGGCGCGCAGATCCGCGATAACGCCATGTCCAAGGCGCGTTTCGAATTCCGCTGGGAAGATCAGTTCAATCTGGCGCTCGATCCGGCCACCGCGCGCGCCTATCACGACGAAACCCTGCCGCAGGAATCCGGCAAGATCGCCCACTTCTGCTCGATGTGCGGGCCGAAATTCTGCTCGATGAAGATTTCACAAGAGGTGCGCGACTACGCCGCCGCCCAAGAGGCCGCCAAACCGATCGAGGTGCAGCTGACCGGCATGGAGAAAATGTCCGCCGAGTTCCGCGCCCGCGGCAGCGAGCTGTATCACAGCGCCGGCAATTTGCAGGAGGAGACCAGCAATGACTGATATCACGACCCCCTTCCCGGCGACGCCCCACAAACTGGGGCTTTACCCGGTCGTCGACAGCGTGGAATGGATCGCTCGCCTGCTGGAGGCCGGCGTCACCACCATCCAGCTGCGCATCAAGGACCTGCCGGATGAGCAGGTCGAAGAGGATATCGCTGCCGCCATCGCGCTGGGCCGGCGTTATCAGGCGCGGCTGTTCATCAACGACTACTGGCGGCTGGCGATCAAGCACGGCGCCTACGGCGTACATCTGGGCCAGGAAGATCTCGATACCACCGATCTGGCGGCCATTCACCGCGCCGGGCTGCGGCTGGGGGTCTCCACCCATGACGACGCCGAACTGGCGCGCGCGCTGGCGGTGAAACCGTCCTACATCGCGTTGGGGCACATCTTCCCCACTCAGACCAAAGACATGCCTTCGGCGCCACAGGGGCTAGCGGAGTTGAAACGCCACATCGCCGGTTTGGCGGATTACCCGACGGTGGCGATCGGCGGGATCAGTATCGATCGCGTGCCGGCGGTGCTGGCGTGCGGCGTCGGCAGCGTGGCGGTGGTCAGCGCCATCACCCAGGCACCGGACTGGCGCGCGGCGACGACCGAGCTGCTGCGGCTGATCGAAGGCGAGGATCCGAACGATGCTTAACGATCAGGAATTCCTGCGCTACAGCCGCCAGCTGCTGCTGGAGGACGTCGGCCCGGAAGGCCAGGAGAGACTCAAGCGCGCCACGGTGCTGATCGTCGGTTTAGGTGGGCTCGGTTCCCCGGCTTCGCTGTATCTGGCCGCCGCCGGCGTCGGCACGCTGCTGCTGGCCGACGACGACCAGCTGCACGTCACCAACCTGCAGCGGCAAATCCTCTACCGCAGCGCCGATACCGCCACCGGCAAGGCGGCGCTGGCGCAACGCCACCTGCAGGCGCTGAACCCGTTGGTGGAATCCATCCCGCTGGCGCAGCGGCTGCAAGGGCAAGCGCTGCGCGACGCGGTCGCACGCGCCGATCTGGTGCTGGACTGCTGCGACAATATGGCGACCCGCCATGAGGTCAATGCCGCCTGCATCGCCGCCGCCAAGCCGCTGATCAGCGGCAGCGCGGTCGGCTTCAGCGGCCAGCTGCTGGTGCTCGAGCCGCCCTATGCGCACGGCTGCTACGCCTGCCTGTACCCGGAGCAGGAAGAGCCGCAGCGCAACTGCCGCACCGCCGGGGTACTCGGTCCGGTGGTGGGCGTGATCGGCACCCTGCAAGCGCTGGAGGCCATCAAGATGCTGGCCGGCATGCCTTCTTCCCTCAGCGGTAAACTGCGGCTGTTCGACGGCAAGCAGCAGAGCTGGAGCACGCTGCAACTGAGCCAGGCCCGTGCCTGCCCGGTATGCGGAGGCGCGGCATGAAGATCCGTTTAAACGACCAACCGCTGGAGCTGCCGCAGCCGCTCAGCGTCGCCGCCCTGCTGGCCCAGCTGGAACGCCACCAGCCGGGTACCGCGCTGGCGATCAACCAAACCATCATCCCGCGCGCCGACTGGGCCGACCATCAGGTGCAGGACGGTGACGACATTTTGCTGTTTCAAGCGATCGCCGGAGGCTGACATGCTGAAAATCGCCGATACCACTTTTACCTCGCGCCTGTTCACCGGCACCGGCAAGTTCGCCACCCCGGCGCTGATGTTGGAGGCGCTGGCGGCCTCCGGCTCACAGCTGGTGACCATGGCCATGAAGCGCGTCGATCTGCGCGGCGGCAACGACGCCATTTTGGCGCCGCTGCAACAGTTGGGCGTCAGGCTGTTGCCCAATACCTCCGGCGCCAAAACGGCCGCCGAAGCGGTATTCGCCGCCCGGCTGGCGCGTGAAGCGCTCGGCACCCACTGGGTGAAGCTGGAGATCCACCCCGATGTGAAATACCTGCTGCCGGATCCGATAGAAACGCTGAAGGCGGCGGAAACGCTGGTGAAAGACGGTTTTGTGGTGCTGCCCTACTGCGGCGCCGATCCGGTGCTGTGCAAACGGCTGGAAGAGGCGGGCTGCGCGGCGGTGATGCCGCTCGGCGCCCCTATCGGTTCCAACCGCGGTCTGCGCACCCGCGACTTCCTCGAGATCATCATCGAACAGGCCAAGGTGCCGGTGGTGGTCGACGCCGGCATCGGCGCGCCAAGCCATGCGCTGGAAGCGATGGAGCTGGGCGCCGACGCGGTGCTGGTGAATACCGCCATCGCCGTGGCGCGCGACCCGGTGCAAATGGCGCGGGCGTTTCGCCTGGCGCTGGAGGCCGGCGAATTGGCGCGCAGCGCCGGATTGGGCGTCAGCCAGCGCGGCGCGGTCGCCTCGAGCCCGCTGACCGCCTTCCTCAGCCAGCCAGAGGAGGCACAGTGATGGCCGACGATTTCAGTAGCCGCTGGCAACAGCTGGATTGGGACGATATTACGCTGCGCATCAACGGCAAAACCGCGCGCGACGTGGAACGCGCGTTGAACGCCGACAAGCTGACGCGCGACGACTTTATGGCGCTGATCTCCCCCGCCGCCGCGCCGTATCTGGAACCGCTGGCGCAGCGCGCGCAGCAGCTGACCCGTCAGCGATTCGGCAACGTCGTCAGCTTCTATGTGCCGCTGTATCTGTCCAACCTGTGCGCCAACGACTGCACCTACTGCGGCTTTTCGATGAGCAACCGCATCAAGCGCAAAACGCTGGATGCGGCGGAGATCGCCCGCGAGTGCGCAGCCATCCAGGCGCTGGGGTTCGAACATCTGTTGCTGGTCACCGGCGAGCATCAGACCAAGGTCGGCATGGACTATTTCCGCCAGCACATCCCGGCGATCCGCCGACACTTCAGCTCGCTGATGATGGAAGTGCAGCCGTTGGCGCAGGAGGAATACGCCGAACTGAAAACGCTGGGCCTGGACGGCGTGCTGGTGTACCAGGAAACCTACCATCCGGCCACCTATCTGCAGCATCACCTGCGCGGCCAGAAGCAGGATTTCCATTGGCGCCTGGCCACGCCGGATCGCCTGGGGCGCGCCGGGATCGACAAGATCGGCCTCGGTGCGTTGATCGGCCTGTCCAACAGTTGGCGCACCGACTGCTACCTGCTGGCGGAACATCTGTTTTACCTGCAGCAAACCTACTGGCAGAGCCGCTACTCGATCTCGTTCCCGCGCCTGCGCCCCTGCGCCGGCGGCATTGAGCCGGCGTCGATCATGAGCGAGCCTCAGCTGGTGCAGCTGATCTGCGCCTTCCGGCTGTTCGCGCCGGACGTTGAGCTGTCGCTGTCTACGCGTGAGTCGCCGTACTTCCGCGATCATATGATCCCGGTGGCGATCAACAGCGTCAGCGCCGGATCCAAGACGCAGCCCGGCGGCTATGCCGATGACGTGCCGCCGGAGTTGGAACAGTTCGAACCGCACGACGGCCGCACGCCGCAGCAGGTCGCCGAGGCCATCAGCAACGCCGGGCTGCAGCCGGTGTGGAAAGACTGGGACGGTTATCTGGGACGCGGTGCGCAATAAGCGGCAACGTTTACCGCCGCGTGAAGAAAACGCTGGAGCGGCCGCGCAATGCCGAACGGTGGTGCTGGCGCCGACAAACGCGCCGATTATAGTGACCTTGCCGGCCGCCAAACCCGGTGCCGGCCGGGGCCGTCTCCCTCTCGATGGCCCCGCCTTATCCCATCCCGGATCGCGCCGGAGATTCTCTTGCGCGACTCCGGGCCCTCTCCGCAGCAACGCGCATATGGCGTATCGCGGCCTGTAAGGGTGTACGGGCAGGTGCCTTGTCGGCTAAAGGACTGTGGCACAACGGTGCTCGGCACTCACTCAGCGGTGAAACTCATAGGACGCTGTTGCGGCAGAAAAGTGGGGAAAGAGGAAAAAAGAAGGTACAGCGACGAAGAGAGGTTCGAGTAGCCATCCCCGGTGCTGCCAATGGCCCTGGTGTCGGCCGCGGATCTTTTTGCCGCCTGCTCCCTGCTTACGGACAAGAGCAGGCGGTTTATTTTGTGAGACTGGCACCCCCCCAGGACGCGAATCACACAGTATGTGCGCTAATTAACCACATAAACGGCTAAATGTGAATGTCTTTTGAGTGTTTTTTTATTTGTCATCGAGTGTTTTTTGAGTTTGCCAAGGAAAATCAAACTGATATCACCGCAATAACCGAGGCTTCATCTATAATCCAGCACGGGTCCTCACGCAGGTTTTCCAACGCTCGCGGTTAACAACAAAAAAGCCAAGGTTGTCATGAAGAAAACGCCAAATTACATCGATGCAATCAGCGCGTTGCTCACTCTGAAAGGAGTTGGCGACAGAAAACATGCCTCCACGATGGCCAACATACTGAACCTTCAGTACAACAGCGCCAAACAGAAGCTGGATGGCAAAAGGGGCATCACCCTCGATGAAGTCAAAAAGGTTTTCCAGTATTTCAACGAGCCGTTTGCCGGCCAAAGGACACATAACGGCGTGTTTATCATGAACAGCATTCACAAGCGCTGTAACATTGAGGCCGACGAGCGCCCGGTCACGCAAGCGGACAACGACGAAACTTACGCCTACAAAAAGGACGATCTTTTCATCATCAACACCAATCGGGAATATGCAGCCGATGCCCCGCTGTATAAAGTCAACAAGATAGACTTTCTGCCGGCCCCGCGCATCGCGATCCTGGATAATGACGGCGATATTCTCGAACTGTTGAAGAAGATCGCCAGCCGCTACGGCATCGAGGCTGAGACCTTTCAGACGGCGGACGCCATGCTGGCCGCGCTGGAGCAGCAGTCCTTTGAGGCGTTTATTTTGGACTGGCTGTTGGACTTCGGCGAGACTTCCGAACGCGTGGTGAAGAAAATTAAAGACGCCCTCGATCCGCACGCCCGCATCATCATTCTGACCGGCCAGCTGAATCACTACGAGAAAAACATCGGCGATATGATCCTGCACTATGACGTGCACCTGGTGGAAAAACCGACCAAGCCGCTGATTATCTCTTCGCTATTGCTGTCGAACCTATTCTTTAATTAGTTTGACCGGAATGCGGATCAAAAACGATGAGCCCCCCCCTTCGACGGATTTGACCTTGATGGTGCCTTTCATCGTCGTGACGTAATTTTTGATAATGGTCAGCCCCAGCCCTAATCCCTGCCGCGTCTCCCTTTCTACCCCCTGATTGAACGCCTTATATAACCGATCCAGATTATCGACGTTAAACCCGATGCCGGTGTCTTTTACCCGTAAATACAGATTGCCGTGACACACCTTCACATTGAGGGCGATCGCGCCGTGGTGGGTAAACTTATCCGCGTTGCTGAGCAGGTTGGCCAATATTCGGTAGAGCTTGTATTTATCAGAACCAATCAGGCCGGCATAAGACGAACGGTGGATCACGAGGCGATTGCCTCGCCCGGCGCCGATGCCGGTTACGGCATCGGCCACCACCTCATTCAGCCGGAAGGTGGAAATATTGATTTTAACTTCTCCCATCTCAAGCCGAGAATAATCCATCACCTCGCGCGTTTGTTCGGCGATCTTGTTACCGTGATAGGAGATCAGGCGGGCTTCTTTTTTCAACTCTTCCTGCGCCAGCTCATGTTCCATGATATCCGCGGCAATGACGATGGCCTGGGTCGAGCCGGCGATCTCGTGGTAGATGGAAGAGATAAAGATGTTCTTGTTCTTGATGATCTCTTTCAACGAGAAGGCGTTTCTCAGCACCAGGAACATCATCAGGAACACTAAAATCAGCGAAAAGAGGGCGAACATCTCGGCTTTACTCGAGTTGTCCTGGATGATGCCTTTCACTTCGGTAAAGTTTTTAATCTGTATCCGATAAATAATTTCCTGGATATCGACCAGCGTACCCTCGATATCATCCATATAAGAGAGAATGTCCGCCTTGTTTTTCAGCCCCACCAGCAAGCCGGCAGAAAGATCGTCCAACGTGCGATACTGCTGCTTCAGCAGCGCAACATTTTTGATGAACTCGTCGTCGTAATAAAAAGAGTCGCTGAAGGTCGAACGGCTCTCCAGGATCTGAATCTTCGAGTAGAAGATTTTCTTTTTGATCTGGAAGGCGTCGTAGTCGTTGTTTTCACTGAGCAACAGCGCGATTTTGGTCCTTTCAAACGCCAGAAACAGGATCTCGGCCACCGAGTAGTTGTCCAGATTGGGCTCGATCTGCTTATAGCGCTCTTTTACGCCGCCGAAGTTAATGGCAATCAACAAAATCAATAAGGAGAAGATGGCAACCAACGCGATAAGAGTACCGATCAGTTTTTTGCTCATCTTATTTCAGCTCCAACCGTTTCACTTGCCAGACGGTTTTCGCATTCACATCCAGGTTATTCAGCTCGGTATAACCATCGCGCGGATAAATAATGGCGAACGGCCCCAGCTCACCAACGTCGATCGGCTTGCCGCCGCGCTGGTAGGCGACGATCACACGGTATTTAATCATCTCGTCAATCGGCATCGAATAGGAGTAATCATCCCAGGCGAAAGCGCGCACCGACTGGCCTTTCAGGTGGTAGGCTTTCACTAACTCTGCAAGCTCAACGCCGGTGAACGTATCTTCCGGGGTGAAATTGGTCGAGGTTTTAATCGTGTGATGCGGCATCGCCTCCAGCATCTGCCTGGTTATCTTGATCTTCTCACCATCGAGCGGTTTCAGGTAAAAATAGTCAACGGCCGCATACAGCGGTGCGCTGAACAGCGAAAGCAGCAGTAACGTCATCAATCCTTTGATTGTCATTATTCACCCTCTTTGCGTTTCACCAGTTCGGCCTGGCCGAACTCATCCTGCCCGACCACGGCCCAGCCGTGATGTTGATAAAAGCCTTCGGCTTTGGAGCCCGGATCGGTGGTTAAGTGGATCGCTTCGGCGCCGCGCTCAAACATCCAGGCGGTGACTCGCGCCAACAAGGCGGAGCCGATCCCCTTCGACTGGTATTCCGGCTTCACGAACAGGCCGCCGATCAACGGTTCAGGGATGAATAACCCGAAGCCAACGCCGGCATAGTCGTCGCCATGCTTGCAGATCCAGCCGCCGCCCTGGTTGATGTCCTCCAGCGCCTGCCTGCGCTGCAGATACTGGATCTGATGCGGATGCAGCAGGTTTTCTTCAACGGAAAAGCGGATCTCATACAGGTAAGGCAGGTGTTGTGCCGTCAATTTTTCGAAGGTAATGAGGCTGTCCATGTTCGCACTGTCCTTGGTTGTCTGGTAAAAGCGCCGGTCAATTTCTGCTGTAACCATAGTAGCAAAGTTTGCTCTGCCCCGGCATGAGGCGAAAAAAAACCGCCCCCGAGGGAGCGGTTTATCTGGCAATGGGCCCGGCATGCCGGGCCCGCGGCGCGGATGACGATTACTCGTCGTCGCTGCCGCCCAGGCCTGCGTTGAGCAGCTCGGCCAGGTTCGCGGTCGCTTCTTCCGCGCTGACTTGCGGAACAACCGGCGCTTCGCCCTGAGCACGGCGACGCATGCGATCCTGATGATAAGCGTAACCGGTACCGGCTGGGATCAGACGGCCCACGATGACGTTCTCTTTCAGGCCACGCAGTTCGTCGCGCTTGCCGGCTACGGCAGCTTCGGTCAGAACGCGCGTCGTTTCCTGGAACGATGCGGCGGAGATGAAGGACTCGGTCGCCAAGGATGCCTTGGTGATACCCAGCAGATCGCGCGAGAAGGTTGCCGCGATTTTACCTTCAGCTTCCAGCTGACGGTTGGCAATCTTGACGCGAGACACTTCAGCCTGCTCGCCTTCCAGGAACTCGGAGCCACCAGCGCTAACGATGGTGCCTTTACGCAGCATCTGACGAACGATAACTTCGATGTGCTTATCGTTAATCTTAACGCCTTGCAGACGGTAAACTTCCTGCACTTCGTTGGTGATGTAGCGGGTAACCGCATGCACGCCACGCAGACGCAGAATGTCGTGCGGAGACTCTGGGCCGTCGGAAACGACGTCGCCACGTTCCACCACTTCGCCTTCGAACACGTTGAGCTGACGCCATTTCGGAATCATCTCTTCGTAAGCGTCGCTGCCGTCCAGCGGAGAGATCACCAGGCGACGTTTGCCTTTGGTCTCTTTACCGAACGAGATAATCCCGCTGATTTCAGCCAGGATTGCCGGCTCTTTCGGACGACGTGCTTCGAACAGGTCGGCAACGCGCGGCAGACCACCGGTAATATCCTTGGTACCGCCGGATTCCTGAGGAATACGCGCCAGGGTATCACCCGCACCGATCTGAATGCCGTCTTCCAGCTGAACGATCGCTTTGCCCGGCAGGAAGTATTGGGCAGGCATATCAGTACCTGGGATCAATACGTCTTCGCCCTGAGCGTCAACGATTTTCAGTGCCGGACGCAGGTCTTTACCGCTACCGGTACGCTCTGCGCTGTCCAGAACAACCAGAGAAGACAAACCGGTCAGTTCGTCGGTCTGACGAGTAATCGTCTGGCCGTCGACCATGTCGGCGAAGCGAATGAAGCCGCTGACTTCACTGATGACCGGCATGGTGTGCGGATCCCAGTTAGCGACGGTTTCGCCGCCGTTAACTTCTTCACCGTCGCCTTTGCCCATCACGGCGCCGTAAGGCACCTTGTAGCTTTCTTTGGTACGGCCGAATTCGTCGATCAGTTTCAGTTCGGTGTTACGCGAGGTGATCACCAGCTTGCCTGCGGCGTTCATAACGAACTTCGCGTTGCTCAGCTTGATGCTACCCTTGTTTTTCACCTGAATGCTGGATTCAGCAGCCGCACGAGATGCCGCACCACCGATGTGGAACGTACGCATCGTCAGCTGTGTACCCGGCTCACCGATGGACTGTGCCGCGATAACGCCGATGGCTTCGCCTTTGTTGATGATGTGGCCACGTGCCAGGTCGCGACCATAGCAGTTAGCACACACACCGAAGTCGGTTTCACAGCTCACCACGGAACGGACTTTAACGCTGTCGACAGAGTTCTCTTCCAACAGGTCACACGCCTTCTCGTTCAGCAGGGTGTTGCGTGGCACCAGAATGTCCGCCGTACCCGGCTTGAGGACGTCTTCTGCCGTCACACGGCCCAGAACGCGTTCACGCAGCGGCTCTTTCACGTCGCCACCTTCGATAACCGGAGTCATCAGGATGCCGTCGTGGGTGCCACAGTCGTCTTCGGTCACCACCAGGTCCTGCGCCACGTCAACCAGACGACGGGTCAGATAACCGGAGTTCGCGGTTTTCAGTGCGGTATCCGCCAGACCTTTACGAGCACCGTGGGTGGAGATGAAGTACTGGAGTACGTTCAGACCTTCACGGAAGTTCGCGGTGATTGGCGTTTCGATGATGGAGCCGTCCGGCTTCGCCATCAGACCACGCATACCGGCCAGCTGACGAATCTGAGCGGCGGAACCACGCGCACCGGAGTCGGCCATCATAAAGATGCTGTTGAAGGAAACTTGCTGTTCCACTTCGCCGTCACGGTTAACCACGTCTTCTACCGACAGGTTTTCCATCATCGCTTTCGCAACGCGTTCGTTCGCGGCAGCCCAGATATCGATCACTTTGTTGTAGCGTTCGCCGGCGGTAACCAGACCAGACTGGAACTGCTCCTGGATCTCGGCAACTTCGGTTTCCGCTTCTTCGATGATCTCCGCTTTCTTGGCCGGGATAACCATGTCGTCGATACCTACGGAAGCGCCGGAACGGGCTGCGTAAGCAAAACCGGTGTACATGATCTGGTCAGCAAAGATTACGGTCGGCTTCAGGCCCAGGATGCGGTAACAGGTGTTCAGCATCTTGGAGATCGCTTTCTTGCCCAAAGGCTGGTTAACGATCGCGTACGGCAGACCTTTCGGTACGATCATCCACAGGATGGCGCGGCCGATGGTGGTGTCGATGATGCTGGTCTGAGAAGTCCATTCGCCTTCGGCGTTCTTGACGTCTTCGGTGATACGCACTTTAACGCGTGCATGCAGAGACGCCAGGCCTGCGCGGTAAACGCGCTCAGCTTCTTTGGAACCGTTCAGCACCATGCCTTCGCCCTTGGCGTTAACACAGTCGCGGGTCATGTAGTACAGACCCAGTACAACGTCCTGAGAAGGAACGATGATTGGCTCGCCGTTCGCTGGGGACAGGATGTTGTTGGTGGACATCATCAGCGCACGCGCTTCCAGCTGGGCTTCCAGCGTCAGCGGTACGTGAACGGCCATCTGGTCACCATCGAAGTCGGCGTTATAGGCCGCACAAACCAGCGGGTGCAGCTGGATCGCTTTACCTTCGATCAGAACCGGTTCAAACGCCTGGATACCCAAACGGTGCAGGGTTGGTGCACGGTTCAGCAGTACCGGGTGTTCGCGGATCACTTCGTCCAGGATATCCCAAACGACGGCTTCTTCACGCTCAACCATTTTCTTGGCGGCTTTGATGGTGGTGGCCAGGCCACGCAGCTCCAACTTGCCGTAGATGAACGGTTTGAACAGCTCCAGCGCCATCTTTTTAGGCAGACCGCACTGATGCAGACGCAGGTATGGACCTACGGTGATTACGGAACGGCCGGAGTAGTCAACGCGTTTACCGAGCAGGTTCTGACGGAAACGACCCTGCTTACCTTTGATCATGTCGGCCAAAGATTTCAGAGGACGTTTGTTGGAACCGGTGATGGCACGACCGCGACGGCCGTTATCCAGCAGGGCGTCTACCGCTTCTTGCAGCATACGCTTTTCGTTGCGCACGATGATGTCAGGCGCAGCCAGATCCAGCAGGCGTTTCAGACGGTTGTTACGGTTGATCACGCGGCGATACAGATCGTTCAGATCCGACGTCGCGAAACGGCCGCCATCCAGCGGAACCAGCGGACGCAAATCCGGCGGCAGTACCGGCAGCACGGTCAGGATCATCCACTCCGGCTTGTTACCGGACTGTACGAACGCTTCCAGCAGCTTGATACGCTTGGTCAGCTTCTTGCGCTTGGTTTCGGAGTTGGTTTCGTTCAGCTCTTCACGCAGCTGCTCGCACTCGGCTTCCAGATCCATGTTTTTCAACAGGGCCTGAATGGCTTCCGCACCCATCTTGGCGTCGAATTCGTCACCGAACTCTTCCAGCGCGTCCAGATACTGCTCTTCAGTCAGGATCTGACGGCGCTCGAGGTTGGTCATACCACCTTCGACCACCACATAGGATTCGAAGTACAGTACGCGTTCGATGTCACGCAGCGGCATATCCAGCAGCAAACCGATGCGGGATGGCAGCGATTTCAGGAACCAGATGTGCGCAGTCGGGGAAGCCAGCTCGATGTGGCCCATGCGCTCACGGCGCACTTTGGTCTGGGTCACTTCAACGCCGCACTTCTCACAGATCACGCCGCGGTGTTTCAAGCGCTTGTACTTACCGCACAGGCACTCGTAATCTTTTACCGGCCCGAAGATACGGGCGCAGAAAAGGCCGTCACGCTCTGGTTTGAACGTACGGTAGTTAATGGTTTCCGGCTTCTTAACTTCACCGAACGACCACGAACGGATCATGTCTGGCGAGGCCAGAGCAATCTTGATCGCATCAAACTCTTCGGTCTTAGTTTGCGCTTTCAGAAACTTCAATAAGTCTTTCACGGATTGGCTCCTGTCGGAGTTAAACCTGTTGGGTACCCACAACCGCAGTAGGTACCCGTGTGACCTGAACAACCACCCTCAGGCTCCCTTAGGCGGGGAGCCTGAGCCGGCATGACGATTACTCGTCTTCCAGTTCGATGTTGATGCCGAGCGAGCGGATTTCTTTCAACAGTACGTTGAAGGATTCCGGCATGCCTGGCTCCATCCGGTGGTCGCCATCCACGATGTTTTTGTACATCTTGGTACGGCCGTTAACGTCATCCGACTTAACGGTGAGCATTTCCTGCAGGGTATAAGCCGCGCCGTATGCTTCCAGTGCCCACACTTCCATCTCACCGAAGCGTTGACCACCGAACTGCGCTTTACCACCCAGAGGTTGCTGAGTAACCAAGCTGTAAGAACCGGTTGAACGGGCGTGCATTTTATCGTCAACCAAGTGGTTCAGTTTCAGCATGTACATATAGCCAACAGTAACCTGGCGCTCGAATTGCTCACCGGTACGGCCATCGAACAGCGTGATCTGACCGGAGGTCGGGATACCACCCATTTCCAGCAGCTTCTTGATTTCAGTCTCTTTCGCACCGTCAAACACCGGCGTTGCGATCGGCATACCTTTTTTCAGGTTCTCTGCCAGACGCAGCACTTCGTCGTCGCTGAAGGTGTTCAGGTCAACTTTCTGGCAAACGTCGTCGCCCAGATCGTAGGCCTTCTGGATGAACTCACGCAGCTTGGCCACTTCCTGCTGCTGCTTCAGCATCTGGTTGATCTTCTCACCGATGCCTTTCGCAGCCATACCCAGGTGGGTTTCCAGGATCTGACCGATGTTCATACGTGATGGTACGCCCAGCGGGTTCAGTACGATGTCAACCGGCGTGCCGTTTTCATCGTAAGGCATATCTTCGATCGGGTTGATCTTGGAGATAACACCCTTGTTACCGTGGCGGCCCGCCATCTTGTCACCCGGTTGGATCTGACGTTTAACGGCCAGATAAACCTTGACGATTTTCAGCACGCCCGGCGCCAGATCGTCGCCCTGAGTGATCTTACGACGCTTGGCTTCCAGCTTCTTCTCGAAGTCGGATTTCAGTTCGTCGTACTGCTCAGCCAGCTGCTCCAGCTGGTTTTGCTTCTCTTCGTCGGTCAGGCCCAGTTCCAGCCAGCGATCGCGCGGCAGCTTGCTCAGCTTGTCGGCTTCGATGCCACCGGCAACCAGTACCGCGTGGATACGTGCGAACAGACCGGCTTCCAGGATCTGCAGTTCTTCAGTCAGGTCTTTCTTCGCCTGCTTCAGCTGCATCTCTTCGATTTCCAACGCGCGCTTGTCTTTTTCCACGCCATCGCGGGTGAAGACCTGCACGTCGATAACCGTACCGGAAACGCCGTTCGGTACACGCAGAGAAGAGTCTTTAACGTCAGACGCCTTCTCACCGAAGATCGCACGCAGCAGTTTCTCTTCCGGCGTCAGCTGGGTTTCGCCTTTAGGCGTTACCTTACCGACCAGAATGTCGCCGCCGGTCACTTCAGCACCGATATACACGATACCGGATTCATCCAGCTTGGAGAGCGCAGCTTCACCCACGTTAGGGATGTCGGCGGTGATCTCTTCAGGCCCCAGCTTGGTGTCGCGAGACACGCACGCCAGTTCCTGGATGTGGATGGTGGTGAAGCGATCTTCCTGCACCACGCGCTCGGAGACCAAGATGGAGTCTTCGAAGTTGTAGCCGTTCCAAGGCATGAACGCTACGCGCATGTTCTGGCCCAGTGCCAGTTCGCCCAGGTCTGTCGATGGGCCATCCGCCAGCACGTCGCCGCGCTCGATTGGCTCACCCAGATTCACACACGGCATCTGGTTGATGCAGGTGTTCTGGTTAGAACGGGTGTACTTGGTCAGGTTGTAAATATCGATACCTGCTTCGCCCGGGTACATCTCGTCTTCGTTAACTTTGATAACGATACGGGAAGCATCCACGTACTGGATCACACCGCCGCGTTTGGCAACGGCGGTTACGCCGGAGTCAACCGCTACAGCGCGTTCCATACCGGTACCGACCAGCGGCTTGTCAGCACGCAGGGTTGGTACGGCCTGACGTTGCATGTTCGCACCCATCAATGCACGGTTGGCGTCATCGTGTTCCAGGAATGGAATCAGTGAGGCACCAACGGAAACAACCTGTTGGGTGGATACGTCCATGTAGTCAACCTGGTCGCGGCTGAACAGGCTTGATTCGCCTTTGCTGCGGCAGGTGACCAGGTCTTCTACGAAGCGGCCTTCTTCATCCAGGTTGGAGTTCGCCTGGGCGATAACGAAGTTGCCTTCTTCAATAGCAGACAGGTAGTTGATTTCATCGGTCACCACGCCGTCGCGCACGCGGCGGTACGGGGTTTCCAGGAAGCCATACTCGTTAGTCTGTGCGTACACGGACAGGGAGTTGATCAGACCGATGTTTGGACCTTCCGGCGTTTCGATTGGGCACACGCGGCCGTAGTGGGTCGGGTGTACGTCTCGAACTTCAAAGCCGGCGCGCTCACGGGTCAGACCGCCCGGGCCCAGTGCAGAGATACGACGCTTGTGCGTGATCTCGGACAACGGGTTGTTCTGGTCCATGAACTGGGACAGCTGGCTGGAGCCGAAGAACTCTTTCACCGCCGCCGAAATCGGCTTGGCGTTGATCATGTCCTGAGGCATCAGGGTATCCAGATCGCCCAGAGACAGACGCTCTTTCACCGCACGCTCAACACGCACCAGACCTACGCGGAACTGGTTCTCGGCCATTTCGCCGACGGAGCGGATACGACGGTTGCCCAAGTGGTCGATATCGTCCACTTCGCCCTTGCCGTTACGGATATCGATGAGCTTCTTCATCACTTCGATGATGTCGTCTTTGCTCAGGATGCCCGAACCTTCGATCTCGTCGCGCAGCAGAGAACGGTTGAACTTCATACGGCCAACCGCGGACAGATCGTAGCGGTCTTCGGAGAAGAACAGGTTCTCGAACAGGCTTTCGGCAGCTTCGCGCGTTGGCGGCTCACCAGGACGCATCATGCGGTAGATTTCTACCAGCGAGCTCAGACGATCGTTGGTCGGATCGACACGCAGCGTTTCAGAGATATACGCGCCGTGATCCAGATCGTTGGTGAACAGCGTTTCGATGCGCTTGTGGCCGGACTGGCTCAGCTTGGCCAGCAGATCCAGCGACAGCTCCATGTTGGCTGCGCAGATCAGTTCGCCGGTATTGGTATCGATATAGTCTTTCGCGACCACTTTGCCCGCGATGTACTCTACCGGTACTTCAATGCTCTGAATGTCGTCTTTTTCCAGCTGACGGATATGACGGGCGGTGATACGACGGCCTTTCTCTACGTAGATCTTGCCGTTGGCTTCGATATCGAACGAAGCGGTCTCACCACGCAGGCGCTCAGGCACCAGCTCCATCTGCAGCTTGTTGTCGCGGATTTCGAAGACGATCTTGTCAAAGAACAGGTCGAGGATCTGTTCAGTGGTGTAGTTCAGCGCGCGCAGAATGATGGTCGCAGGCAGTTTGCGGCGACGGTCAATACGCACGAACAGGTTGTCTTTCGGATCGAACTCGAAGTCCAACCATGAACCGCGGTAAGGGATGATGCGTGCGTTGTACAGCACTTTACCCGAGGAGTGGGTTTTACCCTTATCGCTGTCGAAGAATACGCCAGGACTACGGTGCAACTGAGATACGATAACCCTCTCAGTACCGTTGATCACAAAGGTGCCGTTTTCGGTCATGAGCGGAATTTCGCCCATGTAGACTTCTTGTTCCTTGATGTCTTTGACCGTACCTTCAGGCGCTTCGCGCTCATAGATAACCAGGCGCAGTTTTACGCGCAGCGGTGCAGAGAACGTCACACCACGGATCTGGCACTCTTTGACGTCGAAGACCGGCTCACCAAGACGGTAGCTAACGTATTGCAGCTCCGAATTGCCACTGTAGCTCTGGATAGGGAAAACAGAACGGAATGCGGCTTCAAGGCCGTACTGCCCTTCTGGATCTTGCTCGATAAACTTCTGGAACGAGTCAAGCTGGATAGAAAGGAGATATGGTATGTCCAGCACTTGTGGACGTTTACCAAAATCCTTACGAATACGTTTTTTCTCGGTATAGGAGTAAACCATAGGGTTCCTCAGCTCGCTGATCAGTGACCCAATCTGTCCGTCCGATTAGGGACAGTTCATGCAACACCGTTTTGTCGACCGGAAAGCGGGAACACTTTCCGCAATGTCTCTTGCTATCACGCTTAAACCATTTCATCGCGCCTTCCCCCAGAACTCCTGGTAGTGCAAAGACCGCGGTATATTAAGTCGTCAATAGAAACAAACATTGGGAGGCGAAACCAGCAGCCAAACAGTGTGAAACGCTACTGGCGCCCTACAGCGCAAAAAGGCTGGTGACTAAAAAGTCACCAGCCATCAGCCTAAAAGACTAGGCTGCAACCGGAAAGGTTGGCTTATTTAACTTCAACTTCTGCGCCAGCTTCTTCCAGAGATTTTTTCAGAGCTTCTGCGTCATCTTTGCTCACGCCTTCTTTCAGAGCGGCTGGAGCAGATTCAACCAGGTCTTTAGCTTCTTTCAGACCCAGGCCGGTAGCGCCACGTACTGCTTTGATAACAGCAACTTTGTTAGCGCCTGCAGCTTTCAGGATAACGTCGAATTCAGTTTTCTCTTCAGCAGCTTCAGCTGGGCCAGCAGCTACAGCTACAGCAGCAGCAGCAGAAACGCCGAATTTTTCTTCCATAGCGGAAACCAGTTCAACAACGTCCATTACGGACATAGCGGCAACTGCTTCCAGGATTTGGTCTTTAGTGATAGACATAACAATTGTTCCTAAAATTCAGAAATAGTTTAAATACGTTAGCAAAGGCTAAGAAAGAGTGGCTTACGCCGCTTCTTTCTGATCGCGTACTGCAGCCAGAGTGCGAACCAGTTTGCCGGCAGCGGCTTCTTTCATGGTTGCCATCAGGCGTGCGATCGCTTCTTCGTAAGTTGGCAGCGTCGCCAGGCGGTCGATTTGCGCCGCTGGGATCAGCTCACCTTCAAAGGCCGCAGCTTTAACCTCGAATTTTGCATTCGCTTTCGCGAACTCTTTGAACAGACGAGCAGCAGCGCCCGGGTGTTCGTGAGAGAATGCAATCAAGGTTGGACCGACAAACGTGTCTTTCAGGCATTCGAATGGAGTGCCTTCAACTACGCGACGCATCAGGGTGTTGCGAACAACACGCATGTAAACGCCAGCTTCACGACCTGCTTTACGCAGTTCAGTCATTTTATCTACGGTAACGCCGCGGGAATCCGCAACAACCGCAGACAGCGCGCCTTTGGCTACTTCGCTGACTTCAGCAACAATCGCTTGTTTGTCTTGAAGATTTAATGCCATTAGCTTTTTGCTCCTGGATTAGCCGGGGAAAATCCCCCGGAACTCACTTCACTCGGCGCTTTGTAAAACGCCACGCCGAGCGGCTTAACACGGTGAGCAGAATCCAGCAAAGACATTCTTTTATAAAAAAGAAAAATTTTCTTAGGCTCTGTCACCGTCTACGCAGGAAGGATTAAGTATCTCGCGATACACCTGCGGTCTTGGACGGAGGCCTGGATAGGCCAGGCTCCAACCGAAAAATCTTTGTTTTGCCTACGGCATAGCCAATAGCAAAACCTTGGGGCATAAAATTCTAGACAAATCTCGGCCCCAAGTCAAAGCGATAATCGCAAGTGCGATTAGTTCGCTGCGGCAGACAGACCGCTCTGATCGATAGCAACGCCAGCACCCATGGTGGTGGAGAGGCTAACTTTCTTGATGTACATGCCTTTCGCCTGAGAAGGTTTTGCTTTTTTCAGCGCAACCAGCAGGGCTTCCAGGTTTTCTTTCAGTTTGTCTGCGTCGAAATCAACCTTACCGATAGTGGTATGGATGATGCCGTTTTTGTCGTTACGGTAGCGAACCTGACCTGCTTTAGCGTTTTTCACTGCTTCAGCAACGTTCGGAGTAACGGTACCCACTTTCGGGTTTGGCATCAGGCCGCGTGGACCCAGGATCTGGCCCAGTTGACCTACAACGCGCATTGCATCCGGGGAAGCAATAACAACGTCGAAGTTCATTTCGCCTTTCTTGATCTGCTCAGCCAGATCGTCCATACCTACCAGCTCTGCGCCGGCAGCTTTCGCTGCTTCAGCGTTAGCGCCTTGGGTAAATACGGCAACGCGAACGGAACGACCGGTGCCGTGTGGCAGAACGGTAGCGCCACGAACGTTTTGGTCAGATTTACGAGCGTCGATACCGAGGTTAACGGCAACGTCAACGCTTTCTACGAATTTAGCGGTGGCCAGCTCTTTCAGCAGAGCAACAGCTTCAGTGATGTCATACTGTTTAGTAGCATCAACTTTGTCACGGATCACGCGCATGCGCTTGGTCAGCTTAGCCATCTCTTAATCCTCCACTACCAGGCCCATGGAACGAGCGGTACCTTCGATGGAGCGAGTCATCGCTTCAACGTCAGAACCAGTCATGTCCGCAGCTTTGGTTTCTGCGATTTCACGTACCTGAGCACGGGTCACTTTACCTACTTTGTCTTTGTTCGGCTTACCGGAACCAGACTTGATACCAGCCGCTTTTTTCAGCAGAACTGCTGCTGGCGGGGTTTTGGTAACGAAAGTGAAGGAGCGATCAGAATAAACGGTGATAACAACCGGAATTGGCAGACCTTTCTCAACGCTGTCAGTTTTAGCGTTGAATGCCTTACAGAATTCCATGATGTTAACGCCCTGCTGACCCAGAGCTGGACCCACTGGTGGGCTCGGGTTAGCCATACCAGCTGCAACTTGCAGCTTAACGTAGGCTTGTACTTTCTTAGCCATTTAAATTTCCTCGGTTTGGGTAGTATCGCCTCGTGAGAGGCTCCCCGTGTTTAACCTCGCCGGACAGACATCAGGCAAGGCATCTAAAAACAAAAGGCGCGAAATTGTAGTTCAATTTCGCGCCTTTGACAAGCGGCAACGGACCGCTTATTGCTGATTATTCGATCAGCCTTTTTCAACCTGGCTGAAGTCCAGTTCCACCGGCGTTGCACGGCCGAAGATGGAAACGGAAACTTTCAGGCGGCTCTTCTCGTAATCGACTTCTTCGACCACGCCGTTGAAATCGGCAAACGGGCCGTCGTTGACGCGCACCAGCTCGCCCGGTTCGAACAGCGTTTTCGGACGCGGTTTGTCACCGACCTGCTGCAGGCGGTTCATGATCGCATCAACTTCTTTATCGCTGATCGGCGCAGGACGGTCAGACGTACCGCCGATGAACCCCATGACACGCGGTACGCTGCGCACCAGGTGCCAGCTGGCGTCATTCATCACCATCTGCACCAGCACATAGCCAGGGAAGAATTTACGCTCGCTCTTGCGACGCTGGCCACCACGGATTTCAACCACTTCTTCCGTAGGCACCATCACTTCGCCGAACAGCTCTTCCATATCGTGCAGTTTGATGTGTTCACGCAGCGATTGCGCTACGCGACCTTCAAAACCGGAAAACGCCTGAACGACGTACCAACGTTTTTTTGGAGCTTCAGACATTTTAGAACCTCAGGCCAGTAATAAACGACACCAGACGGACCAGAATACCATCCAGCCCCCACAGAATCAGTGACATCACGGCGGTTACCGCGGCAACGATCAACGTGGTGTGTAACGTTTCCTGACGAGTTGGCCAAATCACTTTACGTACTTCGGTACGCGCTTCACGGGCAAACGCAACGGTGGCTTTGCCTTTGGTGGTCATCAGAGCCACTGCACCTGCAACGGCGATGATCAGCACAACTGCCAGCGCGCGCAATGGCAGGCTTAAATCACGGTAGTAATAGTTACCGACAATAGCCACAACCAACAGAACGGCGACGATCAGCCACTTTGCCGCTTCCAGGCCGCGTCCGCTCCCTTGAGCCTCGGTATTCGCACTCATAAACCAACCTGTCACAATGATGATTCAGAACAAACAACTTTGCCTCGCATTGCGAGGCAAACCAAACCGATCGGATACCGCGCGAGCGATATCCCGGTGTTTTACGCCATGACGTATTTCAGTCAATACGGTTTAAGAGCCCATCTCACCAATGATTATGACTGCAAAATCGCTGATGAGATAGGTTCTAGTTCACAGCGTAGAAAAAGGGCATCAAATGATGCCCTTTTACCGCGTGTCGCGTCAAACTTTATCAGCGATTAAGCGATAACTTTAGCAACAACACCAGCGCCTACAGTACGGCCGCCTTCACGGATTGCGAAACGCAGACCGTCGTCCATCGCGATTGGGTGAATCAGGGTTACAACCATGTTCACGTTGTCGCCTGGCATTACCATCTCTACGCCTTCTGGCAGTTCGATGGTACCGGTCACGTCAGTAGTACGGAAGTAGAACTGTGGACGGTAGCCTTTGAAGAATGGCGTGTGACGACCACCTTCATCTTTGCTCAGGATGTACACTTCAGATTCGAACTGGGTGTGTGGCTTGATGGAGCCTGGCTTAGCCAGTACCTGACCACGTTCGATTTCTTCACGTTTGATACCACGCAGCAGAACACCTACGTTCTCACCAGCACG
>NZ_JAAABD010000016.1:0-28996 GCF_009900725.1 Serratia sp. Z4
CCAACAGTGAAGGGCGTGAAGGCGAAATCGACGACGGTTGAGGCCGGCAAGTCCCTGGGAGTGAGTTATACCTTTGTCGCCAACGGTACGGGTGATGATGCATCCACTTACCAGTGGATGTACAGGGAAGAGACTTCCGGTGACTGGAAGGCGCCACAATCTGCAGATGCGAAGGAGCTGGATTGGAAGCCTGATGCGAGCTATGCGGGATATCAGGTGCGTCTGACGATAACGCCGACAGGTAAGTTGCACCCTGAGTTGCAGGGGGCTCCGGTTGATGGTCCGGAAATCAGCATCTTCGTCCCCGCTTCTCTGACCGGGGTTAGTGTTAATGGCTATGTGTTTGCCCCTAATGCTGGTTTTCCGACCACGGGATTTAAGGGGGCGGAATTTACCCTGGTGCTCGATAATGCTAAAGCCAGCGATTATAGATGGGGGTCTTCATCAGCCTGGGTGACGGTAAAAGACGGGGTGGTCACCTTTACTGGGCAAGGCGCTGGTGAGGAGGTAATCATTACAGCGGGTCCAAAGGAAGGCGGGTCACAAGCGATTGTATACAGATTCCAGTTGAAGAAATGGTTCACTAACATGGGAGATAGAACGATGACTTGGGAAGATGCAAAAAAGGCTTGTGAGCAGAAGTGAGCAGTACACCTCATGGTATGTTTCATGCAGGCAATCCTAAGTGCTTTCTCGATGATGTTGTTTCTGTTTTTGGGCTGTTTATTCAATATGGGCAAAAATCTAGCGGTGAGGACGACAAATATGATTTATGAAATCATTATATCAATTGCGACTTTTCTTGTCGTTGTTGTAATGATACCGTTTATTTTCTGGGTGCTAATGAAAGTGGATTAATAAATGATTGACGGTTTTTTATTATATCTCCAGCATGTACATGAATTATTATCTCTGTGTCTCTGTCTGAGTTGAATATCTCAGGGCGAAATGATACTTCGTCTCAGATATCACTAGGGTGACCGCATGGACGGCCACAGCTAAAATAATCATTTTCCTTATACTGCCCCCTTTGCAGGCGAGGGTGGGGCGCCATATACCACTCAGGATATCCCCATGACATTCGCATTTGACTCCTTGCCGTTTTCTGCGGAGCGCGGCATCCACGAACATGAGGGCTTCAGTTATCATATTGGGCGCATTGCCTTGCTTTTTCAGCGGGATTATTTGCTGCGTGTCGGTGAGCCGCCCGAGCCGATGCAGCCTCTCTTTGTGCCTGTTGAACATATCGACGGTTACTTGAGCGATCCGCATCCGCCTTATTTTGATGTAGAGGACATCGGGATTTATCTGCCTGACCAGGATGATGAATTGAGTCACCGCTTGCAGTTTCTCTCGTCGGTTTTTGACCTAACCCCGTTAGAACAGGGGGTGCTGTTGGCGGCCTTGTTGCCGCGTTTGAGTGATGATTACAGTCAATTGCCTTATGGTGGATTACAAGACGGAGTCAGTCGGGCCGTCTTGGTCCGATTGTTTTCCGGTTCGCAAATAAAGTATCGCCTGCTGCAGGCCGCCTTGCATCCGGCATCCCCGTTGTTTCAGTTCGCTCTGTTATCTGAAACTCAAGCTGGAAAAGGCAGTGCGATGGCGCAGTCTTATGTCGTCCATGAGTCGGTCTGGCAGTTTTTTTGTGGCAATGGAACGCTCTCCAGTCAACGCTACGCATTCTATCGTCGGGTAGAGCGCGACAATGTGGCCTGGAGCCCCCCAGAACTGGCGTCGGCGTTGTCCCGCGCAGCCCCCGCTTTTCTCGAGATCCCAGCGCCGGTCGTTGTGATTGAAGGCAATCAGCGAGATGGCCGGGAGCACGCTCTGGCCAACATATTGGCTGCAGAAGCGCGTACGGTATCGTGCTTTGATGTCAGCGATATGCATGAGTTGTCTGTTGAAAAACAAAAGCAGATAACCACGGACATTGTGCGTGACACCCTATTGGATAATGCCGTGTTGATTTTGGGGAGTTTCAGTGAACCCGAGACAGGCAGGAGCAGCGTTATCCGAACCTTGGAGAAGTTGTTGCCGCAGGTTTGTTTGCCGCTTTTTATTTTGCCGGAAACCCCTGCTGAAGTACCCGGGTTCAGAGCGTTGCCCTACGTCTATTTAGTTATGCCATCCCCGTCTCTGGAGGAGAAAGTGAAGGGATTACAAGCCGCGTGGCCGGTCCTTTTCGACGATGAAGAAGAGCAAGCGGTACGGACGCTCGCCCAGCGTTATCATTTTTGTCCCGCGGATGCCTCGCGGTTACTCAGCGAGGCGGATTATTATCGTGCGATAAAAGATTCGCCCGAACTTGTCATGGCGGATTTGCGCTCGGCATTATCTTATCGCTCGCGGATGAACTTCGGTAAGTTGGCACAGCGCATCACGCCTCGTCGCACCTTTGAGGATTTAGTGGTGTCTCCGGAGTTGAAAGGGCAACTTGGGGAAATCCTGTCGACCATTCGGTTGAAGGAGACCATTATCAATGCGCATTTTCAGCGTAAGGCTGGGGCTGAAACCGGTGTCAGCGTGTTGTTCTATGGCGAATCCGGCACGGGGAAAACCCTGGCGGCTGAAGTTATCGCCCAACATCTGGGGGTCGATTTGATTAAGGTGGACTTGCCCAATGTGGTGGATAAATTCATTGGGGAAACCGAGAAAAACCTGTCGCGTATTTTCGACCTGGCTCAGGCTGACAGTGGCGTATTATTTTTTGACGAAGCCGATGCCTTGTTTGGCAAGCGAAGTGAGACCAAAGATGCGCGTGACCGGCATGCCAATATTGAGGTGTCCTATTTGCTTCAACGGCTGGAAACCTATCCCGGCTTAGTTATTCTGGCCACCAATAACCGCAGTCATCTCGACAGTGCGTTTAATCGACGATTCACCTTCATTACGCGCTTTACGTATCCGGACCTCGCCTTGAGGGAAGAGATGTGGCGGTCAATATGGCCATCAACACTGAGCATTGCTGAGGAGGTCGACATCGCCTCTCTGGCGGCCAGGAGTGAACTGACGGGCGCCAATATCCGTAATGTGGCGTTGTTGGCTACGGTGTTGGCCGTTGATGCCGGCGCTGAAGCCATACAGTTGTATCATATTGAACAGGCGATTAATCGAGAGCTTGCCAAGCTGGGGCGCTTACCGCTCTGAATGTTTTTATCATGCATGAGGTGACAATGTCTGAAGATACTATTGTGAAAGTAAATACCGCGCTAAAAACGGTGTTGGAGACGTATTTTAACAAGGCTATTGATATTCGGTTTGACCTGCCAGAAATGAACAGTGTTCAGCCGGCACCAACGGTAAGTGTATTTTTGTATGATGTACATGAAGATTTGGAATTGCGACAAAGTCGGTACCCTTCTTTGAGAACGGTACCAGACGCCTCACATGCGAGCTGGGTTAATTTAAATTGTAACTACCTGATTACGTATTGGGAAACTCAATCACCGGGAAAAGACAGTAAAGGCCCGGATAGTGCCCCCAATAACCAGGCGATACAGACCATCACCAAGACGCTGCAGGCCTTGTTGAACCATCGTGTCTTGGAAGGGATTGAGGGAGCCTATGCTCGAGTGATCCCCCCGCAGGAAAACTTGACCAGTTTAGGAACGTTTTGGCAAGCCTTGGGAAACCGCCCTCGATTATCACTGTTATATTCCGTCACCGTGCCATTCTTGTTGAACGATGGAGAGAAGCCCGTGCCGATTGAAACCTTTGATGCAAGGGTTATCGATATCAAGACGGCGCTTTCGAGTATTACATTGAACGCACCTAGCTATGTTGCCGGCGATAAGATGACGGTGACGGTGACGGTGAAAAATGCGCAGGGTAACGCGGAGACTGGCCTGGCATCGGTACTGAAGGTCGAAGTGCCACACGCCCTATCGCAGGACGTGAGCTGGACGGATAAGCGCGATGGGACTTACGAGGCATATTATGTCGCTGGCCAGGCTGGTGTCGGCCTGAAGGCTACGTTGATGGTGGGAGTAACGAGTGTGCAGTCTGCGGTGTATGCAATAACAGCGAAGGTGGCTAACAAGAAGACAACACAGGCATAGTGTATTTTTTGTCAGAGTATGACTATTGATCAAGACCGATTGGATTGTACGGGAAACAACGCACGTTAGATCCTCGTAAACTCACAATTCTCACATATATTTGAAAGCCACGAATAATACCATGCTGAGTGAGTGCGCCATGGTGTTTTTAGTGAGTGGGAACCTCATTGTGAGTTTGGGGGAAGAGCGATTTTTATATTGGGTGATATATGAATCAGGCTTGTATTATTGTTTCTGTAGTGGCCATTGTGCTGTTTGTTATTTTATTTAGGATGTCATTTGTCCCCCTTTGAATTCATCAGCAAGTGATTAATCAGTATTTTACTTTGCTGAGTGTCGATGTGTCGTTGTCTGAGAGAGCCTGCTATTCCATTGTAGATTTATGTTCATTAGGTTCGTAATACGCTGTGTGTATTGACAAGAATGTCAGTGTGGAGGACGAATGGTTAGTCAACGAAAAAAAGTTGGGGACGTCATTGGTAAGGATTATGGCCAGCGTGAACGAGAGAACTTTTATCGGCCAGAGTGCCTGTCACATCTGCCTGCATTACCGTTATATCTGATGGCAGCGCATTGGGGGTGGTGTACGGGGAACGATCTGACGACGAAAGCAGTGCACCAAGCATTTAAGGTTGATACGAACCGTGCGCGGGCAGTGTTGCGTTACTTCTCTCGTTTTGAAACGCAAATCTCGTTTTTGCGGCCGCGGCGAGGTGCTGTGCGCATCTTGGCGTTGCCGCCGATGGATATTGTTGATAGGCGACGTTCTCGCAGAAGACGTTGTGCTGAGGAGGGGGCTGCTGAACTTGCTGCGCGCAAAGTCCGCGAACAGGAACAGCAACGGTTACGCCGCTGGTTTTTGCAGCGTCCTAACAGTGTGATGTCAGAGGAGTGAGAACGATATGAACGGCAAAGGTGCAAGTAAGGACAATCTTGAGAACGTGTATGGAAAGTGTGTGCACGGTCCAGACGAAGATACATTCATGAGGAATACAAGGCCGTTGGAAACAAGGCGAACGCAGGTAGGTGATGTAATGACCCACGGCATGCGCAGTGAGCCTATTGTAGGAACAAAAGTCAGCATGGCTTACCGTCATGTGAACCGAGAAGTGGGTGTCACTGTTGTGGATCCCTGTCAATATGGAAGGCAGGGGTTGCTGCATATGCTGATGCTTGATCCGTCTTGTAAAGTAGATGTTAGAGATTATGAGCGGGTGGAGGAGGTATTTTCAGGTAGTTTTTCGGTAGAGCGGTGTCTGATTTTACGTTTGCCGTTCAAACCAGCCCAGGCCTTGCAACAGTTGCTGTATTTTGATGATAACAGGTTGACTGCTACGGGTTTTTCGCGCCTGATTGTGCTCTCACCCTTTGAGGTCAATGTGGTTGTTAGGCGAGCGCTGGTTTGTTGTGGAATACGCCTTCCGGTTCGCATTGTGTGTGCACACAGTCCAGTGGCATGGCTACGCCGTGTGGTGTTATCACAAGGGTTATTGACGCAGGAGGGGGATGATGAGGTGTTGCCACGCATGCCAGCATTGAGGCTATCTTCCGCTGAGCGTGAAGTGTTGTCGAATTCGTTGAAGGAAATACCTATTCATCTGCAATCTCAACGACGAGGCTGTAGCAATAAGACATTGTATGCATTGCAGCGTAAGGCTCTCAGGAAACTGAATGCGTCCAGCTTACAGGAGTTGATGCAGCGTTTTGTGTCGACGCGTCAGTACGGCCGGCTCAGAGATGTCGGAGGGGGAAAGGCGTGATGATATTGTCACCACGAGCTCCCTCATTGTTATCGTTGTCTTTGGAGCAAGTTGAGGTGGAGTGGGGTACTTTGTCAGGAGAGAATAATGAGAAAAAGCGTGATGTATGCTAATCGTCCTCGGAGTCGCTTGCTCGTATTGATGGAGCAAGCGGCATTGCTGGAGAGAGAAGCGTGTTTTGAGGATGCCGCCCATTATTGGCTGGCGAGCTTAGAATTAGCCGAGAAATGGAATATTCGGCACTGGTGTGAAGCTAGAGCATCCTTATGCCAAAAACGGGCCATCACCTAAGAATTGTCGGTGACATGTATTCACGTTAATGTTTATTGATATCTTGTCTCACATTATTCCCGTAAATATGGAAGTGTAAGCGTGTGGGGGCTGTGAATGGTTATTTTTGCAAAGCCAATGTTGCCACTTTTATTTATCACTCATGTGTCGCGGTGTTATAGCGTGCGAGAATGGAGGTCGGTATGTATAAACGCGAAGTAAAACGAACCGATAAACATCATGATAAAAATGAGGGTGTTTAGGGCGGTTATGTTAAAAATATAGGAAGGAACAATGATGTGTATGAGGATATTACGTATTCCAGTCTAAACCGACCACCGGCTCACATATAAGACAAACCGATAACTTTTCACAGTGTATCAGTCGACAACGTCGTGAGGCGAGAGCAAAGCGAACGTTTGCTGTATTTACATGGTCATGGGTTTTTCTGTGGCTAGCATTATTGTTGTGACTGTACACCGGCGTTATAAGGCATGTGTACAGTAAAAACAGGCCCCCTTCTTCCCTGGGTGCAATAAATAAACGCTCGCTCTGACAGTATATGCTTAATACGTAATTTACTGACAGTAAGGTGTCTGCTGTGTATTGACTTTAACAAGTGTGCGCAGTTGTTAATCATGCTCTGAGTATAGTGATTTTACATTGAAAAACTTGCTAAAGATAGTTGCTCAACTACACTCAATAATGCCAGGTGTCTGGTAGGTATATAATGTTAAAAACACACGTGAGGTTATATAATGAGTGAAAATTTGATTGAGAATGGCGATTTCACTAAAACCAAAGATAACAAAGTCTCTGGCTGGGCTTTTTCACGTACTTTTGGTGCCTTGAGCGAAGTTGTTGGCGAGATGGATGTGAAGAAGCCATATTGCAGGGTGGGTAGCACAGAGACTATTCGGCAGCCTATTAACATTAAAAGCGGTAAGACATACGACATTTCATTGAATGTATGCGGCGAACTTGGAGGGAAGATATCCTTGAATTACCACGATGACCCTCAGCCTCTATGGGTTAAAGAGCTTCCGGGTGAAAAGAAAAAAAATGAGTGGTTCGAGGTTAAATTCACGTTTAACACTTCTAGTGAAGTGAAGCGTGGTCTTGAACTTCAAATTCATGGGAATCCTATGGCAAATCCTGACGATACAAAGAAGAGTTTTTTGAATGTTGCTGATATTCTCGTGTGTGAAGTAATAAAGTGAGATTTTTTCGTTGTGGATAAAGTAGTTATGTAATTCTCAGCCACAATAGTGGCTGAGAATTCTAATTGAGTCATTTCTTCTGAATTTGTGCTTGGTGACTGTATGAGGATTATAAAATCTCGCAGTATTGCAGTAAGAGTAATCCTCTTTTTTATGTCTGTGCGATATGGTTTGTTGGTAGGGATAGGTTTTGATATGTTGGGGGGGGAATTAAACGCTCACTTACGGATAATTCCTTCCCCGGAGTCTATGGCCATAATCCATTATTTCATGGGGATTTTTTAGCTTGGGGTGCTTTTGGCCAAATTAATATCAATCAAGTGGCTAAGTCTGTGTAAAGGAGGGGGTATGTAATCAGCTAATATGATGAGTCATGCTAATGCTGTGATGCTTATGATGAAAGTTTATGACGATATGAGGAAGGCTATGATAGAACATAACGGTTTCAAAATAGGTTTTAAATCAAAAGCGTTAGCGACCCTGTCCTTGGGCGCTTCACTTTTATCCAGTCCTTCATACCAGCCAAAATTGATGCCTGACACGGGCTAGGCATTGAATGTCTGAGTCGCACCGCGGGGGGGCTCATTATTTTTATCTGTTGTTTTAAGTGTTTGTGCAATTTAATTCATAAAGTCATCGCTTTAGCGGAGCGAAATGATGTATGCCAGTGCATAGGCCATGTTAGGTGTTTAATACTGCGATGGTCTTGCTTTACCTGATTATTTGGTATTTTTTATCTGCTTTGCTCCAATCAACCAGGGCTAGTATCTATAGAGAAATAACAGGTTATTGATGTGCACTAGTGTTGTGGTATTTATGCTCGATTTATCAATATTGTTCTACCTTCCCCGGCCCCCAGGAGTTGATGATTTGTTTGAAAAAACTCAGTACGGCTGCCTGGTCCGAGGCTCTGACTGGGGACGGGACATCTCATGGCTTGTTTGGATTATAACGATCACACAGCAAGGAGATGTTTACTTATTATGATTTATTAAAGCAAAAGAGGTAGGGTTTATGGAACAAGAGTATTCGAAAAAAAATAAAGCAAAGCCTGCTGATGATGTTGGTGTTCTCACCGATGAAATGTCGCGCGCTTCTGTTTCAGGGGTAAATACACTCAATCTGAGCGAGAAAGAAGCGCTGAAGAGTGATGGTGACGCATTTTCTTCAATCAGGTTATTCTCCAGTAAACATAATCTTGGTGAGCGTGGTGGGGGACGTCTTGAGCAAGAAGTCAGAAAAGTGATGCAAGCCATTCAGGGTAAGGAACTGACTGGGAAGTTAAAGGATGATATATTCTATGAGCTTGAAGACATATGCTATGAGGTGGGTGTCGTAAGCTCTAAAGATGCGAATGAGGAGGTGAATGAGGTGGTGAATGAGTTGTATTCTATATTTAGAGGGCTTCCCATGTCAGGTGTGCTACCAACTGCTTCTGCTTCTACGGGGGCGAGTTATAGTGGGAAAAGGCCACAGGACTTGCCGTTGAGTCAATTACCTTCGAAAAAAGTTGCGGGGAAAAAATATGAGTATATACGTGCGTTTATGGATGTTTATTCATCTAATCATGGTTTTAAAGCAATAAACTCGGCCATGAGGGAAGGAAAATCTGATTTTTATGTTCTGAGTGAGGGGGTTATTAGTGAGATAAAAATAACGCATGGAGATGATAGTTTTTCTCGCGGAGCAAAAATTGAGCTTGACGAGATAAAGTACCATGGCGCAGGTTACTACAATAAAGATAAAATTAATGATATAAAATACACTTTGTATAATCAAAGTGGAGAATATAGTGTTTCATATCGTGGCCAGGATTTATCACGGAGTGCGGCGGAGAAGTATGCATCTTTGATGGGTACTGGCCAATGCATTCATTCTGCCAGTATCTTATCGGTATCTTCAAAAAAGGAAGCCGCAGAGGAGTTCATGGTTTCTAATGGGGCGAAGTGGAAGGCTTTTTTTACAATCAGAGGATTTAGCTCTATTATAAATAATGCTCGATATATCCCTCGTGGAGAGGGAGAGAGAGTATTCTCGCCGTATGCTGATTTTGAAGTTGTGAACGTATCAAAGCGTGAGTCAAGTAAAACATATTTCATTGAGCTGAAAGAAGTGAAGGGGAACCAGAAGGGCTCTCAAGTGATGCCTTATTAAATGTGTTTGGTAGAGTGGGGTAATGACGTGGTTATATGATGGAATATACATTCGTAATAGTGACCTGCCCCTAGGATTAGATACAATGCACAGTTAGTCATGTCGATTTTGTAAGCACACCCGGCATGTTTCCCGTAAATTCAGAGCCGTTGTCCCTTTTTAACAACGGAGGAAGAGGGGCGCTGAGCGCAATGCAGACAGTATTTCAATGACGTCTGTTGAACGAAATATTTCCCGTCATCACCCTTAAGGTATTCGCGGGCGTACAGTTCACGAATAGCCAGCCATCGCACAGGGCGTAAGCGACAAAATACATACTGCAGGCATGGTGGAATACAGGCCCTGAGGCTGGTGCCGTCGCCATACGAATTTTTTTCGGCGGTGAGTTTTATGATGTCGCGATGCTCCCTGTTTGTTGTAACGGCGGTGGATAGAGCACCGACTTGAGAGAAAATAGGATTTTTCTTTTTATTCTATGCGTGACCGAAATCGAATTGACTACGATTATCAGTGCCAGTTCATTTCTGGTTGAAGTGCTGTTTTTGATATATGGCACCGTGGGGACTCCCTGTGTGTCGGATTAATTAGGGATTTTCCCACTATTTAAATAGGATTTCTTATGGAAAAGATATTTATCGCACTCGTTACGGTCGTCATGCTGTGTGTGCACGGTGCGGCTAGCGCTGGCGTCATTCAAGGTTCATTGGGTGTAACATTGACTATTGGTGCAGGTTGCGTCGTGGGCGGAGGTGACAGCAGTGGTTCCATCAACGACTTTGGCGCCATCAGTTTCGGCACTTACTCTTCACTGAACAACATCATCGACGCCAGCGCCACCGGCGCAGGGGGGGCCGGTACGCTGTCATTGACCTGTACCACCGGCACAGACTACACGGTGGCGCTGGACAACGGGCTCAACGTCACTTCAGGCACCCAACGCCGCATGGCCAGCACGGCAGGCGCATTCATCAGTTATAACCTGTACCAGGATGTCGCACGTACCACCGCCTGGGGCAGCGGCGCCAACGCGCTGACCGGCACCGGCACCGGTGCCGCCGTTCCTTTGGTTGTCTATGGCCGCGTGCCGGCAGCTGGTTCGACACCAGCAGCGGACACTTATAATGACACCGTCACGATGACGGTCACTTGGTAACGGTGCGGTGCGCACTTTGTTGCTGCGGATTGTGGGCCTGTAGCCTATTGGTGCAGGCCGACAGTAAAACGGCGACTATTGGCGTCAGTGTACTCTTGGTCAGCACCTGTGAGGCCGGCAGCAGTTCGGGCGGCAACGTAAGTTTCGGCACGCTGAATTTCGGTACGCTGTATTTTCTCAGCACCGCAACCAGCGTCGCCGGGCAGCAAAACGCCGGTGCCATTCGGGTGAAATGCACCAACGGCACCAGCTACAGCGTTCTGCTTGACGGCGGGCAAAGCGGCAATACCGCTGCCCGCTACCTGCAAAGCGCGGCTGGCCAACGGGTGAATTACAACCTGTACACCAACGCCGCCCACAGCACTATTTGGGATAATCTGACGGGCGTGTCACAAACCGCTAACGGTTCGGACAACTGGCTGCCGGTCTATGGCATGATCCCGGCGCAGTCCACACCCCCGACAGGCAGTTATACCGATACGGTACAGGTTACGGTCTATTGGTAATGACGATGCGCGTTTTACTCTGTAGTTTGCTGCTTTGCCTGCCGCTTTCCCCGGCCCAAAGCGATAGCGGCGTCAACGACATGTCCAAAAGCCAACCGTTCACCGTCAATGCAACTGTAGTAAAAGGTTGTGTATTGGGCGGCGGCGTCAGTGACGTGACCACCTTTGGCACCCTGAACTTCGGCACATTGTCCTCGCTTGCCAACCCAGTCAGCATCGTCTCCGGCAGTGGCGCCGGTTCGGTGCTGTTTCGCTGCAACCCGGGGCTGAGCGTTACGCTGGCCCTCGGCGTCGGCAATCACGTGACCGGATCCATCGCCGGAGGCAGAAAATTACAAAATGCCGTCACGTCGGAAACGCTGCTGTATCAACTTTATCAAGACAGCAACTACGCCACCCTTTGGGGCGATGGCGCCAACGGCGGCGCGACGCAGACCGTCGCCGCCACCGGCAGCACGCAAGAAATTAAGGTTTACGCCCGTCTGTTCTCAAGCAGTACCCTGCCCACCAGGGGCGTTTACAGCGATAGCGTCTTATTGACGGTGACTTATTAAGTTTTTTTGCAATAAGGATTGAGTTATGCGTATACCCTTCCGCCTGCCATTAACGGCAGTCGTGCTCCTGGCAAGCCAGCAGCACGCCCTGGCCGCGGCTTCCATTCTCATTTGGCCTATCGATCCGGTGATTGAAGATCAACAGCAGGCCACCGCGCTGTGGCTGGAAAATCGCGACAGCAAACCGGTGTATATGCAAATTCGCGTGTTGGGTTGGAAGCAAATCGCGGGCAAAGACGATTACAGCAACCAAAGTGACGTGATTGCCAGCCCGCCGGTGGCGTCGATCGCACCGGGTAAACGCCAGTTAATACGTCTTATCAAACAGTCGGCCCCGGCGGCGGGACAAGAGCGCGCTTACCGCGTTTTAGTTGATGAAGTGCCGGTGCAAGAAAAATCGTCGGATGCTTCCCCCTCCGGTGCGGAGATGGGGCTGAAATTCCAGATGCGCTACTCGGTGCCGCTGTTCGTCAGCGGCAAGGGCATTTGGACCAAGCAGGACAGCGAAAAACCGCGCGATTACGCGACCGCCAGCCAACCCCGGCTCAGCTATCGTCTACAGCCGCAAAGCAGCGAACGCGGGCTGGAGGTGCGAAATCAAGGCGCAGTGCATGCCCGTATTTCGAAAGTGACGCTGCAAGGCCGCAGCCTGAATCCCGGCCTGATGGGATACGTACTGTCCGGTTCGCAGATGCGCTTCGCCTTGCCGCCCGCCGGCGGTTTCAGCAGCGGCAAGCTGATGGCCACGGTCAATGACAACAAACAACCTGTCGTTATTCCGTTGTACTGAGGTCCAGATGCAGTCGACAAGGAGGTTACTGCCGCGGTGTTTCAGCGGTAAGGCACTGGCGTTTGCCATGCTGAGCATGGCGGCCGGCGGCTGGCTGCCGTTTGCGCTCGGCGACGATCTGCCGTCACCTGCTGCTATCAGCATGCCGGACACCACGCTGTATCTGGAGCCGGTCGTCAACGGGCGGCAAACCGGCAACGTCGTACCCGTCAACTACCGTGGTGGCCATTACTACATGACGGCCCAACAACTGCTCGACGCCGGGCTGCCGGTAGCGGATAAACAGGCGAAAGAAATCGCCGTCGATCGGCTGGAGAAGGTGGATGTCAGCTACAGCGGCGAGAGCCAGCAGTTGCTGATTAACGTGCCCAACGACTGGTTGCCGCAGCAAACCATTGGCGCCCGTTCATCATTGCAGCGCTTGCCGGCGCAAAGCAGCCTGGGTTTGCTGTTTAACTACGACATCTATGCCAGTCAAAGCAACGGCAATGGCCGGCCGGGTTACCTGTCGGCGTGGAGCGAACAGAGGCTGTTCGACGGTTTCGGCGTCATCGCCAACACCGGCATCTACCGCAGCGGGTTTAACAGCGGGCCAAACGACGATGGCGGCCGCTATATTCGGTACGACAGCTACTGGCGTTTCAACGATGACCAGCGGATGCTGAGTCTGACCGCCGGTGACCTTACCACCGGCTCGCTCCCCTGGAGCAGCGCCGTGCGCATCGGCGGCTTGCAATTGGCGCGCAATTTCGCGGTACGCCCGGATCTTATCACCTATCCGCTGCCGCAGTTTTCCGGCCAGGCGGCACTGCCCAGCAGTGTCGATTTATACATCAACAGCTATAAAAACAGTACCACCAACATCAATCCCGGGCCGTTCACCCTCAACAGCGTGCCCTACATTAACGGTGCGGGTCAGGCCACCGTCGTCACCACCGACGCCCTCGGCCGTCAGGTCAGCACTACAGTACCGTTCTACGTGGCCAGCAACCTGCTGCAGACCGGTATGAGCGATTTCAGCATTTCCACCGGCTGGCTGCGGCGCAACTACGGGGTAAATTCTGTCGATTACGGTCAATGGGTAGGCAGTGCCAGTTTACGTTACGGCGTCAATGATTGGTTCACCCTGGAAGGTCGGGCCGAAGGTGCAGCCGAGTTGGCGGTTGGTGGCATGGGTGCTGACATTCGCATCGGGCAATGGGGGGTTATCAATGGATCCTACAGCGTCAGCCAGGCCGGCGACGAAGCGTTTAACGGCGGCCGGCCGATACAATTCCCCCCTTATTACGATCCGCTGACCGGCAGGCCGTTGCAACAGCCGGACCCTCAGCCCGTCTATCGCTACACCGGTAACCACGGCGATCAGAGGAGCTTTGGCTATACCTACAGCACCCAACGTTTCAGCCTCAACGCACAGCGTATCCTGCGCAGCGCCGATTTTGGCGACATTTCCGTGTATAAAAGCGACTACCGTCTGAGCCGCCGCACCGATCAGTTGACCGGTAGCGTCGGCCTGGGCCGGCTCGGTAGCCTCGGCGTTGGCTATTTTGACGTACGCGATGCCATCGCTCAACGTACCCGCCTGGTGAACCTTTCCTACAGTATGTCGCTTTGGGGCAACAGCAGCCTGTACGCCTCACTGAATCGGGAAATCGGCAGCAGCGGTTACAGTGCCCAACTGCAGCTCTCCATTCCGTTTGACCGCTGGGGCACAACCAGCGTCAGCGCCGCGCGCGACAACAATAACCGCTGGAGCGAGCGCGTCAGCTACAGCCGTACCGCGCCGACTGATGGCGGTTTAGGCTGGGATCTGGCCTACGCCAATAACCCGAGCGGCGGCGATTACCGTCAGGCGGATCTGACCTGGCGAGCTCGCAGGCTCGAAGCCCGAGCGGGCGTATACGGCACCCGTGATGATATCAACCACTGGGGAGAAATCAGCGGTTCGCTCGTGGCGATGAACGGCGGCGTGTATGCTACCAACACCATCAACGATGCCTTTGCGCTGGTATCCACGCAAGGGTACGCCGACATTCCGGTGAGCTATGAGAACCAGCCGATCGGCAAGACCGATGCCCAGGGCTATTTACTGGTGCCGACTGTCACGTCTTACTATCATGCGAAATTCCAGATTGATCCGCTCAACCTGCCCGCCGACGTCGTGCTGCCGACGGTGGAGAAAACCGTCGCTATTCGCGATCACAGTGGTTTTCTGGTTGAGTTCCCCATCCAACCCATTTCCGCCGCCGACGTCGAACTGGTTGACGAGCAAGGCAAGCCGTTGGCCAACGGCAGCCAGGTGGCGGTGGTTGGCGGCAATCAACAGAGCTATGTGGGTTGGGATGGCATGACCTATATCGACCCGGTGCAACAACACAATCGCCTGAGCGTGATCCCAGCCGACGGCGGCCCGCCGTGTCAGGCGGAATTCAGCCTGGCGAAGCCTCAGGGCATCCAGCGCGTCGGCCCGGTTGTCTGCCGCTAATTCAACGACGGAGAGTCACTATGTTTCGGGGATTAAAGATGCTACTGTTGGGCTCCTTACTGCTGTTTTGTCAGCATACATTAGCCGACTGCGATACCACCAATGGCAGTGTCACCTTGCCGGGCAGCAGCTCCCTTGTCGTGTACAATGGGCAGCTCAATGCTCAGGGCACTGCCGGTCTATACTGCACCGGTCTTGGACTATCGCTGCTGTCGCAGAACACCGTCACGGTCAAGGTTGCGTCGACCACCAACGGCATGGCGTTAACCAATACCGACGGCTCCGGCGATAAAATCGCGTACCTGATTTATCCCGACGCCAACTACCAATACCCTTACAGCACTGGCCAAACCATCGATTACAGCTCGCTCAACCTGCTGTCACTGATCCTGATTTCCGCCAACGTCAATTTCCCGCTGTATATCAAAACCACCGTAGGTGCCAACGTGCGTGCAGGCACTTATACCGACAGCATCAACCTGATCTGGAATTACCATATCTGTGGTCTCGGTGTCTTAGGTGCATGCATCTGGTGGGATGGCGTCAATAAGCCCAGCACGGTCAGCGTCAGCGTCACCATCACCAAAGACTGCCTG
The DNA here is from genome assembly GCF_009900725.1 of Serratia sp. Z4. Classification (NCBI taxonomy): domain Bacteria; kingdom Pseudomonadati; phylum Pseudomonadota; class Gammaproteobacteria; order Enterobacterales; family Yersiniaceae; genus Serratia; species Serratia sp. Z4. Next base: position 15,550 of record NZ_JAAABD010000016.1, read on the forward strand.
ATAGGTACTGCGCCTAACGTCAATTTTGGCAGTATGGCGTTGGTCGGGCAATTCAATCCTGTCAATCAGAGCATCACCCTGACCTGCACCAAAACCGAGGGATACAACACCTATTTCACCAACGGCAATAACCCCATCACCGGTTGGCGCCGCATGAAAAGCGGTACCAGCAATTTTATGCAGTATCAGATTTACCTGCCTAATACGACGACCGTTTGGGACAGTACCAACAAACAGAGCGGTGCCGGCACCGGGCTGGCGCAAAGCATCCCGTATAAGGCGGCGGTCAATACGGCGCAGAGCGAAGTTCCGGTGGGTAACTATCAGGATAACCTCAGTTTTATTGTCGAATTCTGAGGCAATATTATCAAGGGAGTAACGAATGTATACTTTTAAGTCAAGGTCAAAAAAGTCCGTTTTAGCAAGGATTACCAATGATGACTTCGATGTTGAAAGTGAGTCTAGGTCGTTTTATCAGGAGACGGATGCTGGTCAAACTAGGGGGGGGGCTGAGATGTCTTGTGTGCGTGACGGATACTCCGCGGAGATGGTGAAACTCTGGGATCGGGTGGCACTGAAGGGATTGGGTAAAGGAAGACTCCCCGGAGGTGGATCAAAGTTAACCAAATGCCTGCAGCCGGCAGTTGAAGACTTAGCTGGCAGTATGGATATGAGTTCAAGGCACCTTTCTCCAGCGCCTCTACCTAGTGCTGATATATTAGAGTTTCTGAAGCTGTCAGCATCAGAAAAAAGAGAAAAAGCCATTTCATCGGGAAGGTATGGAACTGTTTACGAAATCAATGATCAATGGGTTATAAAAATGCCAGAGGTTGGCATTCATTTTGAGGATGTTGACGAGAGTAAAATACAGAGAGAGGCGGTGATATTTCAAAAAGTCTATGGGCCACAAACGGCAATAGCTAGTGGTGAGATGCTGTTGATGAGGAAGGTTCCTGGTGACAGGGCTGATTTACTCGAAACCCAACTCAATGAAAGGCAGATCGAAGATATAAAACGGAAAATAAATGATGAGCTAACGCGGTTAGATAACATTGGCATCAATCATGGCGATCCCAATTGGGGAAATTTCTTAGTTGATTCTGATGGACATGTTTGGGCAATTGACTTTGGGGAATCAAGTCTGTGTCCTGCAGAGATACAGTCGTCTTAAGTGTATTAGTCGCGACTTGATCTGACACTTGACTTTAATGGTGAGGAATTTGGATCGCGTTTTTTTGGAACCTCTTATTCTTAGTTGCTCCGAAAGACTATGGCTTCCCGGTTTACCTCGTTTTAAGCTGGCAAGCCCGGGAGTTCCTGACAAGCGAAACTTATTTTTTCGGATCCCTGAAGTCACAAAAGCGTAGAGCCTTTATGCCAAAAAAAGGGACATTTCTAAATGGCTAAAAGGGGATGCGGACGATTTCCTGGACTCTCAGGAGATAAATAATGTTTACCGAAGCAGAGCGACTCCGCGCAATTGAACTTTACTTTAAATACGGCAGAAAATTGGCTCCCGTGGTTCGTGAGCTGGGTTACCCCTCTAAAAGAAATCTGCGACGCTGGATCCGTTTATGGGAAGCGAGTGACGGTGCTACAAAAACCATACCCCGTAAGCCTCGCTACTCTGATATGCAAAAGCAGGTTGCTGTTGAACATTATCTTAACCATGGCTGTTGTCTGGCGTTTACCAGCAGGACCCTTGGTTATCCCTGCTGTGATGTACTGGCTCGCTGGGTTAATGAACGTCATCCCGACAGACGGCTTATTTTCACCAGTACGATCAACCAAAATGCACCTTTTGAACCTGAGGTGAAACGTCAGGCTGTCATGGCGCTTTGTACACGGTATGTGCCAGCCAGAGAAGTCGCCAGGAACATTGGCATCAGTCGCACGGTATTGTACAAATGGAAAGATGAAATCATCGGCGATGAGGCTTACCAGTCCATGCGCAAACATGAAAAGCCGTCTCTTACGGAGGAGCGCGATGCGTTGCGCGAAGAAGTTAACCGACTTACGATGGTATAACGAACATCGCATCAAGTTGTCGCTGGGAGCACTCAGCCCGGAAATGTACCGTCGGCAACTCGGCATCGCGCAATAAAACCGTCCAGGAAAACATCCGCATCCCAAAAAGTGACATTACTTTGTCTATCCGAAGTTGAAATGTCACCCTGGTTTCCAATTTTAAAATGTCACTTTGGTGAATGTTAAAAAGAGAAAAGGGCGTTAGCGTTTGAGGCTGGCTCTGAACTCCTCTGGGGTGGCCAGGACCGGGTTGATAGCTCTGAGTTGTTCCTGGATTCTCGCCTGGGCTCGTCGTTTGGGCATCCTCTTGCTGCGCACTCTTTGACCATCCCTGTCTCGTTCATCCTGCTGGGTCTGCGCCAGCTTCAGTACGGCGCCGAGGCGTTTGTTGTCCACGATGGCACCTTGGTCAACGATGGCCAGCTTGTCGAAGACCTGATAGGTCAGCATCCTGTAGCCGTACTTAAAGGCCAATGTGCCGTCAGGATAGTCATAAACCATGATTTTCTCTCCGGCGATACGTGTGTTTTCCTCTGTAGGTTCAACGAGGTAAAGCATCTTATCGTATTGGAATGTCAGCGATTTTGAGAGGGTTCTAAACTCCTGCCAGGCAAAGATATCATCCAGTTCTGCCGACTGCTCATTGACGGGCCGATGGAGATTTTTTGGGTATTTGGGGGCTTTGGCAAAGCGGCGGTTGAAGTCCAGGATGAAGCTGTCCAGCCAGGCGTTGGCTTCCTCGATGCTGCTGATACTCTCGAGTCGCATCTCTTTGATTAATCGGTCCTGGAGTGTCAGGTTGGCACGCTCGACGCGGCCTTTGGCCTGCGAACTGTTGGCACAGATGAGCTCGATGTTAAGTTCATGCAGAACGCGTCCAAACTGCGTGGTGCCGGTGCGGCGAGTTTCAGCCTGGCTGACGCGAAAAACAGCATGTTTATCACTGTAGAGCCGTTACCGCTATTTCCTTACAGTTGCAGAGCATAAATCATTATCAGTCGCCTCTGAGAAGTTATTCGTCACTTCATCAGCAATCAGTAAGTCGATATCAACATTAGAAAAAAATCTCGATTGTTTGCTTTTTATTCGTAACAGTTCAGGGATAAGACTAACGGAAAAAGGGATGGCTCTGTATGCCGCATTAAAAAAACTACAGGACTCGCCAGAGTTTACTCACCTTAAGAGAGAAATAAATTCGTTTCGCCAGATAATCAGCATCGTCACTGACAGTCTTATGTGCCGTCTGCTTGATAATATTATCGCTACAACCGCAGGCTGAAACAGATGTTTGCGGTCCAGAGTCTCGAGTGCCGCGTACTGAAAGACGTTATTGAACCAGCGATAAAGCGTGAGCTGGTCAGCTATCTGACCGCGCAGTTTGCCATGAGCTTACGTCACCGGGTAGCCGCGAAACAGCGCAATGCTGTCCAGAATACGCGTAACCTGCACGCTTTTTTTCCTGTGGAGAACGGCGCCTGCGGCGCTCTGGTCCGAGCAACTTGGGCAAAGTATAGTTTCAGCAACGTGGCGGGAGTTCATGCATAGAGTTAAATTTATAACGCATTGAAAATGTTAAAAAAGCACAGATATACTGTTATGTTAAATTTAAAGGTTGTTTGCAATAACGAAGCAATGCGCGTTATTGCGAAGCTTTTAGCGCATCTGCAATTTCCCACACATCTATATCCCCTTTTGCTGCCCTGACTGTCAGCTCCTCATGTTCTTCAGAAAAATGCACAAGAACACCGTTACGGCGTAAAAAAAGCATAGTTGAAGCAAAGGCTGTTCTTTTGTTTGCATCATTAAAACAATGTCCCCTGGCTATCGCCAGCAGATAAGCAGCAGCCAGGACATGCACATCATGCTCGCCTTCATAAACATGGCGATTGATAATACGGGTGACCATACTTTCAATCCGGCCGGCATCGGAGTAACCCTCAAGCCCTCCATATATTGATATCATACGATCATGAATGTTGATGACATCTTTCGTGGTAAGAAAATTTATCATCGGTTCTTCAGGGCCTGAAGAGTTTTACCATGCTCAACGAAAAGCCATTCAAAATCCGACTCAGCCTGAATTTTCTGCATTTTTTCATATTGCTCAGCATCAACCACTATCACCGACCTTGCTGAACGGCGGGTGATCATAACTGGCTCGCCTGCAGATACCCTGTCCAAGACTGATGCTAGTTTGTCACGGGCTGAAGTAAAGTTGATAGATTGCATAGTGCGCACACCTTTTGTATGTATGTAAATTCAATTGTACAACTAAATTGTACATCTTAGAATCCAATGTTTCAATTTCAATGCCGTGTACGGGGGGGCTGATGACGAACAGTTTCTACAGAGATAGATTTTGGTGGCGTTCGCTGAGCTTTTCTGTGGCTAGGTGTGGGTCCAAAGTCGCTGTAGTTTTCACGTAGCAGTGCCAGAACTTTTATTCTTAGTTGCTCCGGAAGACTTTGGATTCCCGGTTTACCTCGTTTTAAGCTGGCAAGCCCGGGAGTTCCTGACAAGCGAAACTTATCCATCAGACGCTAAACCTGACGTTCACTGAGATCCAACTGATTTGCTGCATCACGACGACGTAACCGTTTTTCGCAAACAGACTGGATCACCTGGGCACGAACTAACTCTTTATCACACATAGTCACCAACATTTTTCGGATCCCTAAAGTCACTAAAGCTTAGAGCCTTTATGCCAAAAAAAGGACATCTCTCAATGGTTAACGACGTGGTGATTATTTCATAATACATTGATAATGTTAAAAAAGTACAGATAATGCGCATTATGTTAAATTGAATTGCTGGATATGCACCGGGGTTAACCTGGACGTCCTCTCTTACTTCCCCCTCGTTGTTGCTCAACGTTGACACGGCTTCTTCATCTCGTGAGGTTCGTCAAGTGCCCACACCTGTAAATTAAACCTCTGGTTTTTTTTACAGGTCGAAAAAAGCCATCAAAACACATCACAAGCGTTTTCTGTTGTTAAGCTGACTACAAATCAAAAATAGCGATAAAACCCCGGATAATCGCTCTGGTGAACTGTGTGCACATAAAATATACTTATTTGAAAGAATTTAGATGTGTGTTTCGGCGGGACATGGTAGCATTGAGATTCTGGTGATCATGGATCTCAGAGACGAAAAAGCAGCTATCAGGCAAATTAGGTTTCTCAGGCCCGCCCGATAGCTGCTCACGCTCCAATGCAGAGATTGAAGCGGCTCAACCAAATTTTCCAGATCTGGTCAAGCCGTGACGGAAGATTACGGCTAATTGTCGTAGATTTCCAGAAGATTTTGCATTCTTGCAAATCTTATTTACATCTCTGCATTGGCTTTATCCGTTCTAGATTGGAGTAAGCTACTATGACAGAAAAAGATTTTAATCAACGCAAAGTCACTGACGACTACGCGCCCGAGATGGCTCGTATCAAATTAGTCTCCTTCTTCGAAGGGCATCCATCGGTACTGGAAACCGTCCAGACACTCAATCGTACACAGGCATGTGTGCTTGCCGCGTTGTTAGATGACAAGTCGGTCACTACGTCAGGCTATACAATTCCTGCTGATTATGGTGTGAAGCGAGCTTCTGCAGTGATCCATGCTTTAGAAAAGCAATACTCATTCCCCATTTCCAGTCGCCGTGTTGAAACTGAATCGGATGTCGGAAACCGTACAAAACAATCCTTGTTTTTCATCACCCATGAAGATCAGGTGCGGTTGAAAGCAGAGCCGGAAGCCGTTTTCAAAGAGCGTCATGAAAGCGCCTGCCGTAAAAAGGAAAGTCAGGCGCAAAAAGAGCTTGCCCGCCTGATTAAAGAGTATGGGAAAGAGGGGGTTCTTGAGCTTCTCAAGAGAGCCGCGAATGATGAAGCTGGATCGGATTCTAACGCAAGCTAAATACTATGGGCGGGCCTTATTTAGGCCCGCCCTTTACTTATTGATTTTTTTTCTGTTTTGGGGGGGCGGAAATCACGGGGGGGCCTGCCGGACTAGTCTCGGTTGACTAACCGGCAGAGGGATATCAAGTAGGGTGAATCAGTGGCGGAGCTGCACCAAATCGTCGGTAGTTAGCCCGGTCATTTTCATTACCGAATCTCGATCAAGACCGCTGGCCAGCATGGCGCGGGCGATTTTTAACGCCGCTTCGCGCTCGCCTTCTTGGCGCCCTTCTTGCCAACCTTCTAAGCGGCCCTTTTCCAGCCCGCGTTTTTCGCCCTCAAGGCGCAGTTTCTCTGCAATTGTCATCAGCGTGTCCTCGTGTTCCGGCACTCGTGAGGCCAGGGTTGATAGTAATTCGCCCGGATTGCGGGTTTCACCAACCTGCAGCATGTAATGCATCAGTGATGTCAGCTGCTCCTGAGTAGTGTAACCTGCCAGCAGCAAAGTGACCAGCTGTTCCATCAGATCGGCGAGGTCGCGCTGGCGAACGTGTTTTTGCAGCAGCTCCAAAATGGCGACGCGGCGATGCAGCATGATTTGGTTGTCCGGAATGACCGTGACATCGACCAGCGGAAAATCGCCACCGTACAGCTGGCCAGCCAGCGTCGGATCGATGAAACCTTGCAACCAGTTCATCGGATACGGGTAGGGTGTTACCTGGCCATGATAGAATAGGATCGGGATCACCAGCGGCAGCTGTTCGTGGCCTGCGGCCAAATGGCGTTGCATGGCGGCAATCGCATAACGCATCAACCGGAATGCCATGTTTTTGTCCGGCGTCGATTGGTGCTCGATGAGGGCGTAGATGTAGCCGTCGCCCTGCCCGGTCTTCAGCGAATAGAGCACGTCGGAGTAGTAGGCGCGCAGATCGTCCTCGACAAACGAACCGGACTCCAGGCGCAGGCTGCTCAGGTCGCATGCCTGGCGTAACGCCGGCGGAAGGTGTGCGTCCAGAAAGTCACGGGCGGTTTCCGGATGCGTCAAAAACTGTTTGAATAGCGCGTCGTGCGCGGTAGGTGTCGTTTTCATCGTGATATCGTAGCATGATCCCCTATTTTGCCCTACCATCAGCGAAGTGGTTGACAACTTCACTGTTCTTGGACTGACGCCGATCCAGAGACTATGTTGGCATTGAGAAGCGTGTCAGCCATGGATGAGGACAATTTTGCGGCTAAACTACCGATCTGCTTCTCTAATCAACAGCATTTCGGTAAAAGGCCGCTTTACTGAAGCTGCCGACTTATCCACAGTTTCTGTGGATAACGCTACAAATAGTACGTTTTCTGCTGAAATATCTACCGCATGTTGTGTCTGTGCCCGTCTCCCTACCAGGTGATCCCCCGTTGGAGGTGCTGGCGCTCTCAAATCCCCGTACAGCGCGTCGAGCTCATCCAGTACCGCTGTTGCCGCTCTTTGGCACATGCCGCGAAATGTACCGCCACTGAGAGCTGTTAGAGCAATCGTCGTTCCGGTGGGCGGCGTAGTTCAGTGAACACCGGCCTGGTGACCGTCACCATACAGAAGCCAGTCTCTGATATGCAGAATAGGAACGGCAGCGGGCCATAGCAATCTTTCAGGCGACGATCTCCACCGTGGCGTTGAGTGTGTCGGCGGTGTCCATCAGCGACTGGCGCTCGACAAAGGGCGTTGCTCTGAGCCTGTCGGTCGATGGTCTCGTCGCGCAGGGCCTGGTGGGACAACGGACCCTACGTGGTGTACGGCGTCAAGATGAAATTATTCAACTGGATGAGTGAGTGGCGTGAAATTGGCCACGGAAGAACTAAATGGCACCCTCAATAAAGGGGCCGTTGATGGCTATTTGCTCAGGTTGGTCAAAGCTGTATGCACTGCGGCGGATATCATGGGCATGGCCCCTGCGATTATATTCAACCTGTAATATTTTTTGCCAGACCTTGCGAAAATTATCAGTCCTTTGATATTTGTTTCCTTGCTCAAGTAAATCCAGCAATCTTTGAGCTGGGTTATCAATTTTCTGTTCACTCATTCTTTTAATATTCCGTCATTAGTGCACTATATTATTTTACCCAGTCTTCCAGACTTAGTCCCGGTACCCGCTCAAATTCCCGCACATTGTTTGTCACCAGCACCGCGCCGGCGGCGATGGCGTGCCCGGCAATCGCCGTGTCGTTCGGGCCAATCGGCGTCCCTGCGAGGCGCAGCGCGACCTTAATCTCCGTGGTCGCATCCACCGCGGGGCGATCCCAGGGCAGGATGGCATCGAGCCGCTCACAGAACGCGTCAACCAGTTGGACATGGCGCGGCGAGGCCTTCGGGCCGGTGGCGCCGATGTGCATCTCGGAGTAGGTAATAGCCGAGACCACGATACGGTGGCCGCGCAGCACCGCCTGCGCCAGACGCTTCAGTACCGCTTCCGGCTGCTCGCGCATGATGAACGAGCAGATGTTCGTGTCGAGCATATACATTTTGTTCACAGGTTAACTCGTCCTTCGTCGCTGACCACGTCCTCACGCTCCGCCATAAAGTCCGGATCGGCCTTTTCCAGGCTGGCGAACGAGCCCCAGGACGGCCGGACGGGACGCAGGATGATGCGGTCCCCTTCCCGGACGATCTCCAGCTCGCTCACCCCCTCAAAATCCAGATCGCGGGGCAGACGGATGGCCCGGTTATTGCCGTTTTTGAAAATGGATACGGTTCTCATAATTAACTCCCGAATATTATTGATATGAATGACAGATCCGAGATGACGTACATGCACCGGGTGTGCACATAGGTTAAGTATAGGCAGATGTTCAGCATATGTATACATATAGCGTATGCAGATGTCGGACATATGGATATGCTCAGCCTATATGGGTTTCTCTCTTTTTTTCGCTGAGATCCGATTTCTGGCAGAGTCGGAAGGCAGTGCACCTTTCTAAAACGCAGCCAGCAGAGCTGGACAGAATCACCTGAGTGACCAGAACAGCAGGCGTAAAAAAGGCCGCAGAAGCGGCCTGATTAGAGCATCCGTGGCGAGTCAATCAGCCTGGAAGTTTCTCAAGGAATGTGAGTACGGCCTTTTGGTATGCCGTCCAATTTTTCGCGCTTCCCCACGGGGTTGAAGCGTCATTATAAAAGTAAATGTCGTTATCGAGTAATCCCGGTGCACCTGGAAGAAGATGATCTTCGTAAACAGCGTGCTCCGCTCCATGACCGCCGGCCTCTGCCATAAATCCCAGCGGTTTATATTCGCGATTAAGCAGTAGATATTTACCGGGTTCAGCTTCTCTAACCGTGTAAGGTAAATTGAATCGCATTAGCCATTTCATGGCGTCGGCTTTGCTGCTTTTGATTTTAAACCCGCGAAAATCATTTTCAAAACAATGCACTACCGTCTCAAGTCTGCTCTTTAGCGTTTGCATATATCGTCCTTTGTGCATGTGCCACGATGGGAATTAATTGCTTACAGCGCAGCTTAGAGGATACAAAATTTAGGTAGTTGCTTATAGCTATGTTGGACAAAATACCTGAACGTCTAACTACGCACTGGGCTGTTGTTCACCAGGTAATTTGCCCTGTGCCGCAAGCCATTCACGGCACTTTGCCAGCCACCTCTGGAATGCAGGCGTCCCTTCGACCTTCTGCACGTCTTTCCGCCTCCAGGCCATGACCGGGCCCGCTTTCTCAGGCCTGCCGATAAATTCCGCAATGGCTTTATCCGTCCAGAGCCGCGCTTTCAGCCCGCTTTTGCTGATCCATTCAGCGTGCCAGGCATCCCTGGCTCTTGCCCGCCTGTCAGCGGCATTATAGTAAGGCATGATGTCATCCCGTAAGGGGGGGTATCCGTGATACCCGATCTGACGTTTATTCGCCGGGCTGAAGTTCCCGGATACTCTTCAAGTCAAGACGGTTTGCACTCCAGACGCCGCTTTCGACCTCAGCGCCGGTGGAATTTCTGAATCGGAGTCCACACTCACTGACCCACTGAGTGCTGGTTTCACGCTGCCTGACATGGCGTGGTTTGTAGCATTCAGTGATTGTCCCTTCGTGCGTCATTTTCGGCCGCTTTTTCATTTCAGGGACATGAGCGGCTTTAGCTGACGGTCCGGCAGGTGACCAGTCGCGGTAATCCGGATGGATCTCTCTGGACACCAGTACCGGTAAAGGCTCAGGTTTGACGTTCTGGCCTGCCGCCGCCAACAGATCGTCAGCCGTCTTCTTCAACCAGCCATACAGTTGATGGCCGTCACCCTGAATGACATCCAGGGTCACTTCACGCGTGGTGATCGTGCCTTCCAGACGGCGAACCTTCTGCAGGAAGGCGCCCAGCGTCCCGCCGGACTCGATCGGCTCCGCCACAATCCAGTCGTCATACTCGTCAAACTGATCCAGAGTCAGATCGATGTAGTCCCCGTCCAGAGCGACAAAGACGTGACTCTTTATGCCATCATTTTCAATCCTGCTCGTGGCGATGACATAGGGAAACAGGTTTGGGTCGTGATCTCTGAGATATTTCACCAGCGTCTGGCTGGCCAGGTCGCAGCTGCCGGCCGGGAAGTTTTTCAGTTCACATCAGCGTGGTCCGTTCCTGCATTCTTCTGGCTGCTCCTGGGCAGCCTTTTTCAGCGCCTGGTGAAAAGCCCTCACACAGTTTTCGATTTCCGCTCTCATGGCTTCACCTTCCCGGCGCCGCGCGCCAGCGTCAGCAGCTCGGCCTGCAGGGTGCGGGTTTCCTCGCGGGCGCCTTTCAGCTCGGCCTGGGTGTCCTTCAGCTGCGTCGCCAGGTGCTCGCCGGTGGCGGTCAGCCGGGCGGCCTGCTCGCGCAGCGGCAGCGCCTCATCCCGCAGCGCGCGCACCTCCTGCAGCAGGCGATCGCGCTCGGCCACCACCTCGCGCAGCACCGCCAGCTCGCTCTCAAGCCGGGTCGCGGTTGCCTGCGCGGCGTCGCGCTCCCGGTCGGCCTGGGCAATATCCGCATCGGCTTGTTCGCGGGCGGCCAGGGTGTCGGCGTCGGCCTGTTTCACGGCCGCCTGCCACAGCAGGGCCAGCTGGCCGCTCAGCAGCTGTGCCAGCTCAGCCGGCAGCGCCGGCGCCTGCTCCGCGCGCTGTTCGCGCAGGCGGGCGCGGAACGCGCGCATCACCGGGGAGATGTGGGACAGCGAGCCGCCGCCGAGGTGCTGACGGACCTGCTCGTTGGTCGGGTTCGGGGTGCCGGCGGCGATGAGGGCCGCGGCGGCGTCTTCAATACGGCGTACGGTGTCCGGGGGTAACGGGATCATGATCAGGCTCCGGTCTGTTGGGGAATGCCGTCATCGTACCCCTGGCGTAAAAAATACACAATACAAAAAATACAAGTAATACATACAATACAGAATGTACATACCTTACATATAATATAGTACATCCCTACAGGTTGTGCTTTTTCGCGGTCAGATCCGTTTTCTGCTAGTCCCGATCTTCCTGAGACTGATTTGGTGGTACTCGACCATCTATTCTGATCAACGCCTGTTGTATCCGCCTTAGTACAAACGAGAGTGCCCTCCATGGGGTTGTCCCCGGCAGACACGGTCTATACAGTCGATTTAACTGTGCATTTGTACAGTATTAATCCGCGGAGATAGTCCATGCTTTTTAATGCAAATACCAAATTTACTTATCATTCACCGGATGATGGCGACAGCATGACGGTGACCGGCGATCGTCCCAGCCGACCTGGCCCTACCGGCCCCACGGGTAACGGGGGCGACAGCGGCGGTGGCAGTGGTGGTACTGTCAGCTGGCAGGTCATGCAGCCCGGCGATGTGCTTGTCTCCCGGTATGGCAAAGTCATTATCAATGCCGAGGGCCACGCAACGATGAACGGGGTCGTCATGAACTATGAAAATTCATCGTTAGTGGATGATGGCGCGGGCGGTGCAACCCGCGTACTGAATTCCATCATCGATGCTGCCAAACCGCCGGCCGGCCAGAATTTTGGCAATAACGCCAGCATTTCGGATGGGCGCTATGCCGGCAAAAACCCGGCGGCAGACTATACCCTTCCGCTGGCTGTCTTTACGGCGGTCCGTCGCGGCCAAATCCCCCCGGCTTCTGGCTGGACAACAATAAGATCATGACCGAGATCACGCAAAAATACGAGATCAACGGCGGCGGCAAAGGCAGTGATCGCACCGGGTATCGGAAATCCAATGTGGCGGTGCCCGGCCTGACCAATGCGTATCAGCAGTGGCAAAAGGAACAGCAGGACATTGCGCAACTGGAAGCCAAGCGCAAGGCAGACGAAGAAGCCCGGCGTAAAGCGGCCGAAGAGGCAAAACGTAAGGCGGAAGAAGACGCCAAACGCAAAGCGGCAGAGGCGGAAGCCAAGCGACGCGCCGAGGAAGAGGCGAAACGCAAGCAGGCTGAATGGGACGCTCAGAATAATGAGCAATTGCAGCAGCGTAAACTTAATGAAGCACAGCAGCGCATTAACACGGCAAGTACAGAGAAGTCAGTGGCAGAGAGCCGCGCCACTGAACTTGAGAAGCAACTTCCAGCGCTCGAGGCTGAATGGGACAGGCTGATTGCGTTATCGAAAAAAGGAGGTAAGACATCTCAAGCGATACATCGTGGCGATGCAGAGGATGCCGGTAATAAAGTCAATGCACACAAGGCTGCTATTGTATCGGCGCGAACTGAAGCAAACCTGGCACAGCAACGTATTGAACAGGCTCAGCGAGAAAAACTGGAGGCAGAAAAGCGGCTGAACGTCCTGCGAGCAGAGCGGCAGGCGCGGGAGGCTGAAGAAGCCAGGAAGAAAGAAGAGGAGGCGATGAAAGACGCCATCAAGACGACGGCGGACTTTTACAAGGAACTGACGGAGAAATTTGGCGAGCAGTCCGCCAAGGTGGCCAAAGAGCTGGCCGATGCGGCCAAGGGGAAAACGCTCAAAAATGCGGAGGAGGCGCTGAAGGCGTTTGAGAAGTACAAGGACGTGCTGAACAAGAAATTCAGCGTCGCCGATCGCGAAGCGGTGGCCAAAGCGCTGGCGTCGGTGCGCCGAGAGCATATCGCCCAGAACCTTGCCAAGTTCAGCAAGGCGTTCTACTACACGGGCAAGGCCATCGATGCCTACGATGTCTTCGTTGTCGAGTTGCCTAAAGCGATCCGGACGCAGAACTTCAGACCCCTTTTCGTGAAGATTGAGACCATCGGGGCGGGCATGGCCGCCACGGCGCTGACGGCGTTTGCCTACAGCGTGATACTGGGTACGCCGCTGGGCATTTTTGGCTTTGCCATCATCATGACCCTGGTCAGCGTGCTGGTTAATGAAAAGCTTGTGGAGAAGGTCAATAAAGCCGCCGGTATTTAACGTAAAGCAAGGCCGCTTACGCGGCCTTTTTATTGTAAGCCTTAAACCACCTCCTAAGGAGGTGGTGATTGAACCTGTGAGGCTCTAGCCTGAAGGAAACCCATGCCGGAATATTCCAGCTTACTCACCACAAGTAAGAAGGAAATCACCAACATGGGT
>NZ_JAAABD010000017.1:0-28863 GCF_009900725.1 Serratia sp. Z4
GTCCACATTCATCGCTGGATTACCAGACGCCAGCTGAATTTGCAGCGGACTGGCGAAACGGGAAATATGAAGAAAAACCAACTGACATTACTAACTGAAGGTTGTATCTAATCTTGGGGGCAGGTCAGTTCTGTTGCATTAAGCAAGGGCTCAGGTAATATCACATTTATTTGCCAGAGCCTCTGCCCATGCCGCTTATACGAAAAGCCTTCAAACGCCTGCATTACCCCGTCGACATCATCGCTGGTATCTCGCTTACTCACTGAGTTTGCGTAATCAGGAAGAGATGATGGCGGAGCGTGGTATCGCCGTTGACCATTCCACCCTGTACCGCTGGGTTATCAAACTAACCGCCTTGCTGGATAAGGCTTTTCGGAGGCACAAACGCAAATTGGGCCGACGCTGGCGAATGGATGAGACCTACATCAAAATCAAAGGTCACTGGAAACACCTGTACCGGGCTGTAGACTCGACCGGACAAACCATCGACTTCCTGCTAACCGCCAAGCGGGATGCTTCAGCCGCCTTGCGTTTCTTCCGCAAGGCAATCCGTCACCACGGTGAGCCTGAGGTGATGACTATCGATAAAGTGGCGCCAATACCTCAGTGCGGCCATACTGCGGTGACCCATGATCTCTTCGTCGGGAATGACGGTCACATCAACCAGCGGAAAATCGCCGGTGTACAGTTTCTCTGCCAACGCTGGATCATCAAACTCCTGCAGCCAGTTAGTCGAGTATGGATAGGGGTCTGAAGCCCAACCGTACGAAACTGTACGCTAAGTGCATTTTTTGAGCAGATCAGGTGAGTAAAGAAAACGAAGGTATTGTTTACTTTTTCCTTTGAGACCAGTAGCCATGCGGTTTAAGGCACTTCCGGCGTTAATAAACCCGGTAATCAAATCAATGTAAACCTGCCCGATAGCTCCGCGAGTTTATAAACTTAAAATCATATAGTTACGTTCTTAACGTACGTTTCCGCTCCGTTGGGCTTCAAACCCCGGATACGGGCTGCGTTTGCCGGCGTAGAACAGTACCGGAATGACCAGCGGCAGCTTTTTATGTCCTGCCTCGATATGTCGCTGCATGGCGGCCACTGAGTAGCGTATCAGGCGAAAAGCCATATGGTTATCGGGCGAGGATTGTGCTTCTAATAAAACGTACGCGTAACCATCCTCCCCGGAGGTGGTTTTCAGGCTGTAGAGCACGTCGCTGAAATTCTGGCGCAGGTCATCTTCTACAAAGGAGCCGGACTCCAACTTCAGCGTACTGAGGTCACAGATGGCCCGCAGTTCGGCCGACAAATGTATCTCCATGAAGCCGCGGGCCATTTCAGGTTGTGTCAGAAATGGCCGGAAAGTGGCATCACGGGGCGTTGGATTTTTTTCATGGGACTATCGTAGCACGTTCGGCCGCCGGCTCACTATGGCTGCGCGAAGGCTTCACCCGTTCTCCGGGCAGAATAGCGCCGGGATGTTGCGGCCGCCAGATTTTTAATATTCGGTAGACGCTGGCCCTGCCAATGCCCAGTTGGTCGGCAACCGCTTCGCGGGTGACACCGGCCAGCGTCAATTCAATCACCTACTGTGTTTTCGCCTGTGCAGTAGGATATACCCCCTTGGCTTTCGCGCGGGGAATGCCTTCCCGTTGCCGCTCCTGACGCAGGCGTGTCTCAAACTCAGCGAAGACGTCCAACATATCTAGGAAAGCCTTGCCGCTTACATCTAAAATGTACCTAGATATAAAAAAGATTAATAAAGGCAAGGAGAAGTATGATGGCTATCAATTGTTGCATTTCAAAATGTCCTTTTTGAATGGTCAAGATGTGATTTATCTGCAATTAGTTCGATGTATAAATAGATTAGTTCTATTTAAGTTTCAATTTTGATTTGAAAAATGGGATTTTTCTTATTTGTAGGTTGTTGTTTTTTTTGTGATGAGTGGCATGGATTTTTTATGTGGGTGGGATAATGTTTGATCATCGTCTGGGTGGGGAAAGGTTGGCTTTCCACTTTTCTGCGTGAAAACGCAGTTTGCTCGATTCTGCTCAAACTTAGGGTAACTCCAGTGCTACCGATATATGATAGGTCTTGGGAAGTAAAAGACTTGATGCTGAGTGCGTGATGGTTGTGTTTTTTATGTACTGACGGGGCCTTTCTTAAATGAGGTGAATGATTATTTTTAGGATGGTGTTTGAGATGTTTTTTATTAAAGTTGCTATTACAGAAGTTGTTGTGGGATAGTGCAGTTCTATGGATCGTGCATTTTGAATGGTTGGTTTTTTGTTCTAAGTGTGCTCGTATCATCATGAAATATCCGCATGTTGATGCTCATCCTAGGGAGTGGGGTGGTTAATTTTAATTCACTCATAACTCAAGGTCGTTAAATGAAAAAAAGGAAGTATTTAACAAATAATGAAGTGGAGAAGCTGTTGTCGGTAAGTATGCAAGGCGTTTATGGGGTTCGTGATTATTGTATGCTGTATTTGTCATTTATTCATGGGTTGAGAGTCAGTGAGTTGTGTGCTTTAAGGTTGTCAGATATCGATTTGAAAGAAAAAAAAATTTGCGTTTTTAGGTTGAAAAATGGTTTTTCCACTATACACCCATTGCGACAACGAGAAATAGATGTATTGGAGAAATGGTTGGAGGTCAGGAGTTATTTCAAAGGGGCTGACAGTGAGTGGCTTTTTCTCTCCAGAAAAGGAGGGCGGATCTCAAGAAAAAGAGTATATAGCCTGATTGCCGATTTGGGGGAGCAAGCGGAAATCGGGGTTAAAGTCCATCCTCATATGTTGAGACACTCCTGCGGGTACGCCCTCGCCGACCAAGGTATCGACACCCGACTTATCCAAGACTACCTGGGGCACCGTAACATCCAGCATACCGTGACTTATACGGCCAGTAATTCAGCACGTTTCCTCAAGCTTTGGGAGGCTTGATTTCACCTTGTGAATGATGCTTTTTGATACAGATAGAGACATTTTGATACAAAATGTCTCGAGAGGGTGTGACTGACCAAAAGGGGAGCACATAACACAAGAAATAACCTGTTACAGCTCGTCAACAATTAGGCTTTTGACAAAAGATAGTAGATAACTCTCAAAACACACAATAAACAAACCACAAACAACGAACAATAATTTCACCCCCCTCCCACGCCAATTTAAATTTCTATTAAATATCAAATCATTATGTGGAATTTACGATACGAGACACTTTGTATCAAAATGTCTCGTGCGGTAGCCATGGTCTCACGGCGTATTTGATGCTGGAACTGTATGCCGTTCAATGCAAAAAAACATGCAACCTGGAAGGTTTCACATGAATTATTTTGCTAACCACCGGAAAAAAAGCATTTTTTTCTTGGCTTGCAAGTGGCGAGGGTAAGCACTTGCATCAGTATTCTTGCCTTTGTCCTGGGGGCCGTCGGAGGGCTGTATCTTGTTTTTTTTATGCAAGTAAATCTTTCTACCTTTCGTGAGTTGCTGCATTTTCTTTATGAGTTTACATGAGTATTATTAATGCGTTAATAATTGCGGCTGGATTTATTTTTCCGCGAAGTATTCGCGTCATGGCCTCTTGGGGGGCAGTCTCGGGTGAAAGGAGGGCGTTGTCCTCTGCGTTTAATGAACATGTTGTGCGTGTAAATATGATTTGGTTTTCTGTGTGCCACTGTATCGTTGCTCTCTTTCATTGTGAGCGCGTAATAGATGCGTGTGGCAATGCTGGGCGCTATCGGTATTTTATTATATAAGGGGGCAAGTGTGCTTTTTTACCTAAGTCGACATTTGACCCGAAGAGCGACATGGCTGTGCGTCTTTTCGTTTTGTCTCGTGTTCTGGTTGGTTGTGTTCTCTGTTGTTGGCTATATCCTGTCCATTGATTAATTTCATAAGTGAAAGTTTTATATGGCGTGTAGACGTTAATTGAATTTAAGAGAGTCGCCATGGAAGAAAATAAGCATCAATTGAACGTCTCTATTGTTGGAGATTCGCCCTTGGCTGTGCTCGGATTGACGTCGATGCTCAATTCGATGGGGATACATGTTCTAACCGTGAAAGCGCTGCTCGAGGATTTATTCCAATGTGAAACGGAAAAATATGATGCGATATTGATCGACATTTATCTTGTCCGTGAAGCACGTATATGGAAAGTGGTAGAGCATGTAAATATGCTGTACGGCGGGTGCTTCGTCATTTTTGGTGAGGGGGCAGAACGATTAAGACGAAATATGGCATTCATACATCGTGCTGAACACCCTAGATGCATGAAAAGAAAATTAAGGCAAGCAATATCTGCTCACAAAAAAGGGCGCCATTCTACTCCTCACGTGCCACCTTATTATAAAAAAATCAGCGCACTGGAAACCTTTGTTTTAAACGAATGGATTAATGGCCGGACTGTGACTGAAATAGCCCGGCAGAGCAACCGAAGTGTAAAAACAATCAGTAGTCATAAACGCAATGCCATGAAAAAGCTGATGGTGAAAAATGACCGGGAGTTGTATTGGAAACTCAAGGGCGAGCGAATGTGAATATTCTGTTTTAACGTCAGATGTCAGGGCCGTTAAATGATCCATGAATACCCATGAATGCCGGGGGTAGGTAGTGACGGCTAAACAATTGGTGAACCGCTGCGCGATTTATGTGCAGCATGTGACGATGTGAAGGAGAAGACGATGTCAGTTGAAGAAAAAACCATTGCGAATACGTACCCTATCCCAACCTATCGGTTTGTGGTTTCGGTGGGTAAAGAACAGATGAGCTTCAGTACGGTATCAGGGCTCGATCAGTCTGTTCAATTGGTGACGTATAAGGATGGTACGGGCGGTTTGTTTCAGATGCCCGGCCAAATTGAACCCTTAACAATTACGTTAAAACGTGGTGTTGTTCCCAAAAAAAGCCAGCTTTACGAATGGTTTAATTCGATTTCTTTCAACCGTGTGGAGAAAAAGGATCTGTCCATCAGTTTGACCAATGAGACGGGGTCGGTGCTGTTGGTGACATGGAATGTCATGAATGCGTTTCCGACCAAGTGGACGGGACCGAGCCTCGATGCAACGAGTAATGAAGTGGCATTTGAAGAGCTCACGTTAGCTGCAGACCGGCTGACGGTGAAATTTCACTGAGTGTGCATTCAGGCATGCGATGTCTCCCATGAATTGAAAGGAAAATATTATGGCGGATTACAAAGTCCCAGGTGTGTATGTGGAAGAACCCTTTGGCTTGTCATTATCAATCCAGACAGGTCAAACGGCAGTGCCCGTTTTTGCATTTGATGGTGACAATACCTCATGGGTTGAGAAAGATAAAGTAACAGAATTTGCGTCATGGTTGGACGTGAGTGAGCGTCTGAAAGGTAAGGAGGGCGATGCAATATTCGAGGATAAGCTCTATCTGTCACTGAAACTGTATTTCCTCAATGGCGGTGGCCATTGTTATGTTGCCCCTGTCGCCGCGTTTGATGCGCTCGTGCCGATATTGGACGATGCGACATTGTTAGTTCAGGCCGGGACGTCGCTTACAACTTTCAAAGAGAAAGTGGCTCTCTTGTGCGTTACCGGAAAGTCGTTGTTTGCCCTGTTTGATGGCCCGAAAAATGAACTTAAAACAGGGGAGGTGAGTACAGATAAAGATGTAAAAGAATACCCCTCAACGCCCCATGCTGCGGTGTATTACCCCTGGCTGACGGCGCCGAAGGAGGCGTTGCCCGATGAGCCGAAGAATCAGCCGCATCCTGAGGTAGACATCCCGCCCAGTGGTGCCGTGGCCGGTGTGTATGCGCAGGTCGACCGTGAGCGTGGGGTGTGGAAGGCACCGGCGAACGTCGCAATCATCGGGGCGATGCCCAAATGTAAAATCTCGGATGCTGTGAACGGGGAGTGCAACGTACCGGCGCAAGGTGGGAAGGCTATCAACGTTATCCGCGCATTTCGTGGTACCGGTCCGTTGATTTGGGGGGCGCGAACATTAGCGGCAGACAAGGATACTTGGCGATATGTGCCTGTACGTCGTCTGTTTGATGCCGCGGAGAGAGATATTCGCACGGCGATGAGCCAGGCCCTGTTCGAACCCAACAGCGCACAGACCTGGGAACGGGTGCGTGGTGCGGTGGAAAGCTACGTGCACAGCTTATGGCAACAAGGGGCATTGCAGGGGGAGTCGCCGGAACAGGCCTATTTCGTGCAGATTGGGCTTGGGAGCACGATGACCCAGGATGACATCAATTCTGGGAAGATGATCATAAAAGTCGGGTTGGCGGCAGTACGGCCGGCGGAGTTTATCGTGCTGCAACTGATGCAGAAGGTACCGGCCTGACCGGCGGAATGGATGGCTCCCTCGGGCGCCATGACAGATGACTAGCACGAGGGTGAGTCATGAGTGACGTGTATAAAGTACCGGGAGTGTATGCAGAGGAAGTCGGCGGGCTTTCTCTAAGTATTCACAGTGGCGAAACGGCGGTGCCGCTCTTTGTGGGCGTCTTTAACCCAAAAGAACGCTCCGATACGTCAGCCAAAGCCCCGGCCTGCATTCGGATCGACAGCTGGCTGGAGTTTACCCGCCAGTATGCGACTTCGGATCGGCTTGTGGTCGACCTTTCCCAAGCTGAGAGTGCTCGCGTCAGGGATGTGTCCTATATGGGATCGCACAGTCTCCGTTTGTACTTCGAGAACGGCGGTGGCCCCTGTTACGTGCTTGCGATTGACAGCGAAAAACGCAAGCAGAAGGACACGCTGGCGCAAATCGTTACTGCCATCGAGCAGTGCCCCGAGGTAACGTTGTTGTGCTGGTGCGAATATGGTGGCCCCGACATTGATAAAGCCGTTTATACCACTCTGGGCTCGTTATTGGGTGCGGGAGGTTCGCCGTTTGGGAATGCCGGGCGCTTTTTGCTGACGGATGCCTGGCCTGAGGGGGAGCACAACGCGCCCTCGCAGTGGACTTTTCAGGTTCCCGACTTGGAGGCGAGTTCGCAGGTGGCCAGTTATTTCCCGGCTCTGCAGACTGAGTACGTGCGGGACTATACCGACTATATCATTGGTGCTGATAACGATGAATTACCTTACCCACATCTGGTGAGCGTCAAGGGATTCTTGCAAGAACAACTCGCACTTTTACACGAACTTCCTACAACGCGAGGCATTAACTTTAAGGCGCTCAAAGAGAATGCCGAGGTTCCCTTAGATATTCTTCAGGAGGCCATTGCTGAAGCGGGCGCCAAGGCTAAAGAAGAGCCGAAACCAACACCGTCACTGTTGGAGCCGCTTGTTCCGCTGATTATGCAAACGCTTAAGGATGAACTCCCAAACGTGGCAAAGAAGAGTGCGCCGGTGGTATTGCGCGCTAGCGTGGCGATGGCGGGGGTTTATGCCCGTGTTGACCGTGAGCGAGGGGTGTGGAAAGCCCCCGCCAACGTAGGTGTCTTTGGCGTGACATCCCTGGTGGCTCAGGGGGTGAGTAAGGATAAATCTGACTCACTTACAAAATGGCCGTCTATCGCCACCGTGGGACTTGATGATGCGATGAATGACAAGTTGGTCAAGGCTGGCATCAATGCAATCCGTGCGTTTCGGGGGAAGGGCATTCTGGCATGGGGTGCCCGGACCATGCTCCCGCCTGAAAAGACGGACTGGCGTTATATCTCGGTTCGCCGTTTGTTCAATACCGTCGAGCGTGATGTCCGTGAGGCGCTGCGCAGCGTTGTGTTTGAACCGAACAGCGCGATGACCTGGGAACTGGTGCGCAGTGCGGTGGATCACTATCTCAATGCACTGTGGCGTAAGGGGGCGCTGCAGGGGGATACACCAGAACAGGCGTACTACGTGCAGATAGGATTGGGGGCCACAATGAGCCAGGTTGATATCGACCACGGCAAAATGATTGTAAAAATCGGGGTGGCTGCGGTTCGTCCGGCGGAGTTTATCGTACTGCAACTGACTCAAGACGTTGGGGCCCGCTGAGGGTGTTTGGCGTACAGGAGGAGGCTACGTGGTGGAGAGAGAGGAGTGGTTGGAGCCAGGTATCCGGTTGAAACATTCGGTGACGGCGGACCGTGAATGGGGCGGAGAGCAGCCGAGTGCGGTACCGGTATTCATTGGATGGGACAATGCGTCGACAATGCCGGCATCGTTGTTGCCTGTCGCCACATGGGACCAACGGCCTGATTGCCTCAGAGGAAAGGAAGGCACGTGTCTGCAGGAAACGGTGCGGCATTATTTCGACAATGGGGGCGGTGAGTGCTTTGTCCTCATGGGCGAACCGCTTTCCCCTGAGGCGGAACTAACAAGGGAATGGTGGCGCAAGGTCAGTGTGCCGTTGTTGCAAGAGCCGACAGTCACTTTGGTGGCAGTACCACAATTGGCCGAATGGTTGGAAAGGGGGCTGGCCCCGATGGAACCTAAGGAACCGATGGATCCATCGGTGACGGTGACTGTTGCGGCGACATTTATCACTCAGTGGCATTACCTGTTAAACGCTTGTAGCGAAAGGCCCGACCTGTTTTTTGTGCTGGATGCCCCCAGGAGGGCGGAGATCGCCAGCGCGTGCATTACGCAATTGCGTCAAACGTCGGTCTTGGGGCGTGAGGCGATGCGAGTGGCGCTCTATGGTCCCCATCTGGAGACGGATTACCTTCTAAAAGACAGGAAATCTCTGGTGCTGCCTCCCTGTGGGGCGGTTCTGGGCGTCTATGCTCGGAGTGACGTGATGGAGGGCGTATGGAAAGCGCCGGCGAACGAGCTGTTGCATCATGTGATCAAGCCGGAGTTTGACGAGACCAGCACCCATAGATGGTTTTATGTCGATAACGTATCAATTAATGCGATCCGCAGTTTTGTAGGGCGTGGGACCCGTATTTGGGGTTGCCGCACATTATCCCATGGGACGCCTTTTCGCTATGTCCAGGTCCGCCGTACCGTGACCTGGATAGAAGCGAATCTGAAACAAATTTGCCGTTTTGCCGTATTCGAACCGAATAACGAAATCACCTGGTTTCAGCTTCGAGGGTTGTGCCGTGCCTGGTTACGGCGACTCTGGCTAGAAGGGGGCTTAGCCGGGACGGATGAAGCCTCTGCCTTTTCTGTCCGGGTGGGTGTTAATGAGAGCATGACTGCGGCTGATATCGATGCCGGTAAGCTGATTGTTCAGATTGAAGTGGCGGTACTGCATGCAGCCGAGTTTATTGAGGTGAGGTTGGAATTACTCACCGGCCGTGTGCAGATACAAGGGAGTGAAACATCATGAAAATATCCGGAATGCCGTCTCCCGCCTTGTCGCACCGGTTTTTAGCAAAATTTTTCATCAAAGGGATCCCCAGTCCAATGGATGCGCGGTTTGCACGCGTCTCTGGCTTGGGCCGTGAGTTACAGATCCTGCAATTACGCGAAGGCGGAGACAATCTGGGGGCGATTAATCTGGCAGAACGTGTGACGCATGGCTCGTTGGTACTGGAGCGTGGGTTAGCGACGGTGACACCGCTGTCTGCGCTGTTTGAATTGGCGCTGGGGCAATTTGCCTGTACCTACCTGAATGTCGTGATCCTGTTATTAGACAGCCGGTCTCGCCCATTGTGCAGTTGGACTCTCACGGATGCGTTGCCGGTCAAATGGAACACGGGAGATTTGGATGCCACGGGCAATACCGTGCTGATTGAGACGCTGGAGCTTGCGTATCATGAAATGCACTGGATGGGGAGACTCTGACGATGCTGGAGATCCGGGAGTTGGTGATTGAAGCGCGGGTTGTTGATGATACACCGTCTGGTCGCCAGAACGTCGTGAGACCCGACGTTGCGGACGTCGAGTTGGCACGTTGGGTCGAGCTGATAAGTCGGCGCGTGCTGGACGTGCTGCATGAACAACGGGAGAGAGAATGATGGGATTGCTAGAGCGCGGTTTGGCGAAGTTGACGTTGGATGCGTATCAGGGCGACAACCAGGAAAAGCATATTGGTACGTTTCCTGCCATGTACAACCCGGAATCGGTGAGTCTGGATTACCAGGCGGACTATAAAACAGCTGCGGGGGTGAACCAGCACCATGAGGTGAGCTGGTACCAACAGGTTCAACCACCGACGCTGAGCCTGACGTTGGTTCTGGATAGCCGAGGGCCGCAAGGAGGGCAACCGGTGGACCAACAACTGAGCACTTTACGGCGGCTCTGTTTCACCGTTGGTGACAAGGGTGAACCGCCCTTCCTGCGTGTCAACTGGGGCAGTATGAGTTGGCATGGGCACGGTTATTTTTCAGGGCGCTTAACCCATTTGGCTATCGCTTACACCCTTTTCGATCGCAATGCGAAACCGTTGCGCGCGACGGCAACACTGGAACTGAGGGCGCAAACCAGTGATGAGATGGCCAAAATCCAGGCAGGGCGAGCGCCGGCGAAAAAGATACTGAAAATTCTTGATAAAACATCATTACCACAATTGTTGGCCCAATCCGCGGTCGCGGCGGGCAGCGCGGCATATCTGGCCACGGCTTATGCCAATGATGCGGATAATTTGAGCGGCTTTACCCCCGGCCAGACGTTGATCTCTCGCTAATCAACAGGAGCGTGTGCCGGCATACCTTGAGGAGAATCTGATGTCATTCAAAGACCGCATTGACCATGTGATCCAGATGGGAAAAGAGTTGACGGAGTCGGTTGGGGTCACTGAGCTGGCTGAGGTCGTTGTAGGGGCTAGCGCCTTGCTGGCGAAGCCTGAGGCCGGATGGTCGAGCAAAGTAGGCAATGCGTTAATGCGAAATGAGAGCGCCTCCCACCATCGTCAGGATGCCTCGGGAGGCGTGGTGGCGCAAGCCCCTGTCGCCGTGGATGTGTTGATGGGGGGGAAAGCGTTAACGTCAACGTTACCGTCCGTTTTTGTGACTGATGCACAGACGCGTCACGCGGTCAATGAGCTCCCTTCGGCGACGTTGATTTTGAGTATTCCGCAGGCTCCACCGGGAGGGTATGCAACGCTGGAGCAGGTGATGCGCTTGTGTTCTGTCGGGAGCCCGGGGGTGTTGAAAATGTCAGGTTCGACGGTGTTTGACGGCATAGTGGGCGCTGTCAAGGTGACGTCGGATGCCGCAGGAATAAAGGTCAGAATACAGCTGAAACACCGTTTGCAGATATTGAAGGCGACGCCTCACTGCCGGATTTGGAAGGCCCAGAAGGATGAGACGCTGCTCCGTGAGGTATTGCAGGCTCATCAGATCCACGTGAGGGGCGCTATCCAGTTGGCGGGCACTGAGGTTGAACAGCGGTTTCAGTGGAACTGCTCGGACTGGCATTTCTTGCGCGCGATACTGGGGATGCATGGTGCTTGGTTGTGGCCCTTGGCTGAGGGCAATGTGGCGATCCATCGCCCTCGTTTGGGGGGAAAGACGCACACTATATCGGCCAAACCCGGCGCTGGGGAGCTTATGCCATTGGAGGCCGAATGGCATTACTCGGGGTTGGTACAATCGCGAAAACTGGCGATGCGCAGTTGGGATATGAGCAAACAGGCAGTGGTGACAATGAGGGCAAAGCCGGTAGTGCTGGGGGAGGGGGGGCTGGCCCCTTCGTCGGTGAAACCGCTCGGGGCGGACGGTGACGCGACACTCATGGGAACGTGGCCCGGTCCGTTGCAGCAGGCGGCCGTTGATGCCTGGCTGCTAGCGCAACAGGCACAGGCGGTCAGGGTTCGTTTGACATTACCTTGCACAACCGCGTGTCAGGTGGGAGATACAGTATTACTGAAAGGGTTTGGGGGGCACCTGGATGGGAAAGGGGTCGTGACCCAGATTGAACACGGGTGTGATGTGAACAACCGTGCTGGCAGAACCGTGGTGGCCGTTGGGCTGGATGACGCGTCGATGGCACCGTCGTTGCCGCTCCCCTCGGGTCTGGTTATCGGGCAGGTGGCGCCCTATCAGGAGGATCCTCGTGGAAAAACCTGGAATCGGGTGCCGGTGAAAGTGCCGGTGTTGGGCGCAGAAGTGCTTTGGGCGCGGATGGGGCACGTTTATGCCAGCAAGAACAGTGGCGTGACCTTTTACCCTGAAGTCGGTGATGAGGTTGTGTTGGGGTTTGACGGCTCCGGGCCGGTGATCCTGAATTCCTTGCATAATCCGAAACGGCCGGCGGCTATTGATCCTGATGCGAAGAATGCGAAAAAAGGGGTGCTGCTGCGACACCACGGCCAGCGTATTGAACTGAGTTTTGACCGTGATAAGTCAACTGTGACGTTGGCACTGGGGGCAGATAAAAAGCCGGAACAACAGATGGTGATCGACACGCAGGCGGGTATCACAACGTCGAGCCTGAAAGGGGATCTTACCGCCGAGGTGAAGGCAGGCTCTGTGGCCGTGAAAGCTAAACAGAAGGTGACGGTGGTTGCCGAGTCGACAATGGTGCTGACGGGACGGCAGGGGGTGGTGGTCGACAGTGATAGGAATGTGAAGCTGGATGCGAAGGAGAACCTGACGGGGCTGGGTAAAGTGAGTGTGAAAATGGCCAGTGCAGAAGGAAAATTGGCATTGTCACCGGAAAAGGCTGACTTGTCAGCCGGGCAGGTCCAGGTGACGGGACAGATGAGTGTGCGCGTTAAGGGGAATGAGGCGGTGACGGTGACTGGGGCGAAAGTCGGTTTGACCGGCCAGGCCAAGGTGTCGCTCTCCGCCCCGACAGTAAGCATTGACGGGGCGGCGGAGGCCAGTATGACTGCCCCCCATGTTAAGGTCGCTGGCGAAATCACGGATGTGGGTGCTTCAGGGATCACGAATGTGAAGGGCAGTTTGGTCAATCTGGGGTGAATGAGCGGCGTGGGGGATAACAATGAACGAACAGTACGATGAATTTATCCGTTTATACGGACGTGGCTGGCAATTTCCTTTGCGTTTCCAGCTGCATACGTCGCCGAGTGTGGAGAGTTCGGTCGTCATGTCGACAGGTGCGGATAACGTGGCACAAAGTTTGGCCCTTCTGTTTCAGACTCAGCCGGGCGAGCGGATCATGCGTCCGACCTATGGTTGTGACATGCACTCTGTCATGTTTGCCAACCTCTCCGAAGGGACGTTTGCCGCCTTACGTAGTTGGATTGCTGAGAGTGTCGCTCGCCATGAACCCCGGGCGGAAGATGTGACCATTGAACTGCAGGAGGTGGGACGTCAGTGGGGCTTATTGCGCATCACGGTGAGATATTGCCTCGCAGGACAACCCCGACAAGTCTCGGGCCAGATGCAGAGACTGGAAGGCGCGGATGGAGGTACCACGTGGGCGCTCTCGTAGTGGCAACCGGTGATGTGGTGATATTCCAACCGAGCTTTGGTAACAGAACGTTGCTGGCTCCTGCACAGGCGGTCCTGGCGGGAACGGGACGGTTCATGGTGAACGGTAAACCGGGGTGTGTGATCGGGGATTTGGCGAAGGTGGTGGTACCGGGTATTCCCTATATGGCAGGGAATTTTTCGGTACCGGGCGTGGGCATGATCCAACTGGTGGTGGCGGGGCCGGATCAGGTGGCTCACAAGGTTTTGAGTGGCACGCCGGTGCTGATCAAGGGCTGTGAGTGTCAGGCGGTATTTATTCCCACCGCACCGGCAACGGATCCGAGTTCGGGGGTACCTGACCCAACGGTTGGGGTACCCACACCGGGGCGGGGGCAGTTCATGGTGACACAGCTTAAGGTAATAGCGAACTGACGGTGCAATGAGGAACGGTAATGACTGATGACACGCAAAAGTCGGCAGGGATGACGGCGACACATAACACGCAGGCATTCGAACTGGATGACCGTTCGATTGGAGCACGACTGGATGCTTTTCGAGAGTACTGCCAGCGTTTGCCTTATGCCGACGTTGTCTGCTTGGATGGCGATAGCGATGGTTGGCCACCGGCAAACTGGGCACAGGTAATTTTTGGGTATGCAGCAGGGGCGTGGGCGAAGGATGCGTCGCTCATGGCTCCATGGCATCAGGCTGGAGAGGTCGCCTGGGCATTCGAGCGTGAGCGGTTAGTGAAATTGTACGAGAACCCGGAGCTGGCTGATGGGCAGTTGCCTCCAGAGCGCGCTTTCTTGCTGAGCTTGTTGGGCATGCTGGAAACGCCTCGGGCCTTGTTTAATCAATTACCAGCGCAACACCGCTCAATGTACTACCAACAGATGCTGGCACTTGAAGCCCGTCAGGCGAAGGCCGATCAGGTGACGGTGAATTTTACGTTGGCCGATGGCGTTCGGGAACAGGTTTTGCCTGCCGGATTGCGGTTGGAGGCGGGTCAAGATAGCGCAGGCAATACGCTGCAGTATGCGCTGGAGCAACCTCTTACGGTGAATATGGCACGGGTCACGGATCTACGCTGGGTCGTCGCCGATGCGTGTACGCCGGGAGGCTATCGGGCGCGGGTCGTATTTGATGAGAGCGCAGAGCAACCTTGGCCCGTGGATGGCGTGCGTCTGTTTGGCGCCTCTCCGGCTCGGTCCGGAGAGCAGCCTAGAGCGGATGCGGATCGCGTTGTTGAGCATGGGCGGATCGTCGAATCATCAGTCTTGAGCGTTGCAGGGGGAGAGCGGACTTGGATCGTGGAGCTACAGGAAGATTTACCGGGTGAGTCTCCGTTATGCACAGCGATAAGTATGGAAGATACTTGGGTGGTATTGCCCTGTGTGCAGGGGGCCTCACGGAGGTTGTGGTCAATGACATTGCCGTCGAACGGCGGTATTCCAACCGCGGTGACGACGTTGGATGGACTGGTCTCGACGTTGCCGTTGCTGCGATTGTTGAGTGCCGAGGGGGAGGATGTCCCCAGAGTCAAAAATCTTACGGTGAAGGTGCTGGGGGCGGTGGGTGTGCTCTGTGCCCGCGATGATGGAACGGTGTTATCGGAAGGTGGGTTACCCTTTGGCGAAAGAGCAAAGGCCGGCAGTGGTGTTAATCTGATGTCGCCGGAGTGGTGGTTGTTGGGGCCTAAATTAACGCAGGTGACGTGTACACCGACCTGGATAGGGTTGCCTACGACATCGTTTTCGGAATGGTACGGCCCCGATGCTACGCAAGCCAAACCGCATTGGTTGTTGCTCGATCAAGACTTGAATGTGACACGTGATCCTGTGAAGGGAAAGGCACCAGATAGCCTCAACGCGCATAAAAAAGATACGCTGGCCAGTCGTGTTACCAATGGGAAAGAGGTCGACGCACAAATTATGGCTGATAACGGATATCCGTCGGTTGGTCTATTGAATCAACCTAAAAATGGCTATTTTTCCGTTGACGGCGTGTTGATACACGCGGGGAAGCCCTCCTCTGAGGCGCAGTCGTTGTCGTTATTTGGTAGCAGCGAGAAGCCTGAGGGGCAGCCACTGACAATGTCACTGAAAAACGTGCCTTCCGTTGCCTCGACGTCAACAGTGCCAGATGATGAGGAACCTGCTTGCTGGCCATGGTATCTGCGGTTGCAACTGAAAACCTCATTCCTTCACGATGAATATGACGCACATGAGGCGGCACCTCTGCAAATCGTGAGGTTTCAGACGGAACAGGCGCATGTGCAACAGGTTCCGGCTATGAAGCAACAAGATAGTCACTGGGTGTATGAGATGGTCGAGGTGGCCGGTGCGGATGGCAAGAAGATCTCAATGCCCGCAATGAAGGAGGAGAGAGTGACCTTTGTCACACCGGTGCCGGTCACGGTGCCGAAAGCGCAGTGGCATCCTCCGTATACGCCGCAATGGGCTGGCATGCGGATTGATTACCAGGCGACGGACGCACAGGTTGATCAGCGCGTCATCTTGCCGTTTGGGTTATCTCGGCAGGAGATGGCGAAAGAGGTGTTGCCCCACGCTGACGTGTATCTCGGTCTGGAGGGGATTGAGGCTGGGCAGCTGTTGACGCTGCACTGGCAACTGAAAAGTCCCGGTGCATTCGTGTTGGAATGGCAGTACCTGGCTGTCGGTGAGCGTTGGATGCGACTGTCGGTAAACGATGCCACTGACGGGTGGCAATCAAGTGGAATACTGTCGGCCGACTGGCCGGGGGATGTGTGTCGAGCATCGACCTGTCTGCCTGCGGGGCGGATGTGGATTAGGGGGCGGGTGTCTGAATTGTTAACGCCGGATCGGGATTTGGTTGCGCTTCCAACAGCCCCATGGTTGGCTGGGATAACGACCAATGCTGGTTTGGCCCGATTACAAGATGATACGCGGGTGGCCGATGCCCACTTTGCGGCAGGTTTGTCGGCGGGGAGCATCACGCAGGGGGTGGATATGCCGGACACAGTGCAATCCGTCACCCAGCGTTGGCGCTCTTTTGGTGGTTGTGCTGCCGAAACGCATGCTGAATTTGAGGCGCGTGTAGCACGACGGCTGCGTCATCGCGAACGGGGACTGAATAATCTCGACCTGATGATGTTGTTGCAGACCTGGTATGACGGGCTACGGGAGTTGGTGGTTTTACCGTCCCCGGATCCAGAGAAAAATGGCTCATTGTCACAAACGATTGTGGTGATGCCAACGTTGGCATTGAGTGATAGCACAGATCCCTATCGACCTGGATTGAGTCAGCCACATTTGGACGACATGGCAATGCGGTTGAAGGCCGTTAGCTCGCCTTGGTTGACGTTGTCGTGTGTCAATCCCCAGTATATTCCCGTTAGTGTCAGTTGGGATGTCACTTATGCCCAGGGGATCAGTCGTTCGACGGGCAATCAGCGGGTAGAGGCTGCATTGGAGGCCGCCTTTTTACCCTGGATGTATCCTGTCGATAACGCGCTGTCGGTCATTGGGCGCCCGGTAACGCATGGGGCGGTTCACGATATTTTGCGTCAGTTGCCTGAGGTGACGGCGATCAATCATGTTTACCTCAATGGTGACAATAAGAAAGTGCCCACGCTGTTGGCGGAGCAGATTGCGGTTCTGTCGTGCATTCCTCTTGAATATACCGGTCTGACGCTTGCTTGGGAGAGCCCGAAACGCGAGCGATTTGGCGAATGTTGGTTGAAAAAGGGCGACGAAGCCATTGTGCAATTGATGATGCCAATCCACGACCAGGAGCCTGGTGTTTCACATAAGTCGATTGAGGTGTCCCATGCGGATGTTTATCTGATTGACCAGGATACAGGATTACGGTTGCCGGACACGATGGTGACGAGTTTGTCCGAAAAAGAGATGCAGGAATACAAAGCTAAAGCAGATCAAGGACAATATGCGGATCCGCGGGGATGCGTACCGGATGACCACAGCAGAAAGCGATATTTCAGGGTCCATGCGCCTCTTGATACCTGCGGTATATTTCGTATTGGGGCAACCCTCACGGTTGGTACGAAGACATTCCAGTCGGCGAGTATTGGGGAATGTCTCGTTCTGCATTGTGTGTGTTGAGGGGGGGGATTAGCGATGCGAGTATTGAGTAAGACGTAAAAGCTCGCCGCGGAACGTGCATTGCGCTGGGGCGTTCGTATGACACCTGCAGATTGAGCAAATAGAGAGACAAAAACCATGGCAGAAAATTCCAAGGCCGTATCGACAGCGGTGACCCCAGTGAGTGAGGCGGTGCAGGAGCAAATCCACTTTGACACGCTTTGGGCGACCACGCAAAGCGCGTTGGCACTGTATGCGAAGCAATCCTGGAGTGCGCGGGGGGAGGACGATCCTGGGGTGACGTTGCTGCAGGCTCTGGCTTATGGCGTATCGGATATCAGCTATCGCCACACCTTACCACTGCAAGATTTATTGACTGAAAAAAACGATGACGGGCGTGACCCTGCGATTTCTTTGGCTCATAAGGGTAACCTCTTCGCTCCTGAGTTTGGGCCGGAATGGGCGCTGACAAGCAGTCCGGTGACTATGGAGGATTATCGTCGGGCGATCCTGGATTTGGTACCGTTGGCAAATGGTGATGAGAAAAAGGACGATAAGACGTTAGAAAATCGTTTTTGTTTTCGCGATGTGCAGATAGCGCCACTGCCGCATAAGCAAAGTTATGGATATGTCAATGACCCAGATAAGTATGCCTTTCGTTTTGCTTCATCGGCACCACTAGCTGGCAGTGAGCGTCTCTATCATGTCGCTGGGCACTATCAGTTATGGGTCACACTGACACCAGGAATGACAGAGGCGGCGGCTCGTCAGGCCTTACAGTACTTCCTGAAAAATCATCGCAACCTGTGTGAATGGGAAATAACCTCGCCGTGTGTTGTTCCCGTCACAGTGCAAACGCCCTCTTTTCAATTGGTGTTGGAAGACGATCAGTTGTTGAATGGTGATGCTATAGCGAAGGCCGTTGCCCAGGCCATTTTTGCAATGAATCAGGTCTTGTTGCCTATACCGGAACGTAAGAGGGCTGGGGAGCGGTTGAAACAGGGCGAGAGTGCCGAGCAAATTTATGCTGGCCCTCGACTGACACATGGCTGGATCTCCCACCTTCCCCCAGAACGGGCAATGTCTGGTGATACTTCTGCGAAGGAGGTAAAAGTCCATGCTCTGTCGGTTGCTGCTGTAAGTCGGGTGCCGGGGATCCGAGCGGTCAACAATTGGAAAGAGAAGCGCGCAGAAAAAGAGGATCTCGTAGACATTACCGCTATAGCGATTGCCGCTGGTCAACAAACGCAACTGTGGTTCAAGGACGACGGTTCGCAGGGGCCTGAACTCCACCAGATGATTGAACTTTACAGGCATGGTCAACGGGTCCCGGCTACGTTATGGGACATCGGTTCGGTGGCCGAGGAGTATCGGCGGTTGAATGATGTGGCGTACCGAGCCGACGTGGAGCTTGCCCGCAAGATCCCCAATGGACGGACGCGCAATCCGGGATTCTATCGCACGGTGGGGGCGAGTTTACCGTCGGTATATGGCTTGCAGCAGGCCGCAGACAGAGTAGCCGACGACAAAGATGCTGGGCGTTTGTTGCAGTTTTTGCGTCCCTTTGAGCAGTGGTTGGCCAACAGTGCCGATCAGCTGAAAAAATTGCCGCGATTACTGGCGTTCGATGGACGAGATCCCAATGCTTCTGTATGGGGGGGGGCGGACTGGCCGAGTAGTCAGGATGACGCCCTGGCCCATGAGCAGACGCAGAAGGTGTTTGATTCAACGGTTCTGGCAGATATTCAGCAGATTGTGTCGACGCAGTCGGAGGATGTCGAAAAGGAACTGGCCATTCTGGATTACCTGCTGGGTTACTTTGGTGAACAACGCGCTTCGCGCGTGTTGAACCTGAACAAGAAGGATGCGTCGGAATTTTTACCTGTACAGCAGGGGGCCCTACGGCAGGTGACGCGTTTAGCCTATGAGCGCGCTGCCATCAGTATCAGCAAAGTGTCGGCGTTACAACGCAAGATAGCCGTCCGACTGGGCATCGGGGAGAGGCTGTTTGACGAAGACCTGCAAAGAGAGGGGGGCTTCCCTGACAAACCACTGCCGTTTTACGTGATAGAGCATCAGGAGTTGCTGCCCATTGCTCCAAAGCCAGAGAGCTTCTCTACGCCCTGGCCGAAAGAGCAAACCGTGGCGTCTTTTGAGCACGTTGGTGAGGTGTTGACATTGACGTTGCACGGAGTGACTGACGCTTTGACGTCGGGCATGCTGATTGAATTGCAGCAAGCGGAGAAACCGGACCTGCAGCTGTCTTCTCTTGTGGTCCATACGGTGAAGGGGAACTCGGTTTCCATTCAGTTAGAGCAACATGCTCGGTTGCGATCGAGCATGCCTATGCTGATGCAAAAGGGTGTTCACTGGAAGTGGCAAATGTCGCAGGTTTGGTTGAAGCGGGTGGTCTATGATCTTGCCTTCCTGAGAGCTCCTGAATCGGAGCAGACAGAAAATGTGGTACTGAATGTCCACCCCTCCTTCCCGATTGAGTTGGTTGAGAAGACCCGTTTTGTTCTGCGCCCCAAAGCACGCTGGATGATCTGGCCAACCAAGAATGATTTGGTTGGCCATGGTGCAGCTAAAAAACCGGATGTTGTGGTTGAAGTGGTGAAGGCCGAACCACTCAATGAGACGGTGACGGTCAAGTGGATTGGCAACCTGGAAAAAGAGGGAATTCAGGACCCGGAGGGCAATCCAACAGTGGTCCCTGTGAACAAAGAAGATATTAAGGATCTAAAACCATCGCCCCCGAATTGGTCGGAGATACAGGATGCGCAGCACCCTTATGCCTGGTCGGTGCTTTGCACGCGCGAGAGTTTTGCGTTCACCTTGAGTCTGGTATTGGATCGTTCATGGCTGAAGGGCAGTCAGACACCGGAAGAACTGGACAGGTGGATCACGCAAATTGCCCGTGAAGAGATGCCGAGCCATCTCAATTTACAGGTTCATTGGTTGAATGAAAGCAACTTTGATAATTTTGCAAAAACATATCGGACGTGGCAGGAGGGGGGGCGACCTGTTGGCGATCAGTCGTACGAATTGTTGCGTCTGTTGGGGATCGGCGAACGCCCAGTCGATGGCCGAGGAGGGATAGGGTTTGCCCAGATCGCGTCGCAGAGCAAGAGTCAAATTATTGAAGAACGGCTCCAGAAAGAGCAAGGTGATGTTGAGCGCGATAGGTTGCTTCAACAAGAGGCGGTGGTTTATGTACGTGGAGCGGGCATGAAGTTCTGATGTTCCTCTGTACAGTGTGGTGGGCGTGGGTGGAGAAAAAATGCGAAAAGTCATCTTGGCGCGATTGCGGTTCCGGTTGCATACGCAGGAGCGGTACGCTGAGGCCATTCAAGCACGCTGCAGCCTTTGGTTCAGGGATGAACTGATGCCAGAGTTGCGTGTGCTGTTCGCCGATTGTGCGGAGGGTGAGACGCGAACGATTGAGCGCTTGACGGTGAATGTGGGAGAGGTCCCCTTGTCCCAGTTTGAATCAATCATGCAGGCACGCATCCTTAGCCAATTGAAAGAACAGCTGTTTGCCTTGCCAGCGCCGGTGCGACAGGTCCCCAGGGCGTCAATGCGACAGGCAGCCTGGCAACATGGCGCAGTGGAAGGGTTGACCACCGCAGCCAAAATCGCAACCGAGAAAGACGGGAGCCAGAGAGAGGATACGATGCTGCCGGCGTCATTCACGCAACTGTTGCATTATCTGGATACTGGCGTGGTGATGGATGCTCGCCCGTGGCTATTTCAGGCGGGGCGTGATGCCTGGCTACGTGAGAGTCTTGACTCGGCGACAACGGTGCAGGAAGGCGGGAGGCGTCTTTCGCCGCGGATCGCATTGGCCGTGCGACTCTTGCAACCGCGTGCACGTCAACGGCTGATAACGAGCTGGCCGGGCCAGGTCTTGAGTCATGTGTCGGCTTGGTTGCTGACGCCGCGTCGCTTGCCGTCTATGCCGTCATCCGATGCGGTATGGATGTTACCGTTGGCGGCACTGCTTGCGTTGCGTCACCATCCGGTGGCGAGTGACTACGTGTGGGCGTTGCCAACAAGGCCTGTTGTCTCGTCAGCGCCTGTGCCGTTTTTTGGGGATACAGGAGTTGACCCTGTGGCTGGGTTTGCTGTGGTGACGACAGGGACATCGGCCGTAGGAGAGAATGTGCCGTCGATGGGGAGAGAACCGCCTAACATCCGGACATTTGAGTCCTGGCTGGTTGCGCTGTTTGACGGGGGGATGCCGGACGATTTGCAAGGTCCCTTGATGGGATGGTTGTGTGGCGCTACGCCGGATAGCCGGCCGCCAGCAACATATTTGTCAGGGGTGTCGGCGTCAGTCCGGCGCCAACTGCAGGCTACCTGTGAGCCATTGTTGATGCCGACACCACGTCCGCTTGCCCTGACGCCGGATGTGCGCTCAACCGAGCGTGTGGCGGTTGCCGGTACGGAACGTTCTATGCCCCTGCCAGCGGCAAGGCGGATCACTGAGTCTGATGAGCCCCGGATCGTGGCGGGGGCTGGCGTTGTGGTGCTCTGGCCCTTGTTGCCGAGTTTATTTGGTCAGTTTGGCTGGCTTGAGGAGGGGCGTTTTGTCGATGACGAGTCGCGCTGGCATGCGGTGGCGTGTCTGGATTGGCTAACCTGGGGTGAAGCGCCGTTGGCGGAATGGCGGACGCCCTGTACCCGATTATTGTGTGGCCTTGATCCGGACGTGCCGTTTGATGCTGTTTCGCCCTCACTCCTGCGTCAGGCCGAGCTGGATGACTGGTTGGGCAGAGCGCTTATAACGGTGCCGCTGCTGGACCGCTGTAGTGGCGGTGATATACGGAGTTTTTTCCTGCAGCGTACGGGAACGCTTGTTGACGAGCCAATGTCGTTGACAATAGAGCTGGATGCGTCTGATGTCTTGCTGAGCCAGTTACCGTGGCCGCTGACAAACGTAATGCTGCCGTGGTTATCGGCACCAGTTCGTGTTAACTGGGTTGTATGACGTTCATTATCTGACGTTACGAATACGTTCATTACCTTGCCCTGGACATCAGCATGATGTTTACCGGAAGACTGTCTCGGCTGTGGCCTGAGGGGCCTTGGTGCCAAAATTACCGCGAGAGTGACTCTGGCTGTTTACAGCAAGTGACGAAAGCAGCCTGTTGACAATGAGATTGATAACACGGGTTTCGACCACCGCTGAAAGCGATTGTACGCTGTATTTCATGGCGCATATTGGGTAAATCGTGCTGTGGTCCAGGTTTCACTGGGAAGCGTGTAATGAGCGATGGCTCACTTTGTGGTGTCGCTATAGCTCAAGCGGATTAAGGGACCCTGCCGAGCCCGTCTGTGAAGACGGTACTTGAAACCTTGTCGTTTTACCACCCTGCCCATTAACTCATTATAAGGAATAACCGTATATGGCAACGCGTCTGACTCCTGATGTAAACGCCTCTTCATTGACCGTCTCGCCTGCCGAACGGTCGGCTGATGGGATGGCTCGGGCTGTGGTGGCTCTGCGTCTTGTGAATGCGAAGGGGCGAGTCCTAACTGACCGGGAAGTTTCTTTCACGTGTCTTCCAGAAAACAGCGTTGATGTCAGCACTGTCACACGGGTGGGGGACACCTATACGGTAACGGTAACCGCCAGGGAGGTTGCTGTTTTGCCAACGCTGACGTTGGAGGTTGCTGTGGACAACGTGAAATTGGAGGGGGTGTCCACCGTTGTCCCCTTTTACCCAGAAGACAAAATGTCACTGATTACAGGAGAGTTACCTGTCAGTGAGGTAAGCCTTCAGGGTGATGGAAAAGTCAATTTACCTCAGTTGAGAGAGTG
The DNA here is from genome assembly GCF_009900725.1 of Serratia sp. Z4. Taxonomy (NCBI): domain Bacteria; kingdom Pseudomonadati; phylum Pseudomonadota; class Gammaproteobacteria; order Enterobacterales; family Yersiniaceae; genus Serratia; species Serratia sp. Z4. The sequence continues at coordinate 23,144 of NZ_JAAABD010000017.1, forward strand.
CTTCAAAGCCTGGAAGGTGCCGAGTGAAGAAAGTTTTTCTCGGCTCATTGATGTGGCGTCGTTGTCATTCAAGCCTGGCGAAGGATTGACGGGTGGAGATCTGTCAACGGAAAGTGAAGTCGTTGATGTTGGTGATGTAACCCCATGGCATGTTAAAGCAGGGAATGGCGTGGCGGTGGCAGAGGGCGGGGTAGCACTGAAACTTGCTGCTGACGGTGGGCTGGTTTTGGCCAAGGATGGGGTGGGTATTAAGGCGGCGGCAGGCGTTAAGGTTGATAAGGATGGGATGGCGGTTGTCACGCGCGGCCCCCTGAAGGTAGGAACTGATGTTTCAATCACACTTGATGAGAAAAAAGGACTCAAGACTGACAAGGAAGGACATGTGGAAATGTCCCTTGCCCCTGCGGTATTTGACGTTGTTAACGGATTGCGATTGACGTGTCAGCCGTTCGGTGGCTTGTATTTGGATGCGCAAGGAAAACTGGCACTGGATATCGATACCATCCTTGGGGGCGTCTATATTCGTGTGTATCAAGGTCAGGTCAAAATTTGTATTCCTGAGACTTATTTAGAACTACCCACAAAGGAGATCTGTTTCTACGAAAATGGCTCCTATTCTGGAACCCTTCTAAAGGGGGGGGAGGGGTATTATGTCACTATTAGTCAAGGGGGAGGGTACTATATTATTACGTTTTCAAGGAGGGTGTTAGCGGGGGATATGATTGATGTAAGGTTGTTTCAACAAGATGGTAGCTGGAAGTATTTGTGCACGCATGAAGTGACTGAACATGAAAGTGAAGGCGCTCCCTTTGGGCTACCGAGCGTCAGCGAATTGAAGGTGGAAGTACAAGGCGGTGGACAGCCAATACCGGGCAATACACTGGTTTGTTCTTATCACTTCCTGGATAAGGGAGGAAAGGAGGGGAAGTCTTTTTGCCGTTTTGAGTACTACATTGAGAAAGATGAGAGATGGGGGACTGTTGTCAGTGACACATTCACGTGGACGATTACTGATAAATACGTCGAATACGATGTTCGCGCATGGGTAGCGCCGAAAGAAGAGGGCGGGACTTCTGGGTCGATAGTATACAGTAAGCCAATCACTATTAAGAAGGTGTAGAGGGTGTTGTTTCGAGAATGAAAAAACATGGCGGAGCTCGTGGTTGCATTTTTTTTTCGTTGTGATTGTCTTTATTTTTTATCGCGGTGGTCGCTGGTGTCACTTTAATGCCGTGCTTTTCTTGAGTTGTCAGCTTATTCAATGGTGTGGCTGTTGTTTTTTCTTCTTTTTGTTGATTTTGATATTCTTTTTCCAATGTTTATCGGGGTTTTGACTGGGGGCGGGGTTTTTAGATGCGTGGCGGGAACCGATAAGTCCTGGGGTATGGGATGGGGCTTTGTCTCATTTGATGTGTGTAATGCTTTCAATATCTACGATGTCCACCTTTTTATGGTCCTTCTTAGTGTTTAACTCTATTTCCGCCAAGTTCCGTGTTGGGGGAAACCATTTGCACAAAGAAAGACTGACGCCGATTGATGCGAGATGCCTTTTTGTTTTATTGGGGGGGGTAATAAAAGTGTCGTGGTGGTTTATTTGGTGAGGGTTTTGCTTGTCTTTCTATTCCAGCAAAGACGGTGAATCTACGGCAGAGTGTAATAAGTGGGCATGGGCTGCCGTTGTTAATGAGATATAGCATGGAGTTTATATAATGAAGGCTTCATTAATGAGACATCGAAAAGGTGTCAGTGAGCATGAGGGAGAGGAAGGGGAGGCCTCTTCTTCTCTGGGAGCTCATCGAGATGTCACAGAAAGAAATGTTGGAGGTTTTTTTTATAATAACTTTGATTTTTCACGCGGAGATATGATTTTTGGATTGACGGAGGCGGTCGATAGCTATCGAGGGATGTGGTCAAAATTATCTCGCCAGGCAGACTATCTTGCCGCAATTTTACGTGCCGGCCATATGACGGCAATCCATAAGGCTTTTACGCATATGGATTATGGGGAGGGCGGTTTTAGTGCGTATAAGGCGATGCTTGCCGTATCTCCAGATCAGTGGGAGGAAGAGGGCCAAGATTTCATTTCAAAATACTGTGACCAAATCAGGTCTGTGGAAGGCTCTTTGTATGACGATATGTGCAATCTCCATAATGGGTGTTTTCATTCATTTAAGAACTTACCCATGGCAAGGGAGTATTTTAAGTTCTTAGCATTACATGACCGTTACAGCTTTGCTTATACGTTTTCTGATTACGGCGAGGACTTGTTTAAGCCGCGTGAGGAAGAGTTTTGGGTTAGGCGTGCTTTGAGTAAGTTTTTTTCTCGAGGAAGTAAGGCTGGGTTGGAGAAGATTATTAGCTCTGGTAAGGGGGATAGGGTTCATTTTGTACTGGATGGCATTGATATCGAGCGCGTCATTAATAAATCAGGTGGCCCTTCTATCACTAACTCCGAGCTCCGTTATCTGTATCGCCATCGCCATGATATTAACGGTAAGGGAAAGGTTCATTTTTATAAAAGTAAACAAGAAGTATTGGCGCCCTGGGAAAGTGACCCTGCGCGTTGGCGTGAATATACTCCTGCTAGTGAAAGATGATATGTGCCGGTTTTTTCTTTTTTTTTTGGCCTCTTAAGAAAGAGGGTGATGGATTTCTTTTTTTAGTTTGACGTGCTTGACTGCCCGTAACGGTTTGGTCGGATTTGTGTGTTTTTATCTTTGGTGGATACGTTGTTTGGGCTGGGTGGAATTAAAATCCGCGACACTGTTGGTTGCGATGATTAACGTATTTTATTTTCTTAAAGGTATTGCGGATTTTTTACTGGGCTGCGGTGTTGATAATTTTTATTAGAGAGCTATTGTTATGAACATGAATGTAGCGTCCTCTGGGGCGAGTAATGGTCGAATGTCTCCTGTGATAACGTGGTTATCCTGGATAAATATTATTGTGCAATTCGCATTGCCGATATCGGTGGCGTTTACCCCCATCATGGCGGCGCGTGCCGCCCAGTCACCGTTTATGGCGGCTGGCCCGGAGGTGGCTTCGTTGGCTACCCTGCCCTATGTGCTAAAGGACGGTGAGAGCGTAGACAGCGTGGCAGCGCGCTACAACATGACGCCAGAAGCATTGCGCAAGCTGAATCAGTTCCGTACGTTCGCGAACGGCTGGGGGCACCTGCGTGCAGGTGACGAGCTGGACGTGCCGACGGCGCCCTTGCCGAAGGTGGTGTGGGAGGGTGATAAAAAGTCGTCTCCCCACGCGACGCCGAAATCTGACAACGCGGCAGACCATCGTGTGGCGTCATGGGCCTCGCAGGCGGGTGGACTGTTGGCCAATAAGCCAAACGGTGATGCACTGGCCGCTCAGGCGCGTGGCATGGCGACCGGTGCGGCAGGCAGCGAGGTTCAGCAATGGCTGAGCCAGTTTGGTACTGCGCGCGTGCAATTGGAGGCGGACAAGAATTTTTCGCTCAAGAATTCTCAATTGGATTTGTTGGTGCCGTTGCATGAACAGCAGGACAGGTTGACGTTTGCGCAAGGGAGTTTGCACCGTACCGATGCACGGACCCAGGCCAACCTGGGGGTGGGGCATCGCCGGTTTAATGACGGCTGGATGATGGGGGGGAATGCTTTCCTCGACCATGATTTGTCGCGTTCGCACAGTCGAATGGGCGTTGGATTGGAATACTGGCGTGATTATCTGAAGCTGGACGCCAATGGGTATCTGCGTTTGACGAACTGGAAAGATTCGCCGGACCTGACTGATTACCAAGAGCGGCCGGCCAATGGCTGGGATGTGCGGGCGCAGGCCTGGTTGCCGAGCTTGCCGCAACTGGGTGGCAAGCTGACTTATGAGAAATATTACGGCAATGAGGTGGGATTGTTCGGGAGGGACAGTCGCCAGCGCAATCCTGGTGCGGTCACGGCGGGAGTGAACTATACCCCGTTTCCATTGCTGACGCTGAACACCGAGCATCGCCAGGGGCAATCCGGTAAGAGCAGCGCCCGGGTGGGTGTGGAAGTGCGTTACCAGCTGGGGGTGCCATGGCGTCAACAGCTTGACCCGGGTGCTGTTGCATCACTGCGCAGTCTGGCGGGCAGCCGTTATGACTTGGTCGATCGCAACAACAACATCGTACTGGAGTACCGTAAGAAAGAGGTTGTCAGCTTGCGCACCGTTGAGGCGGTGAGCGGTCATGCGGGTGAGAAAAAGTCACTGGGCGTGGTGGTCAACAGCAAATATGGCTTGTCGCATATCGAATGGTCTGCACCGACCTTGCTGGCTGCCGGCGGAAAAATCCTGCAGGAAGGTGCAGCGGAGTATGCCGTGGTGCTGCCGGTTTATCAGTCGATGGCTGGCAGTGTCAACACCTATACGGTCAGCGGCATTGCAATGGATAAGCAAGGCAATGCGTCGAACCAGAGTGAAACGCAGGTGACGGTGCAGGCACCGGTCATCAGTGAAAGTCAAAGCAGCCTCTCGCCAGCCGAGAGCACATTGCCGGCAGATGGAAAAAGTACGCAAGTGCTGACGTTGTCGCTGAAGGATGCGCAAGGTCAGGCGGTAGATATTGCCCGTTCGGATGTGGTTATCCATGCCGAGTATGCAAAGCGTTCAGGGGGGAATGCGAGCGTATCGGAACCGAAACTGGTTCAGGCGGGCATCTATGAGGTGACTGTGGTTGCCGGCACTGTTCCTGAGGTGCTGGTGCTCACGCCTGTCGTGAGCGGGGTGCCCCTTCCGCCAGCACGCGTAGTCATCAATGATATGGCGCCGGATGCGGCAAAGTCATCCTTTACTGCAACGCCGGATACGATTGTCGCGAGCGATCCGTCCGGCACGACGTTGACGTTAACCCTGAAAAATGCGGCGGGTGATGCCCTGAGTGGCGTGGCTGAACAGTTGGCATTTGTTGTCAGCGGGGAGAGTCGTGCTCGTAGCGTGGCGGGTGTGACGTTGAGCGCCGTGACCGAAAGTGCACAAAAAGGGGAATATGTCGCGACCCTCAAAGGGGATGCGGCAGGGAAATACACTGTAGTGCCGAAATACAATGGCAGTGCTATCGGTGGGCTGAGAGTGGAAGTTGCCGTCACGGCCGGCGGTGTGGTTGTGGGCGAGGATGCACAGTCGTCCGTGCAGCTGGACAAGGCGAGCTACGTGTCGGGTGACACCATGCATGTCACGGTGACGCTGAAGGATGCGGCGGGCAACGCGGTGACGGGTCAGTCGGCACTGTTGACCCCGGACAGCGTGAGCGTGCCGGGTGCGGCTTCGCAGTCGGCGGTCTGGAGCGACAACGGTGACGGCACCTACGGTGCGTCGTATGTGGCGCATGCGGTGGGTGCGAACCTGAAGACCACGGTGACGCTGGACGGGAAGAGCGTGAGCTCGGCGGCGTATGCCGTCACGGCCGGCGGTGTGGTTGTGGGCGAGGATGCACAGTCGTCCGTGCAGCTGGACAAGGCGAGCTACGTGTCGGGTGACACCATGCATGTCACGGTGACGCTGAAGGATGCGGCGGGCAACGCGGTGACGGGTCAGTCGGCACTGTTGACCCCGGACAGCGTGAGCGTGCCGGGTGCGGCTTCGCAGTCGGCGGTCTGGAGCGACAACGGTGACGGCACCTACGGTGCGTCGTATGTGGCGCATGCGGTGGGTGCGAACCTGAAGACCACGGTGACGCTGGACGGGAAGAGCGTGAGCTCGGCGGCGTATGCCGT
>NZ_JAAABD010000018.1:0-26141 GCF_009900725.1 Serratia sp. Z4
CGTGCTGGTGAGAACGTAGGTGTTCTGCTGCGTGGTATCAAACGTGAAGAAATCGAACGTGGTCAGGTACTGGCTAAGCCAGGCTCCATCAAGCCGCACACCCAGTTCGAATCTGAAGTGTACATCCTGAGCAAAGATGAAGGTGGTCGTCACACGCCATTCTTCAAAGGCTACCGTCCACAGTTCTACTTCCGTACTACTGACGTAACCGGTACCATCGAACTGCCAGAAGGCGTAGAGATGGTAATGCCAGGCGACAACGTGAACATGGTTGTAACCCTGATTCACCCAATCGCGATGGACGACGGTCTGCGTTTCGCAATCCGTGAAGGCGGCCGTACTGTAGGCGCTGGTGTTGTTGCTAAAGTTATCGCTTAATCGCGAATAATTTTTCGACACAAAAAAGGGCACTTCGGTGCCCTTTTTTTATGCAATTCGTATAAATCTTAATTGAAATAAAAACCATTCCTATTTAGACTCAATGCATTGGTTAAGAAGTGAGTCTCTCTATGTATGTATGTCTGTGTAATGCGGTGACTGACAAAGCGATCCGTAATGCGGTGCGTCAGCACAACCCCCATACCATGAAGCAGCTGCGTGAACTTGTGCCGATTGGTACCGATTGTGGAAAGTGCATTCGTCAGGCAAGACAGATTATGGTGGAGGAACGCGGAACTATCATCCCAATGCATGAAGTTGCCTAACAAAGGGTAAGGTTATTTTTGACTCTTGGCTTACAGGTTCTACACTTTTAGAACTGGCCAGGAGGAGTTACCTATGAAAGGCGATAAAAAGATCATTGCTCACCTCAACAAGCTGCTCGGCAACGAGCTGGTTGCCATCAATCAATATTTCCTGCACGCCCGCATGTTCAAGAATTGGGGTTTAATGCGCCTCAACGATAAGGAATACCACGAGTCGATCGACGAAATGAAACATGCCGATCGCTACATCGAGCGCATCCTGTTCCTGGAAGGAATACCTAATCTGCAAGACCTCGGCAAGCTGAACATCGGCGAAGACATTGAAGAGATGCTGCGTTCCGATCTGGCGCTGGAATTGGCGGGCGCCAAGAACCTGCGCGAAGGTATCGCCTACGCCGACTCGATTCACGATTATGTCAGCCGTGATTTGATGATCGACATTCTGGCCGATGAAGAAGAGCATATCGACTGGCTGGAAACCGAGCTGGATCTGATCGCTCGCCTCGGCATTCAAAACTATGCCCAGGCCCAGATTTTAGAGCGCAAAGAGTAAGCCTGCCTTCCGTTCGTCATCGCCTCTCCTGCCGGCGACCGTTTTTACGGTGGGGCAGGGGAGCTGCCCGCTAAGCATAATTCATACCTTGATCGCCACCTTCATCCCGTGATCGTCGCTGAACGCGCAAAAATGACGATTTCCTGAGCATATTTCCAACTGCGGCTTGCTTCCTGGGCCATTTTGCGTATAATGCGCGGGCTTACCTAATCTTGGTAAGCCTGATTTTAGCGAATCAGTCGATTGGCAGGCCTTTTTTGCCTTTCGAACAATACTCCCGATATGGGGGTTATATGTTGACGATTACACTCCCCCATCAATCGAAATGGGTGTGAGGAGTAATTATTTACGTTTATAAATAATTGGAGCTCTGGTCTCATGCAGAACCAAAGAATCCGTATCCGCCTGAAAGCGTTTGATCATCGTCTGATCGATCAATCAACCGCGGAAATCGTCGAGACTGCAAAGCGCACTGGTGCGCAAGTCCGTGGTCCGATCCCGCTGCCAACTCGCAAAGAGCGCTTTACCGTTCTGATCTCTCCGCACGTCAACAAAGACGCGCGCGATCAGTACGAGATTCGCACTCACAAGCGTCTGGTTGACATCGTTGAGCCAACCGAGAAAACCGTTGATGCTCTGATGCGTCTGGATCTGGCTGCCGGTGTAGACGTGCAGATCAGCCTGGGTTAATCAGGTCATTGAGCGATTGAGAGGTTGAAACAATGATTGGTTTAGTCGGTAAAAAAGTGGGTATGACCCGTATCTTCACTGAAGATGGCGTTTCTATCCCAGTAACCGTAATTGAAATTGAAGCGAACCGCGTGACTCAGGTTAAAAGCCTGGACACCGACGGTTACCGTGCCGTTCAGGTTACCACTGGTAGCAAAAAAGCTAACCGTGTAACCAAGCCGGAAGCGGGCCATTTCGCTAAAGCTGGCGTTGAAGCTGGCCGTGGTCTGTGGGAATTCCGCCTGGAAGAAGGTCAAGAATTCGCTGCAGGTCAGGAAATTAGCGTAGAAATCTTCGCTGACGTTAAAAAAGTCGATGTTACCGGTACTTCTAAAGGTAAAGGTTTTGCTGGCACTGTTAAGCGCTGGAACTTCCGTACCCAAGACGCTACCCACGGTAACTCCTTGTCTCACCGCGTTCCGGGTTCTATCGGTCAGAACCAGACTCCGGGCAAAGTGTTCAAAGGCAAGAAAATGGCTGGCCACCTGGGTGATGAGCGCGTAACCGTTCAAAGCCTGGACGTAGTACGTGTTGACGCTGAGCGCAACCTGCTGCTGGTTAAGGGTGCTGTACCGGGCGCAACCGGTGGCAACCTGATCGTTAAACCAGCTGTGAAGGCGTAAGGGGATAGCAATGGAATTAGTATTGAAAGACGCGCAAAGCGCGCTGACTGTTTCCGAAACTACCTTCGGTCGTGATTTCAACGAAGCGCTGGTACACCAGGTTGTTGTTGCTTATGCAGCAGGTGCCCGTCAAGGTACTCGTGCTCAGAAGACCCGTGCTGAAGTAACTGGTTCCGGCAAAAAGCCATGGCGTCAGAAAGGCACCGGCCGTGCGCGTTCAGGTTCTGTAAAGAGCCCGATCTGGCGTTCAGGCGGCGTGACCTTTGCTGCTAAGCCACAGGACCACAGTCAGAAAGTAAACAAAAAGATGTACCGCGGCGCGCTGAAAAGCATCCTGTCCGAACTGGTACGTCAAGATCGTCTGATCGTTGTCGAGAAGTTCTCTGTAGAAGCGCCTAAAACTAAGCTGCTGGCACAGAAACTGAAAGATATGGCTCTGGAAGACGTGCTGATCGTGACCGGTGAACTGGATGAGAATCTGTTCCTGGCAGCTCGCAACCTGTACAAGGTTGACGTGCGCGATGTAGCAGGTATCGATCCGGTTAGCCTGATCGCCTTCGACAAAGTGGTTATGACTGCTGATGCTGTGAAGCAAGTTGAGGAGATGCTGGCATGATCCGTGAAGAACGTTTGCTGAAAGTGCTGCGTGCACCGCACGTATCTGAAAAAGCATCCGCTGCGATGGAAAAAAGCAACACCATCGTTCTCAAAGTTGCCAAAGACGCGACCAAAGCAGAAATCAAAGCTGCAGTGCAGAAACTGTTTGAAGTCGAAGTCAAAGACGTGAACACCCTGGTAGTTAAAGGGAAAGTGAAGCGTCACGGTCAGCGTGTTGGTCGTCGTAGCGACTGGAAAAAAGCTTACGTCACCCTGAAAGAAGGCCAGAATCTGGACTTCATCGGCGGCGCAGAGTAAGTCGGAGGAGTAAGAACAATGGCAATTGTTAAATGTAAACCTACATCTCCGGGTCGTCGCCACGTTGTTAAAGTGGTTAACCCTGAGCTGCACAAGGGTAAACCTTATGCCCCGCTGCTGGAAAAACTGAGCAAAAGCGGTGGTCGTAACAACAATGGCCGTATCACCACCCGTCATATCGGTGGTGGCCACAAGCAACATTATCGTCTGGTTGACTTCAAGCGCAACAAAGACGGTATCCCTGCTGTGGTTGAGCGTCTGGAGTACGATCCGAACCGTTCCGCGAACATCGCGCTGGTTCTGTACAAAGACGGCGAACGCCGTTACATCCTGGCGCCGAAAGGCCTGAAAGCTGGTGACCAGATTCAATCTGGCGTTGATGCTGCAATCAAAGCGGGTAACACCCTGCCGATGCGCAACATTCCAGTTGGTTCAACGGTTCACAACGTAGAAATGAAACCAGGTAAAGGCGGCCAGATGGCTCGCTCCGCTGGCGCCTACGTTCAGATCGTTGCTCGTGATGGTTCCTACGTAACTCTGCGTCTGCGCTCCGGCGAAATGCGTAAAGTTCCAGCTGATTGCCGCGCCACCCTGGGTGAAGTCGGTAACGCTGAACACATGCTTCGCGTTCTGGGTAAAGCAGGTGCTGCACGTTGGCGTGGTGTTCGTCCTACCGTTCGCGGTACGGCGATGAACCCGGTAGATCACCCGCACGGTGGTGGTGAAGGTCGTAATTTTGGTAAGCACCCGGTAACTCCGTGGGGCGTTCAGACCAAAGGTAAGAAGACCCGTAGCAACAAGCGTACTGATAAGTTCATCGTACGTCGCCGTAGCAAAAAATAATTAGAGGATAAGCCATGCCACGTTCTCTCAAGAAAGGTCCTTTTATTGACCTGCACTTGCTGAAGAAGGTAGAGAAAGCGGTGGAAAGCGGTGACAAGAAGCCTTTGCGCACTTGGTCCCGTCGTTCAACGATCTTTCCTAACATGATCGGTTTGACCATCGCTGTCCATAATGGTCGTCAGCACGTACCAGTGTTCGTTTCCGATGAAATGGTCGGTCACAAACTGGGTGAATTCGCGCCGACTCGTACTTATCGCGGCCATGCGGCTGATAAAAAAGCTAAAAAGCGCTAAGGTAGGAGGAAGAGATGGAAACTATCGCTAAACATCGCCACGCTCGTTCTTCTGCTCAGAAGGTTCGCCTTGTTGCTGACCTGATTCGCGGTAAGAAAGTGTCGCAAGCTCTGGAAACTCTGACCTACACCAACAAGAAAGCTGCTGGTCTGGTTAAGAAAGTGCTGGAGTCTGCCATTGCTAACGCAGAACACAACGATGGCGCTGACATCGATGATCTGAAAGTTACGAAAATCTTCGTAGACGAAGGCCCAAGCATGAAGCGCATTATGCCGCGTGCAAAAGGTCGTGCAGATCGCATCCTGAAGCGCACCAGCCACATTACTGTGGTTGTGTCCGATCGCTGAGACTCTGGAGACTAGCAATGGGTCAGAAAGTACATCCTAATGGTATTCGCCTGGGTATTGTCAAACCTTGGAACTCTACTTGGTATGCGAATACCAAAGAATTCGCTGACAACCTGGACAGCGACTTTAAAGTTCGTCAATTCCTGACTAAGGAACTGTCGAAAGCTTCCGTTTCTCGCATCGTTATCGAGCGTCCTGCGAAGAGCATCCGTGTGACCATTCACACTGCTCGCCCAGGCATCGTTATCGGCAAGAAAGGTGAAGACGTCGAAAAACTGCGCAAGGTCGTAGCGGACATCGCTGGCGTTCCTGCACAGATCAACATCGCCGAAGTCCGTAAACCGGAACTCGACGCTAAATTGGTTGCTGACAGCATCACTTCTCAGCTGGAACGTCGCGTTATGTTCCGTCGTGCTATGAAGCGTGCAGTACAGAACGCAATGCGTCTTGGCGCTAAAGGTATCAAAGTTGAAGTAAGCGGCCGTCTTGGCGGCGCCGAAATCGCACGTACCGAATGGTACCGCGAAGGTCGTGTTCCATTGCACACTCTGCGTGCGGACATCGACTACAACACATCTGAAGCGCACACCACTTATGGTGTAATCGGCGTTAAGGTATGGATCTTCAAAGGTGAGATCCTGGGTGGTATGGCTGCAGTTGAACAACCGGAACCGGCTGCTCAACCTAAAAAGCAGCAGCGTAAAGGCCGCAAGTAAGGAGAGTCGCTGATGTTACAACCAAAGCGTACAAAATTCCGTAAGGTGCACAAGGGCCGCAACCGTGGTCTGGCGCAAGGTACGGATGTTAGCTTCGGCACTTTCGGTCTGAAAGCTGTTGGCCGTGGCCGTCTGACTGCTCGTCAAATCGAAGCAGCTCGTCGTGCAATGACTCGTGCAGTTAAGCGTCAAGGCAAGATCTGGATCCGTGTATTCCCGGACAAACCGATCACCGAGAAGCCGCTGGAAGTGCGTATGGGTAAAGGTAAGGGTAACGTGGAGTATTGGGTTGCCCTGATCCAGCCTGGTAAGGTCCTGTACGAAATGGACGGCGTGCCAGAAGAGGTTGCCCGCGAGGCATTCAAACTGGCAGCAGCGAAACTGCCGATCAAAACCACCTTTGTAACTAAGACGGTGATGTAATGAAAGCACAAGAGCTGCGTGAAAAAAGCGTTGAAGAGCTGAATGCCGAGCTGCTCAACCTGCTGCGTGAGCAATTCAACTTGCGCATGCAGGCGGCCAGTGGCCAGCTGCAACAAACTCACCTGTTGAAACAAGTGCGTCGTGACGTCGCACGCGTTAAGACTTTACTGACTCAAAAGGCGGGTGTGTAAATGACTGAAGTTATCCGTACCCTGCAGGGTCGTGTTGTTAGCGATAAAATGGAGAAATCCATCGTTGTTGCTATCGAGCGTACTGTGAAGCACCCGATCTACGGGAAATTCATCAAACGTACGACCAAGCTGCACGTACATGACGAGAACAACGAATGTGGTACCGGCGACGTGGTGGAAATCCGCGAATGCCGCCCACTGTCCAAGACCAAGTCCTGGACGTTGGTTCGCGTTGTAGAGAAAGCGATTCTGTAATAGAGTAGCTGGCTCTCACTTAATAAACGGCTCAGAAAATGAGCCGTTTATTTTTTCTACCCATACCAAGTAAGCGGTGTTATAATGCTGCGCCCTCGGTTATGGGGCTTTTCAACGGCCTAATTTTTACTTGGGTCTTTAAAGTAGTAGTTGACATTAGCGGAGCACTAAAATGATCCAAGAACAGACTATGCTGAACGTCGCCGACAACTCCGGTGCACGTCGCGTAATGTGTATCAAGGTTCTAGGTGGCTCGCACCGTCGCTACGCAGGCGTCGGCGACATCATCAAAATTACCATCAAGGAAGCAATTCCTCGCGGTAAGGTGAAGAAAGGCGATGTTCTGAAGGCGGTAGTGGTGCGCACCAAGAAGGGTGTACGTCGCCCGGACGGTTCTGTCATTCGCTTCGATGGCAATGCATGCGTTATTTTGAACAATAACAGCGAGCAGCCAATCGGTACGCGTATTTTTGGGCCGGTAACTCGTGAACTGCGTAATGAGAAGTTCATGAAAATTATCTCTCTGGCACCAGAAGTACTCTAAGGAGCGAACATGGCAGCGAAGATCCGTCGTGATGACGAAGTTATCGTGATTACCGGGAAAGACAAAGGTAAGCGCGGTAAAGTAAAAAATGTCCTGTCTGCTGGCAAGGTCATTGTTGAAGGCATCAACCTGGTTAAGAAACACCAGAAGCCGGTTCCGGCTCTGAACCAACCAGGCGGCATTGTTGAGAAAGAAGCTGCAATTCAGGTTTCTAACATTGCTATCTTCAACGCGGCTACCGGCAAGGCTGACCGTGTAGGCTTTAGATTCGAAGACGGCAAAAAAGTCCGTTTCTTCAAGTCTAACAGCGAAACTATCAAGTAATTTGGAGTAATACGATGGCGAAACTGCATGATTACTACAAAGACGAGGTAGTCAAACAACTGATGTCTCAGTTTGATTACAACTCTGTCATGCAAGTCCCTCGGGTCGAGAAGATCACCCTGAACATGGGTGTTGGTGAAGCGATTGCTGACAAGAAACTGCTGGATAACGCCGCAGCGGACCTGGCAGCCATCTCCGGTCAAAAACCGTTGATCACCAAAGCCCGCAAATCTGTTGCAGGCTTCAAAATCCGTCAGGGCTATCCGATCGGCTGTAAAGTAACTCTGCGTGGCGAACGCATGTGGGAGTTCTTTGAGCGTCTGATCTCCATTGCTGTTCCACGTATCCGTGACTTCCGTGGCCTGTCCGCCAAGTCATTCGATGGCCGTGGCAACTACAGCATGGGCGTGCGTGAGCAAATCATCTTCCCAGAAATCGACTACGACAAAGTCGATCGCGTTCGTGGTTTGGATATTACCATTACCACTACTGCGAAATCTGATGATGAAGGCCGCGCGCTGCTGGCTGCTTTTAACTTCCCGTTCCGCAAGTAAGGCAGGGTTACTGATGGCTAAGCAATCAATGAAAGCACGCGAAGTCAAGCGCGTGAAATTAGCTGACAAGTTCTTTGCAAAACGCGCTGAACTGAAAGCTATTATCTCTGATGTGAACGCATCCGATGAAGATCGTTGGAATGCCGTTCTCAAGCTGCAAACTCTGCCGCGTGATTCCAGCCCGTCTCGTCAGCGTAAACGCTGCCGCCAAACTGGCCGTCCACATGGTTATGTGGGCAAATTCGGGTTGAGCCGTATTAAGCTTCGTGAAGCCGCTATGCGCGGTGAAGTACCAGGCTTGAAAAAGGCTAGCTGGTAATTACCAATTGAATCACGGGAGTAAAGACAGATGAGCATGCAAGATCCGATCGCGGATATGCTGACCCGTATCCGTAACGGTCAAGCCGCGAACAAAGTTGCGGTCACCATGCCTTCCTCCAAGCTGAAAGTGGCAATTGCCAACGTGCTGAAGGAAGAAGGTTTTATTGAAGATTTCAAAATCGAAGGCGACGCCAAGCCTGTTCTGGAACTGGTACTGAAGTACTTCCAGGGCAAAGCTGTGGTAGAAAGCATTCAACGTATCAGCCGTCCAGGTCTGCGCATCTACAAGAAAAAAGATGAGCTGCCAAAAGTTATGGCCGGTTTGGGTATCGCTGTTGTTTCTACCTCTAAAGGTGTTATGACCGATCGTGCAGCTCGCCAGGCTGGTCTGGGTGGCGAGATTATCTGCTACGTAGCTTAATTCGGGAGGAAAGAATGTCTCGTGTTGCAAAAGCACCCGTCGTCATTCCTGCCGGCGTAGAGGTAAAACTCAACGGTCAGGTTATTTCGATTAAGGGTAAAAACGGCGAGTTGACTCGTACTATCCACGACGCCGTTGAAGTGAAGCAAGAAGCTAACGCACTGACTTTCGCTCCGCGCGAAGGTTTTGCTAACGCATGGGCCCAAGCGGGTACCACGCGCGCTCTGCTGAACGCAATGGTTGTTGGTGTTACCGAAGGCTTCACCAAGAAGCTTCAACTGGTAGGTGTTGGTTATCGTGCTGCCGTTAAAGGCAACGTGGTGAATTTGGCCCTGGGCTTCTCTCACCCTATCGATCACCAGCTGCCGGCAGGTATCACTGCTGAATGCCCAAGCCAAACTGAAATCGTGCTGAAAGGCGCTGATAAGCAGGTAATTGGCCAGGTAGCAGCAGATCTGCGCGCTTACCGTCGTCCTGAGCCTTACAAAGGCAAGGGTGTTCGTTACGCCGACGAAGTCGTGCGTACCAAAGAGGCTAAGAAGAAGTAAGGTAACACTATGGATAAGAAATCTGCTCGTATCCGTCGTGCGACCCGCGCACGCCGCAAGCTCCAAGAGCTGGGTGCAACCCGCCTGGTGGTACATCGTACCCCGCGTCACATTTACGCACAGGTGATTGCTCCAAACGGTTCTGAAGTACTGGTAGCCGCTTCTACTTTAGAAAAAGCTATCGCGGAGCAACTGAAGTATTCCGGTAACAAAGACGCAGCAGCAGCCGTAGGTAAAGCTCTGGCTGAGCGCGCGTTGGAAAAAGGGATTGCGAAAGTATCCTTTGACCGTTCCGGTTTCCAATATCATGGTCGAGTCCAGGCACTGGCAGATGCTGCCCGTGAAGCTGGCCTTCAGTTCTAAGGAAGAGGTTTAAGATGGCTCACATCGAAAAACAAGCTGGCGAACTGCAGGAAAAGCTGATCGCGGTAAACCGCGTATCTAAAACCGTAAAAGGTGGCCGTATTTTCAGCTTTACCGCACTGACTGTAGTTGGTGATGGTAACGGTCGCGTTGGTTTTGGCTACGGCAAAGCACGCGAAGTTCCAGCAGCGATCCAGAAAGCGATGGAAAAAGCCCGTCGCAACATGATGAACGTCGCGCTGAACAGCGGCACCCTGCAGCACCCTGTTAAGGGCGCTCACACGGGTTCTCGCGTGTTCATGCAGCCTGCTCATGAAGGTACCGGTATCATCGCGGGCGGTGCAATGCGCGCCGTTCTCGAAGTTGCTGGGGTGCACAACGTATTGGCTAAAGCTTATGGTTCCACCAACCCGATCAACGTGGTTCGTGCAACTATCGACGCTCTGGCGAATATGAAGTCTCCTGAAATGGTCGCTGCTAAGCGTGGTAAATCCGTTGCCGACATTCTGGGGTAATTGACCATGGCTAAGACTATTAAAGTTACACAAACTCGCAGCTCAATTGGCCGTCTGCCGAAGCATAAAGCTACTCTGCTCGGTCTGGGTCTGCGTCGTATTGGTCACACCGTAGAGCGCGAGGATACTCCTGCTGTTCGCGGTATGGTCAACCTGGTTTCCTACATGGTTAAAGTTGAGGAGTAACAGATGCGTTTAAATACTCTGTCTCCGGCTGAAGGTGCCAAGCATGCGCCTAAGCGTGTAGGTCGTGGTATTGGTTCTGGCCTGGGTAAAACCGGCGGCCGTGGTCACAAAGGTCAGAAGTCTCGTTCTGGCGGTGGCGTACGTCGTGGTTTCGAAGGTGGTCAGATGCCTCTGTACCGTCGTCTGCCGAAATTCGGCTTCACTTCACGCAAAGCGATGATCACGGCAGAAGTTCGTCTGTCTGAACTGGCTCTGGTTGAAGGCGATGTTATCGACCTGAACGCGCTGAAAGCCGCTAACGTAGTTGGTGTCCAGATCGAATTCGCGAAAGTTGTACTTTCTGGCGAAGTCGCTCGTCCGGTAACCCTGCGTGGTCTGCGTGTCACCAAAGGCGCTCGTGCTGCTATCGAGGCTGCTGGCGGTAAAATTGAGGAATAAGTAGCAGATGGCTAAGCAACCAGGATTAGATTTTCAAAGTGCTAAAGGCGGGCTCGGCGAGCTGAAGCGCAGACTTTTGTTTGTCATCGGCGCGCTGATTGTCTTCCGCATCGGCTCTTTCATTCCGATTCCTGGTATCGATGCCACTGTGCTTGCCAAATTGCTTGAGCAGCAGAGAGGCACTATCATTGAAATGTTTAACATGTTCTCTGGTGGTGCCCTCAGCCGTGCTTCTATCTTTGCTCTGGGGATCATGCCGTATATCTCGGCGTCGATCATTATCCAGCTGCTGACGGTGGTTCATCCAGCGTTGGCGGAAATCAAGAAAGAAGGGGAGGCTGGCCGTCGCAAGATTAGCCAGTACACCCGCTACGGTACGCTGGTATTGGCCATATTCCAGTCGATCGGTATTGCTACCGGTCTGCCGAATATGCCTGGTATGCAGGGCCTGGTGTTAAACCCAGGCTTTGCATTCTACTTTACTGCGGTTGTGAGCCTGGTAACCGGGACAATGTTCCTGATGTGGCTGGGTGAGCAGATTACTGAGCGCGGTATCGGCAACGGTATCTCGATCATTATCTTCGCGGGTATTGTAGCGGGGCTCCCGCCGGCAGTGGCCCATACTATTGAGCAAGCGCGGCAAGGCGACCTGCACTTCCTCCTGCTGCTGTTGGTTGCAGTATTGGTGTTTGCAGTAACCTTCTTCGTTGTTTTCATCGAGCGTGGTCAACGTCGTATCGTCGTTAACTATGCGAAGCGTCAACAAGGTCGTCGTGTTTATGCAGCACAGAGTACACACTTACCGTTGAAAGTGAACATGGCGGGTGTTATCCCGGCGATTTTCGCTTCCAGCATTATTCTGTTCCCGGCCACGATTGCATCATGGTTTGGGGGCGGTACCGGTTGGAACTGGCTGACTACGATTTCGCTGTATTTGCAGCCAGGGCAACCGCTTTATGTGTTACTCTATGCGTCTGCAATCATCTTCTTCTGTTTCTTCTACACGGCGTTGGTTTTCAACCCGCGTGAGACAGCAGATAACCTGAAGAAGTCCGGTGCCTTCGTACCAGGAATTCGTCCGGGAGAGCAAACGGCGAAGTATATCGATAAAGTAATGACGCGTTTAACCCTGGTGGGCGCGATGTACATTACTTTCATCTGCCTGATCCCGGAGTTCATGCGTGATGCAATGAAAGTACCATTCTACTTTGGTGGTACCTCGCTACTGATCGTGGTTGTCGTCATCATGGACTTTATGGCTCAAGTGCAAACTCTGATGATGTCAAGTCAGTACGAGTCTGCATTGAAGAAAGCAAATCTGAAAGGCTATAACCGCTAGTCAGATTCGTTTGAGAAGTTACGGAGAGTAAAAATGAAAGTTCGTGCTTCCGTCAAGAAATTATGTCGTAACTGCAAAATCGTTAAGCGTAACGGTGTCGTTCGTGTGATTTGCAGCGCCGAGCCGAAGCATAAACAGCGTCAAGGCTGATTATCTCGCATATTTTTCTTGCAAAGTTGGGTTGAGCTGGCTAGATTAGCCAGCCAATCTTTTGTATGTCGCACTGCAACATTATTTGAGTATCCTGAAAACGGGCTTTTCAGAATGGTGTTGCTGTATAAAATAGTAGGAGTGCATAGTGGCCCGTATAGCAGGCATTAACATTCCTGATCATAAACATACCGTTATCGCCTTAACGTCGATCTTCGGTATCGGTAAAACCCGTTCACAGGCTATCTGTGCATCTACGGGTATTGCTGAAAATGTTAAGATCAGTGAGCTGTCTGAAGAGCAAATCGAAAAGCTTCGTGATGCAGTTGCCAAATACACCGTTGAGGGTGATTTGCGTCGTGAAATTACCCTGAGCATCAAGCGTCTTATGGACCTTGGTTGCTATCGTGGTTTGCGTCATCGTCGTGGTCTGCCGGTACGCGGTCAGCGCACCAAGACCAACGCTCGTACCCGTAAGGGTCCGCGCAAGCCGATCAAGAAATAATCGGGGTTATTGAATAATGGCAAAGGCACCTGTTCGTACACGTAAGCGTGTAAGAAAGCAAGTCTCTGACGGCGTGGCTCATATCCATGCTTCTTTCAACAACACCATCGTTACCATCACTGATCGTCAGGGTAATGCTTTGGGTTGGGCAACAGCCGGTGGTTCCGGTTTCCGTGGTTCTCGTAAGTCCACTCCGTTCGCAGCACAGGTTGCAGCAGAACGTTGTGCTGACGCAGTGAAAGAATACGGTATCAAGAACCTGGAAGTTATGGTTAAAGGACCTGGTCCTGGTCGTGAGTCTACTATCCGCGCTCTGAACGCGGCTGGTTTCCGCATCACTAACATTACTGATGTGACTCCGATCCCTCATAACGGTTGTCGTCCGCCGAAAAAGCGCCGCGTGTAACGCAGCTTTTAGGATTGTTGGAGAAAGAAAATGGCAAGATATTTGGGTCCTAAGCTCAAGCTGAGCCGTCGTGAGGGCACAGACCTGTTCCTTAAGTCTGGCGTTCGCGCGATCGATTCCAAGTGTAAAATTGAACAAGCACCTGGTCAGCATGGTGCGCGTAAACCGCGTCTGTCTGATTACGGTGTTCAGTTGCGTGAGAAGCAGAAAGTTCGTCGTATGTACGGCATTCTGGAGCGTCAATTCCGCAACTATTACAAAGAAGCAACCCGCCTGAAGGGCAACACCGGTGAAAACCTGTTGCAGCTGCTGGAAGGTCGTCTGGACAACGTTGTTTACCGTATGGGCTTCGGCGCTACTCGTGCAGAGTCACGTCAGCTGGTTAGCCACAAAGCAGTTATGGTAAACGGTCGCGTTGTTAACATCGCTTCTTATCAGGTATCTCCGAATGACGTAGTCAGCATCCGCGAGAAAGCTAAAAAGCAGTCTCGTGTTAAAGCTTCTCTGGAGCTGGCTGAGCAGCGTGAAAAGCCGACTTGGCTGGAAGTTGATGCTGCTAAGATGGAAGGCGTGTTCAAGCGTATGCCTGAACGTACCGATCTGTCTGCGGACATTAACGAACACCTGATCGTCGAGCTTTACTCCAAGTAAAGCTTAGTACCAAAGAGAGGACACAATGCAGGGTTCTGTGACAGAGTTTCTAAAACCGCGCCTGGTAGATATCGAGCAAGTCAGTTCGACGCACGCCAAGGTGACCCTTGAGCCTTTAGAGCGTGGCTTTGGCCATACTCTTGGCAACGCACTGCGCCGTATTCTGCTTTCATCTATGCCGGGTTGCGCGGTGACCGAGGTTGAGATTGATGGTGTACTGCATGAGTACAGCACCAAAGAAGGCGTACAGGAAGATATCCTGGAGATCCTGCTCAACCTGAAAGGGCTGGCGGTGAGAGTTCAAGGCAAAGACGAAGTTATTCTTACCCTGAATAAATCTGGCATTGGCCCTGTGACCGCTGCCGACATCACCCATGATGGTGATGTCGAAATCGTCAAGCCTCAGCACGTGATTTGCCACCTGACTGATGAGAACGCGGCTATCAGCATGCGTATCAAAGTTCAGCGCGGTCGCGGTTATGTGCCGGCTTCTGCCCGAATTCATTCGGAAGAAGATGAGCGCCCAATCGGTCGTCTGTTGGTTGACGCCTGCTACAGCCCTGTAGAGCGTATCGCCTACAATGTTGAAGCTGCGCGTGTAGAACAGCGTACTGACTTGGATAAGCTGGTCATCGAAATGGAGACCAATGGCACGATCGATCCTGAAGAGGCGATCCGCCGTGCGGCCACCATTCTGGCTGAACAACTTGAAGCTTTCGTTGACCTGCGTGATGTGCGTCAGCCGGAAGTTAAAGAAGAGAAACCGGAATTCGATCCGATCTTGCTGCGCCCTGTTGACGATCTGGAATTGACTGTCCGCTCTGCTAACTGCCTCAAGGCAGAAGCTATCCACTACATCGGTGATCTGGTACAGCGTACCGAGGTTGAGTTGCTGAAAACGCCAAACCTGGGTAAAAAATCTCTTACCGAGATTAAAGACGTGCTGGCCTCACGTGGTCTGTCTCTGGGCATGCGCCTGGAAAACTGGCCGCCGGCAAGCATTGCTGACGAGTAACCGGATCACAGGTTAAGGTTTTACTGAGAAGGATAAGGTCATGCGCCATCGTAAGAGTGGTCGTCAACTGAACCGTAACAGCAGCCATCGCCAGGCTATGTTCCGTAACATGGCCGGCTCTTTGGTTCGTCATGAGATCATCAAGACGACCCTGCCAAAAGCAAAAGAGCTGCGTCGCGTTGTTGAGCCGCTGATTACTCTTGCCAAGACCGACAGCGTAGCTAATCGTCGTCTGGCATTCGCCCGTACTCGTGATAACGAGATCGTGGCAAAACTGTTTAACGAGCTGGGCCCGCGTTTCGCGAGCCGTGCCGGTGGTTACACTCGCATTCTGAAGTGTGGCTTCCGCGCAGGCGACAACGCGCCGATGGCATACATCGAGCTGGTTGATCGTGCTGAGTCTCAAGCAGAAGTAGCAACTGCAGAGTAATCTGTAGACGCGTAAAAAAACCGGGCTTGCCCGGTTTTTTTACGTCCAAATCCAGCCAAATGTGCGCAATTCCCCTGCAGTGCTTAAGATCCCCGCCCCTATCCGCTATGCTAAGGCTTATTCATTAGGCTAACCGAGGCTGTCTGTCATGGGGTTGCTTGATCAATGGGCGGAGCGTCATATCCTTGATGCTCAGGATAAAGGCGAGTTCGACAACCTGCCTGGCCAGGGGCAGCCGCTGGCGCTGGAAGATGACAGCGCGGTGCCGCCCGAGCTACGCGCCGGTTACCGTTTGCTGAAAAATGCCGGTTACCTGCCGCCGGCGCTGGAAGATCGTAAAGAGGCGTTGACCGTTGCCCGCTTGCTGCAAGAGATTAATAGCGAACATCCGGACTATGTCGATCTCAGCAAGCGCATGGCACTGCTGGAGCACCGGCTGCGTCAGGCTGGGATGAGCACCGATTTCTTGCATGGCGAATATCAGCGCGCGCTTGATGGCAAGTTCACCCGAGAGGAGCGGTAATGTTCAAGATAGGTCAGTTGGCCAAGCTCGCCGAAGTGACGCCGGATACCGTGCGTTACTATGAAAAGCAAGGCATGATGGATCACAATGTCCGCACCGAAGGCGGTTATCGGCTGTATACGGAGCAGGACCTGCAGCGGCTGCGTTTTATTCGCTATGCCAAACAGTTGGGCTTTACTCTGGAAACGATCGCCGAACTGCTGTCGATCCGGGTTGATCCTGAACATCATACCTGCCAGGAATCGAAGTCGATCGTCGATGCGCGACTGAGCGAAGTGGAAAGCAAGTTGGCGGAGCTGACTCGCATGCGCGAATCGTTGAAACGCCTGAGTGACGCCTGCTGCGGCACTGCCCATACCAGCAACTATTGTTCTATTCTGGAAGCCTTGGAACAGGGTGCCAGCGATGATAAAGGCAAAAAAGATTGCTGACGACACTTTAATTTTTATATTGCCGGCAGTATTATCGGCTCGTTTTATTACCCTACCTTTTACAGGAGCATTATCATGACGAAATATCGTCACACTAAAGGCCAGATTCAAGATAACGCCATTGAGGCGCTGCTGCATGACCCGCTATTCCGCCAACGAGTGGAAAAGAATGTGAAAGGCAAAGGCAGCTATCGGCGTAAAGAAAAACACAACAAAGGCGGTAACTGGGAGGCCAGTGGCAAACTATCAAACGATAATTTACCACTGGCTTTCTGGTTTTAAGGCATTAAAAAAGCCACCTTCATCGGTGGCTTTTTATTGGCGTAACTTAATGCTGTTTTACAGCTTTGGCTGCTGTTGCTGGCTCAGCAAATCACGGATTTCCGTCAGCAGTTTCTCTTCTGCGGTTGGTTCTGGCGGCGCTGCTGGCGCTTCTTCCTGCTTGCGGCGCATCTTGTTCATCAGTTTAATCGCCAGGAAGATAGCGAAGGCGACAATCACAAAGTCAAATACGGTCTGGATGAATGAACCATAGTTCATTACCACCGCCGGTACGGCGCCCTGAGCTTCACGTAACACCAGATGGAACTGTTTAAAATCGACGCCGCCAATCAGTAAGCCCAACGGTGGCATGATGATATCGGCCACGAAGGACGAAACAATCTTGCCGAATGCAGCACCGATAATCACACCGACGGCCAGATCGACCACGTTGCCGCGCATGGCAAATTCGCGAAACTCTTTCAACATACTCATAGAACGCACCCCTTGCAGAATTAATAACTCAAGTTTAACAAAGCAATTTCCCTTTGCCACAAATGGAGAGAAGTTTTATCTCCTCCCAAGGCAGAGAACAACTACGCAATTATAGACCATCGCCTAATAAATTCGTTCTACAAGAAGAACGGGCTCGGTTGGAACAAGCGTTCAACGTCCGGCACGAATTTCTTGTCGGTAATAAACATGATGACGTGATCGCCCTGTTCGATTTTGCTGTTGCCGTTGGCGATGATCACGTCGTCGCCACGCACGATCGCACCGATGGTGGTACCCGGTGGCAGCTTGATGTCTTCCACGATGCGGCCGACCACTTTAGATGTGCTTTCATCGCCGTGGGCAATCGCTTCGATCGCTTCTGCCACGCCGCGGCGCAGTGACGAGACGCTGACGATATCCGCTTTGCGCACATGCCCAAGCAGCGCGGAGATGGTTGCCTGCTGCGGGGAAATGGCAATATCGATCACGCTGCCTTGCACCAGATCGACATAGGCGCGGCGCTGGATCAATACCATCACCTTCTTGGCGCCCATGCGCTTGGCCAGCATGGCGGACATGATGTTGGCCTCATCGTCGTTGGTGATGGCGATGAAAACATCCACCTGCTCGACGTGCTCTTCGGCCAACAGCTCCTGATCGGAGGCATCGCCGTAGAATACAATGGTGTCGTGCAGCTGTTCGGCCAGTTCGGCGGCGCGTTGCTGATTCCGCTCGATCAGTTTGACGTTGTAGTCTTTTTCCAGCTTGGCGGCCAGGCCGGCGCCGACGTTGCCGCCGCCGACGATCATGATGCGCTTATAGGGTTTTTCCAGCCGCTGCAGTTCGCTCATCACCGCGCGGATATGCTGTGAGGCGGCGACGAAGAACACTTCATCGCCGGCTTCGATGATGGTCGAGCCCTGCGGACGGATCGGACGATCCTGGCGGAATATGGCGGCGACGCGGGTATCGATATGCGGCATGTGCTCGCGCATTGAAGAGAGCGCATTGCCGACCAGCGGGCCGCCGTAATAGGCTTTAACCGCGGCGATGCTGACCTTGCCTTCGGCAAAGTTGACCACCTGCAGCGCGCCAGGGTATTCAATCAGCTTGTAGATATAGTCGATGACCAGCTGCTCCGGCGAAATCAGATGGTCGATTGGCACCGCTTCCGGCAGGAACAGTTTCTCCGACTCGCGGATGTATTCCGGCGCGCGGATACGGGCGATACGGTTAGGGGTATTAAACAGAGAATAGGCGACCTGGCAGGCGATCATGTTGGTTTCGTCGGAGTTGGTGACGGCGACCAGCATGTCGGCGTCTTCTGCGCCGGCTTCGCGCAGCACCCGAGGGTGGGAACCATGCCCCTGAACCACCCGCAAATCGAATTTATCCTGCAGCTGACGCAAGCGGCCGGAATCGGTATCGACGACGGTGATATCGTTGTTTTCACCCACCAGGTTTTCCGCCAGCGTCCCGCCAACCTGACCGGCACCAAGAATAATTATTTTCATCGTGTTCTCTGCTTCACACTGAAAGACTTAGGGCGCGCACGCACGCCCTGAAGCATTACATTTTAATCAGCTTAGCGTAAAAGAAGCCATCACCGTCCTCGGGATGCGGGATATTCTGTCGCCCTGGCCGCTGCGCATCACCGGTTTCAACCAGCTTGGCATCGGCGTGGCGTTGCAAGAACGCGGCGATCTGGTTGCTGTTTTCATCCGGCAGGATAGAACAGGTGGCGTAAACCATCACTCCGCCTGATTTTAGATGCGGCCAGACGGCTTCCAGAATTTCTGCCTGCAGTGCGGCGAGTTCGGCGATGTCGCGATCGCGGCGCAGCCATTTGATGTCGGGATGACGGCGGATCACACCGGTGGCGGAACAAGGCGCGTCCAGCAGGATGCGGTCGAACTGCTTGTCCCCGCACCACTGCTGCGGAGTGCGGCCATCGCCCAGTTTAACCTCTGCGTGCAAACGCAGACGCTGCAGGTTCTCTTTGACTCGCGCCAGGCGCTGTTCGTCGATATCGACCGCCATGACGTGTGCTTTCGGCGCCGCTTCCAAAATATGCGTGGTTTTGCCGCCGGGTGCGGCGCACAGATCGAGGATCTGTTCGCCGTCTTGCGGATCCAACAGATCGACACACCCCTGGGCTGAGGCATCTTGCACGGTGACCCAGCCTTCGGCGAACCCTGGCAGATCGGTCACGGCGCAAGGCGCCAGCAAACGCACTGCATCGGCATAGTCTGCATGAGTTTCCGCGGCGATGCCGGCGTCGTTCAGCAGCTGCAGATAAGCGTCACGGGTGTGATGCAGGCGGTTGACGCGCAGCCACATCGGCGGCTTCTGGTTATTCGCGTCGACGATCTGTTCCCAGTTGGCGGGATAAGCCTGTTGAATGCGTTTCAGTAACCAGCTGGGATGCAGATAGCGGCTGTCATTGTTGGCGGCGCGTTGCAACAGCTCTTCCTGCTGGCGTTGAAATTGGCGCAAGACGCCGTTAATCAGGCCTTTTAACTGCGGGCGTTTCAGCGCTACCGCACCTTCCACGGTTTCTGCCAGCACGGCGTGCGCCGGGATGCGGGTATACAGCAGCTGATACAGGCCGACCATCAGCAAGTAGTGCAGCGTACGCTGCTTACCGGTCAGCGGCTTGGCCATCAATTGCTGAATGCACCATTCGAGCTGCGGCAGCACGCGTAACGTGCCGAAACACAGCTCCTGCAGCAACCCGCGATCTTTGTCGCTGATGGAGGTTTGCAGCGCCGGCAGGACAGTGCTGAGCGACTGCCCCTGATCCAGCACCTGGCCGATGGCTTTGGCAGCGATGCTGCGGAGATTGTAATTATTTTTCATAGGCTGAAGCTGATAACGATCGGCATTAAGAAAATAACGGCCCGGCGATGAACGGCCGGGCAGTGGGGTGACTTACAGCCGGTTACCCGGGGTAAACCATTCACGACGTGAATTTAACAGGTCCTGCGCCGACATCGGTTTCTTACCGGCGGGCTGCAGCTGGATCAGATTGAGGATGCCGTCGGCGGTCGCCACCTGAATGCCTTGCTTGTCGGCATGGACAACGGTGCCCGGCTCCGCGTTGGCGCTTTGCGCCAGCACGCTGGCCTGCCAGACTTTTACCGGTTGATCGTCGATGGTGAAGTAGCTGATCGGCCAAGGGTTGAAGGCGCGGATGCAGCGCTCCAGTTGTGCAGCGGACAGGTTCCAGTCCAGGCGAGCTTCTTCTTTGCTCAGCTTCTCGGCGTAAGTGACCAACGCTTCGTCCTGTACTTCGCGGGTGGCGCTGCCGTCGGCCATTTGGCGCAGCGTCGTCAGCATGCCCTGCGGGCCGAGCTGGGCCAGTTTGCCGTAGAGACTGGCGCTGGTGTCGCTGCTCTCAATCGGGCAGGCGATCTTGTGCATCATGTCGCCGGTATCGAGGCCGGCGTCCATCTGCATGATGGTCACGCCGGTTTCGCTGTCGCCGGCCCAGAGCGAACGCTGGATCGGTGCCGCGCCGCGCCAGCGAGGCAGCAGCGAACCGTGTACGTTGATGCAGCCCAGGCGCGGCATATCCAGCACCGCTTGTGGCAGGATCAGCCCGTAGGCAACAACCACCATCACGTCGGCGTTAAGATCGGCCACCAGGCGCTGGTTCTCTTCTGGGCGCAGCGATTTGGGCTGAAATACCGGCAGTTGGTGTTGTTCAGCCAGCGCTTTGACCGGGCTTGGCGTCAGCTTGTTGCCGCGGCCTGCCGGGCGGTCGGGCTGGGTAAATACGCCGACAATCTGGTGCTCAGATGACAACAGCGCGTCAAGATGACGCGCTGCGAAGTCTGGTGTTCCGGCGAAAATAATCCGTAAAGAGTCAGACACGTTGATTTCCTGATCGGTTAGGCGCGGGCTTGGAGCTTGGCCATTTTTTCCAGTTTCTGACGAATACGCTGGCGCTTGAGCGGCGACAGGTAATCGACGAACAGCTTGCCCATCAGGTGATCCATCTCGTGCTGGATGCAGATCGCCAGCAGATCGTCCGCTTCCAGCTCGAAAGGTTTGCCTTCGCGATCCAGCGCGCGGATCTTCACCTGCGCGGCGCGCGGCACTAACGCACGCTGCTCTGGAATGGAAAGACAGCCTTCCTCGATGCCGGTTTCGCCGCTTTTTTCCAGCAGCTCCGGGTTGATCAGCACCAGGCGCTGATCGCGATTCTCGGAGACGTCGATCACGATAATGCGCTGATGGATATCCACCTGAGTCGCAGCCAGGCCAATGCCTTCCTCTGCGTACATGGTTTCAAACATATCATCCACGATGCGCTGGATATCTGCATTGACTTCTTTTACCGGCGCCGCGACTTTGCGCAGACGCTCGTCTGGGAAATGTAATACCTGCAAGACTGACATATATCTTTAGATCTGTATCCGAGTAATGAACGAGGTTTAACCTCTATTCTAGACATTTCCCGACCTGATTGACAGCATTGCGCACCAATTGCTCAGATTGGTAATACCACCGTTTTTGCTGAGGGAACAGAGGATGCGGCTGGAAGAGATCGCTTTACGGATGCGGGGGGTTACGGGGCTACAAACCCCGACGGCCAGCCGGATCGTGCAGCAGTTATCGCAAATGGGGGGCGAACCCAATCGCGCGCTGCGTGAACTGGGATTGAACGAAAGGCAGCGGGCACAGTTCAACCAGACGGATCCCGGTTATCTGGCGGCCACCTTGCGTTGGCTGGAAGTGCCGGCGCACCGTATGCTGAACTATGCAGCGGCCGGCTATCCCGAATGCCTGGCTCAGATCGACGATGCGCCGCTGTTCCTGCTGATCGATGGAGATCCTCAGGCGCTGTTGCGCCCGCAACTTGCCATGGTTGGCAGCCGGCAGTTCAGCCACTACGGCGAGCGCTGGGCTAACCATTTCGCCGAGGAATTGGCGCGTTGCGGTTTCACCATCACCAGCGGTTTGGCGATCGGCATCGACGGCATTTGCCATCGCGCAGCGCTGGCGGCCGGGGGTTGCACGATAGCGGTGTTGGGCTGCGGGCTGGCCAATGTCTACCCGCGGCGGCACCACAGGCTCGCAGAGCAGATAGTCGAGCAGGGCGGTGCGGTGATTTCAGATCATTTGGTCACCGATTTGCCCCTGGCTGACCATTTTCCGCGCCGCAACCGCATTATCAGCGGGCTGAGCCAGGGTGTGCTGGTCATAGAAGCCTCGTTGCGCAGCGGTACCCTGGTGACGGCTCGCTATGCGCTGGAGCAAGGGCGTGAGGTATTCGCCTTGCCGGGGCCGTTAGGGAACCCGATGAGCGAAGGCACGCACTGGCTGATCCAACAGGGCGCGCATCTGGTGACTGGGCCGAAAGATATCGCCGAATTGCTGGGAAGCGGCCTTCAGTGGTTGCCACTGAACGAAAATACAACTATTTGTGCGTCGCAGGCTGAAGTTGAATTGCCATTTGCCGATGTGTTGGCTAACGTAGGAGATGAGGTGACACCTGTTGACGTCGTCGCTGAACGTGCCGGCCAACCTGTGCCAGTGGTAGTAATCAAGTTACTCGAGCTGGAGTTAGCAGGGTGGATCGCAGCTGTACCCGGCGGCTATGTCCGAATAAGGAGGGCAAGCCATGTTCGACGTACTCATGTACTTGTTTGAAACTTATATCCACAATGAACCAGAGATGCGCGTCGATCAGGATCAACTGACCGATGATCTCGCCCAGGCGGGGTTTCATCAGGATGATATCTACAACGCGTTGAATTGGCTTGAGAAGTTGGCCGACCTGCAAGAAGGTCAAAACGCGCCTTACTTTATGGATGCCGATCCGCTGGCGATGCGGATCTATACCGAAGAGGAAAGCGCGCGTTTGGACGCCGGCTGCCGTGGTTTTCTCCTGTTCCTGGAACAGATTCAGGTATTGAACCTCGAAACCCGTGAAATGGTTATCGACCGCGTTATGGCTTTGGATAATGCGGAATTCGATCTCGAAGATCTGAAATGGGTCGTGTTGATGGTGCTGTTTAATATCCCCGGATATGAAAGCGCCTATCAGCAAATGGAAGAACTGTTGTTTGAAGTGAACGAAGGTTATCTGCATTGAGCCGATAACGCGCATAGAAGACGTTATGACAAAAAACGCGATTTTTGCCGCCAGGCAAAATGAACCCTGTCCGGAATGCGGGGCCGAGCTGGTGATCCGTAGCGGTCGCCACGGCCCCTTCCTCGGCTGTTCCCAGTACCCTGAATGCCAATATATTCGGCCGCTGAAAGCGCAGGCCGATGGGCATATCGTTAAGGTGTTGGATGGGCAACAGTGCCCGAAATGTCAGGCGACGTTGGTGCTGCGCCAGGGGCGCTACGGCATGTTTATCGGCTGCAGCGATTATCCGCAATGCGATCACACAGAAGTGATCGACAAGCCTGACGAAACCGCCATTACCTGTCCGCAGTGCGGGCAAGGCAAGCTGTTGCAGCGCAAGTCGCGTTACGGCAAGGTTTTTCATTCCTGCGATCGTTACCCGGAATGCCAGTTCGCCCTCAACGTTAAACCCGTCGCCGGTGAATGCGCCTACTGCCATTACCCGCTGCTGATGGAAAAGCGCACGGCAAAAGGCCCCGTCCTGTGCTGTGCCAGCAAGCTGTGCGGAAAACCCGTCGCGACTACAGAATAATCACATCATGAATTCAGAATTAAGCCCGAACCTTTTATCTATCATCGATGCTTTGCATCAACAGCAGGTGATTGCGTATCCCACCGAAGCCGTATTCGGCCTGGGTTGCGATCCCGACAGCGAGCAGGCGGTCAATGCATTGCTGGCGCTGAAACAGCGGCCGTGGGAAAAGGGGCTGATTTTGATCGCCGCCGACTATGCGCAGCTTAAGCCTTATATTGACGACAGTACGCTCAGCGAACAGCAGCGCGCGACGATGTTTGCCAGCTGGCCTGGGCCGGTAACCTGGGTGTTGCCTGCTCGGCCGGAGACGCCGCGTTTGTTGACCGGGCGTTTCAGTTCACTGGCGGTGCGCGTCAGCGATCATCCGCTGGTGCAGTTGCTGTGCCGGCAGTACGGCAAGCCGCTGGTGTCGACCAGCGCCAATCTCAGTGGGCTGGAACCGTGCCGCAGTGCCGATGAGGTCACGCGGCAGTTCGGCGAAGCTTTCCCGGTATTGCGCGGCAAGGTGGGTGGCCGTCTTAATCCTTCCGAAATCAGAGACGTTCTGACCGGCGAACAGATCCGTCAGGGCTAGAGGTAATGGGCATGGAGAAGTTTGCGGTATTTGGCAACCCTATCGGCCACAGCAAGTCGCCGCGAATTCATGCGCTGTTTGCTGCCCAGACCGGCATTGAGCATCCTTATGGGACGGTGTTGGCGCCGCTGGACGGTTTTGAAACCAGCCTGCAGGCGTTTATCCGCGCCGGAGGGTTGGGGGCGAACGTCACGGTGCCTTTCAAGGAGCGAGCTTATTCGGCAGCCTCTGAACTGAGTGAGCGCGCGGCGATGGCTGGTGCGGTTAACACCCTGAAGGTATTGCCGAATGGCGGTCTATTGGGGGACAACACCGACGGCATCGGTTTGCTGACCGATCTGCAGCGTCAGCAATTGATCCGGCCGCAGGATCGCATTCTGCTGGTGGGCGCCGGCGGCGCGGCGCGCGGCGTGATCCTGCCGCTGCTGTCTTTCGGCTGCCGGCTCACGATCACCAACCGCACTTTCAGCCGGGCCCAAGAGTTGGCCGACGCTTTCCGGCATCTGGGGGAGATCTCGGCGGTGCCGATGGATCAATTGGGTCAACAAGCTTTTGATCTGGTGATCAATGCGACGGCGTCCGGCATCAGCGGGGAGATCCCGGCGTTGCCTGCAGGCGTGGTGAATGCGCAAACCCGTTGCTATGACATGTTCTATCAGCAAGGCGTTACGCCATTTCTGGCCTGGGCGCAGCAGCAGGGCGCAACGGAATACGCCGATGGGCTGGGTATGCTGGTGGGGCAGGCGGCACATGCTTTCCTGCTGTGGCACGGAGTGATGCCGGAGATCGAGCCGGTATTACGCCAGCTGCGCAGCGAGCTGGTGGCATAAATCCCCTACCCCGTTCTCTTTATAGGGAACGGGGCGCCCATCAGATATCTTCCGACAGGTATTCGTCTTTCCAGCGTATATAGTTGTTAGAAGAATAAAGCAATCCCTCCAACTCGGCGGCGGTCAAAGGCCGAACCTGGCGTGCCGGGCTACCCATATAAAGATAGCCGCTCGCCAGGCGCTTGCCCGGCGCCACCAAACTGCCGGCGCCAATCATCACGTCATCTTCTACAACTACGCCGTCCAACAGGATCGATCCCATCCCGACCAGCACCCGGTTGCCGATGGCGCAGCCGTGCAGCATCGCTTTATGACCAACGGTCACGTCTTCCCCAATAAGCAGGGGATAACCGTCGGGGTTATGTTCGGAGCGATGAGTCACATGCAGTACGCTGCCGTCCTGAATATTGCTGCGCGCGCCGATCTTTACCGCATTGACGTCGCCCCGGATGGCGACCAACGGCCAGATGCTGACGTCATCCGCCAGATCGACGTCGCCGATCACCACGCTGGAAGGATCGATCAAGACGCGTTGACCGAGTTTGGGTGTGTATTGAAGATAAGAACGTACTGCATCGGACATGGTGCTTGCCTCACGTCGGGATCATATTTACCGGCAATACTAGACCCTGGCGATGGAATTACAACCAGTCGCCGCGCAGGATCCTGCGGAAAATGGCCCTGATCGCACAAGATCCACCCGGAAGGGCTGAAAAGTGTGCAAACAGAAAGAAAAGATCAAAAAAGGGGTTGTGCAAAAAACTCGGATCCCTATAATGCGCCTCCATCGACACGGCGCAAGTGATTCACTTCACAGAGCGGCCGGGAAGAAAGAGAAAAAATCCTGAAAATTAGGGTTGACTCTGAAAGAGGAAAGCGTAATATACGCCACCTCGAGTTAGCAAGCGAAAGCGCCTAACTCACTGCTCTTTAACAATTTATCAGACAATCTGTGTGGGCACTCCACAAGACGATATCCAGCATCTTCGGATGCAAAAAAATATCAAGTCTTGAAGAGTGACTAACTGAAGTAAAATTCATGCAGTAA
>NZ_JAAABD010000019.1:0-22206 GCF_009900725.1 Serratia sp. Z4
GCGGGTTAGTCGGGTTGTGGTTGAGGTAGTCACGCCACAGGACTTCGGCGATGTCCGCCATGCCCATAGGGGCCCCCGGGTGGCCGGAATTTGCTTTTTGTACGGCGTCCATGCTGAGTGCGCGGATGGCGTTGGCAAGCTCTTTACGAGAGGACATGTTTTACTCCAGGTCGGATAAAAAAAGCAGTCAAGTTCCCTATTTTCTCAGACTCCACATCACAACGGCAATCCCTAATGCCAAATGAGAGCGAGTTCACCACTTATTAGCACGATTGGACGCTTTTTCGGAATAACACTATTCTCGCTCCGGCTGGCGTACACTAGGCTCTTGCGACACGATTTCCTCCAGGCAAAATGACTCTTTTACCTTGTTACCTTCACAGGAAGATGGCGTTATGAAAATTCGTACCTCTTTGATTGCGTTGGGCATTGCCACCCTGGCAACCGGCTGTCAAAACCTGAATACCGAAACCCTGATGCAGTCCGGCGCGCAGGCGTTCCAGGCGGCGACCCTGAGCAACAACGACGTTAAGGCCCTGAGTGATAAATCCTGCGCCGAGATGGACAGCAAGGCACAAATCGCGCCGGCCGACAGCACCTATGCCAAGCGCCTCAACAAAATCGCTGCGGCACTGGGCGACAACATCAACGGCACCCCGGCCAACTACAAGGTCTACGTGACCAAAGACGTCAACGCCTGGGCGATGGCCAACGGCTGCATTCGCGTCTACAGCGGCCTGATGGACATCATGAACGACAACGAAGTGGAAGGCGTGCTGGGCCACGAAATGGGCCACGTGGCGCTGGGCCACACCCGTAAAGCGATGCAGGTGGCTTACGGCACCGTGGCGCTGCGCACCGCGGCGTCCTCCGCCGGCGGCGTCATCGGCTCGCTGTCGCAGTCGCAGCTGGCGGATATCGGCGAGAAGCTGGTCAGCGCCCAGTTCTCGCAGAAGCAGGAAAGCGAAGCGGATGATTACTCGTTCGATCTGCTGAAAAAACGCGGTATCGATCCGAACGGCCTGGCCACCAGCTTCGAAAAACTGGCCCAAATGGAAGCCGGTCGTCAGAGCAGCATGTTCGACGATCACCCGTCTTCCCAAGCGCGCGCACAGCACATTCGCGATCGCATCGCGGCAGAGAAATAACCACGAGAACGCCCGGCAATCGCCGGGCGTTTTTTATCGTCTCAATACAGCGTTTTCTGCGGCGGCCCGGCGAAGGTCAGCGGCCCGACCTGCTTCATGTCCACCTCGACCACCGACGGCCCCGGGTAATTGATCGCCTCGGCCAGCACGCCGTTGAACTGCGACGCCGCGTCCACCTTCCAGGCTTTCAACCCCATCGCTTCGGCGATCTGGGTAAAGGCCGGCGTATGCAGCTCGTTGTAATACTGGCGCCCGGCGAAATACTTGTCCTGAATGCCACGCATCACGCCATAACCGCCATCGTTCATGATCAGCAGAGTGATGTTCACCTGTTCCTGCGCCATGGTCGCCAGTTCCCCCAGGCCCAGCGCCAAACCGCCATCGCCCACCAGCCCCACCACCTTGCGCTGCGGGTTGGCAATCGCGGTGCCAATCGCCATCGGCAGCCCCATGCCGATAGCGCCGGCCAGCGAGTGAATGTTGCACAGCGGCGAGATCGCGCGGAACAAACGGCTGCCCCAGACGCTGCCGGAAACGGTGATATCGCGCACCAGCAATCCGTCCTGCGGCAGTGCGGCGTCGATGGCGTCATTGAGTTTGGCGTATTCACCGGACTGCTGGCGCAGCGCGCTCTCCGCCTGCTGCACCGCCCCCGCGATTTCGGCATCCCACTCGGCGTTGACCTTTTCGCCGGGGGCCAACCGCGCCGCCAGCGCCGCCAGCAGCGCCGCGCAGTCGCCGTTGATCTGCTCATCGGCCAGGTAGTTGCGGTTGGCCGCCGCCGGATCGATGTCAATCTGCACCAGCGGGCGCGGCAGCGGCAGCGTCCAGGTGCGGGTTTCATTACTGCGCAGCCGTGAACCGGCCACCAGCGTCAGATCGCACTGCGTCAGGATCGCTTCGATGCTCGGCGAGTTGTGGAACGCCCGCAGGCTGCGCGGATGGCTGTCCGGCAGAATGCCGCGCCCGTGGGTGCTGGAGATCACCGCCACGCCGGCGTCCGCCAGCTTGCGCACCGCGTCGCCGCAGGCCAAGGCGCCGCCGCCTAACCAAAGCAGCGGACGCTTGGCCTGTTTCAGCCGCTGATGCAGCCGTTCCACCGCCGCATCGTCCGCCTTCGGCAATGGCGCCGGCGCCAACGGCTCGCTCAGTACCGAGCGGGACACCAGGCTGCTTTGAATATCGATCGGGATCTCGACCGCCACCGGGCCGCAGGGCACGGTTTGCGCATCCAGGATCGCTCGCTGGATCACCGCCACCGCCTGCTCCGGCGAATTGACACGGTAAGCGCGCTTGGAGCAGGCGCGCAGGAAGCCGAGCTGATCGCGGGTTTCATGAATAAAACCGGCGTCGGCATCCAGATAGGCTTTTTCCACCTGGCCGGTGATATGCAACAGCGGCGTGTTGGCGTTGAGCGCCTCAATCATCGCCCCCACCGCGTTGCCGGCGCCGGCGCCGGTGCTGGTCAACGCTACGCCCAGGCCGGAGAAGCGCCCGTGCGCGTCGGCCATGGTGACCGCCCCCGCTTCGCCGCGCGCCGGCACGAAGCGAATTTTATCGCGCTGCCCCACCGCATCGGCGATCG
Organism: Serratia sp. Z4; assembly: GCF_009900725.1. Taxonomy (NCBI): domain Bacteria; kingdom Pseudomonadati; phylum Pseudomonadota; class Gammaproteobacteria; order Enterobacterales; family Yersiniaceae; genus Serratia; species Serratia sp. Z4. Next base: position 2,734 of record NZ_JAAABD010000019.1, read on the forward strand.
GCAGATTATGAATCGAAATGATGCCGTACATCGCCGACACCGCGTACTGTTCCAGAGTCCGGGCTATCGCCTCGCCAACCGTGATTTTATCGCTCATCATCTGCCTTCTTAGGGTAATCGTTATTAGGGTTATGCGTAGAGGTGTCGGCCTAGTCGCTCCAGCGGTTCACCTGATGGCTCAGCGCCAGATACACGCTTTTCTGCTGCATGTAGGCCTTGATGCCGTTCAGGCCCTTTTCGCGGCCCAACCCGCTCTCCTTGAAACCGCCGAACGGCGTGGAAATCGAGAACGTTTTGTAGGTATTGACCCAGACGGTGCCGGTTTCCAGCCGCTCCGCCAGCGCCATCGCGCGAGGGAAGTCGCGGCTCCAGATGCCGGCCGCCAGGCCATACACCGAGTCGTTGGCCTGTTCGATCAGCTGTTGCTCGTCGTCGAACGGCAGCGCCACCAGCACCGGGCCGAAGATCTCTTCCTGGCAAACGCGGGCGTCGTTGTTCAAGCCTTCAATAATGGTCGGCAGGTAATAGCTGCCGCTCGCCAGTTGCGGATCGGCCGGCGCTTCGCCGCCGATGACCACCCGGCCGCCCTCCTGCCGCGCCAGCGCCACGTAGTCCGCCACGCTTTGCCGATGTTTGGCGCTGATCAGCGGGCCAAGATGCACGCCCGGCACCAGCGGGTTGCCGATGCGCAATCCCGCGCTCAGCTCGGTCAAGCGCGCCAGCAGCGGCTGATACAGCGAACGGTGTACGAACAGGCGCGAGCCGGCGATGCACGCCTGGCCGGCGGAGCTGAAAATGCCGTAGCAGATGCCGCGCGCCGCCTGTTCCAGATCGGCGTCCTCCAGCACGATGGTCGGCGATTTGCCCCCCAGCTCCAGCGAGGTGGGGATCAGCTTATCGGCGGCGATATGCGCCAAATGGCGCCCGGTGCTGGTCCCGCCGGTAAAGGAAATCTTCTTCACCAGCGGATGGCGCGCCAACGCCTCGCCGATCACCGAACCTTTGCCCGGCAACACGCTGAGCAGCCCGGCCGGCAGTCCCGCCTGTTCGAACAGCTCGGCCAGCTTCAGCGCCATCAGCGGCGTGGCTTCGGCCGGTTTGAGCACCACCGCGTTGCCCGCCGCCAGCGCCGGCGCCACCTTCTGCATTTCGCTGGCGATCGGTGAGTTCCACGGCGTAATGGCGGCGATCACTCCCATCGGTTGATACTGGCTGAGGGTCATCACCTCGGCGCTGCGCGGGGTCGGCAGCTCGCCTTCCAACACCTCGCAGGCGGCGGCGAAATAGCGCGCGGTCGCCGCCGCGCTGGCCACCAGGCCGCGGGTTTCCGCCAGCGGTTTGCCGTTGTCGCGAGTCTGTAGCTCGGCCAGCTGTTCCTGCTGCGCCAGGATCAGGTTGCTGACGCGGTAGAGAATCGAGGCGCGTTGGTGCGGCACCAGTCCGCGCCACTCCGGCGCGCGCCAGGCGCGTTCCGCCGCTTCCACCGCCTCGTTCACGTCCTCGACGTTAGCGGCGCGCAGCCGCGCGTTGACGCTGCCGTCGGCCGGGAATACCGAAGCCATCTCTTCGCCACGCCCTTCACGCCAGCGCCCGGCGACAAAAATATTCAATCGTTCCATGCTCCGCTCCTGCCGTTCAGGCAATAAAACCGCCGTCCACCAGACGGCGGCAGGCTTGTACCGCGCTCAGCGCCGCCAGGGTTGATGTTTTGGGATTGCTCGCCAGCGGGGTGCCGCTCAGCTCGATGTGAAACTCGCCAAAGTCGCCGCACACCTGCAGGCGATGGGTATTGCGTCGGGTGGCGGGGTCGACCTGCAGGCGCACCCGGGTGGCGTCCATCCCCAGGCCGTTGAGCGCAATGGTGGCCGCCACGTTGGCGTTGGCCGGGAACAAACGCGCCGCTTCACGCGCCGACCCTTCAAAAAATACCTGCGCCTCGCGCACCGCATCGAGGTCGATCAGCTGCTCCGCCGGGCTGCCGCGCCAGCTGGCCGGACTTTTGCTGGCCTGATAGGTCACGCTCTCCAGCCCGCCTTCGCGCGCCGACGCCAGCCCGTCCATGCCCGCCACCGCGCCGGACAGCACGATCAGTTGCCCGTGATGGCTGCGGCAGGCCTGCTGCAACCGCTGTTGCAATGCGGCGTCCGCCAGCGCGCCGGTCGAGATCACCGCCAGCGGCCAACCGCGCTGCAGCACCGCCTCGCCAAACTCCGCTACCGCCTGCTGGCTGGCGCACTCCAGCACCAAATCCGGCCGCTGCGAACACTGCTCCGGATGGGTCAGCGCCTGCACCCGCCCGCCGAAGGCCTCGGCGATCGCCGCATGATGAGCTGCGCGCGCCAGGATCCAGCCGACCTCCACGCCTTCCGGCAGACGGGCGATCACTTCCTTCGCCATTGCGCCGTAACCAATCATCATGATCTTCTTCATCTTTCTCGGCCCCTGCTACACATGGCGGTTAAAGCCGCCGGAAACGTCCAGCGCCGCGCCGGTGGTAAAGGAAGCCAGCGGCGAAGCGAGGAACAACAGCGCCTGCGCCGGCTCCTGCGGCTTGCCGAGGCGTTTCATCGGGATGCCGCGGCGTTCGGCGATCGCCGCCGTCCACTGCTCCCAGCTTTGATCTTTATCGCTGCGATCGTCGAAACGGCGGCGCCACTGGCCCGACTCCACCATCCCCAGCAAGATCGAGTTAACGCGAATGCCTTTGCCCACCAGCTCTTTCGACAGCGTCAGCGTCATGTTGAGCAGCGCGGCACGCGCCGCCGAGGTGGCGATCATGTGCTCTTCCGGCTGCAGCGCCAGCAGCGAGTTGACGCAGGTGATAGACGCGATCGCCGATCGTTCCAGCGCCGGTAAGAACGCCTGCACCGGGTTGATCACGCCGAACAGCTTCAGCTCGGCCTCATGCAGCCAGGCCTCGCGCGGCGTCTGGTCAAAATGGGCGACGAAGCCCTGACCGGCGTTGTTGATCAGCAGATCCACGCCGCCGAAATGCGCCGTCACCTGAGCGGCGAACTGCGCCACCTGCTGCGCGTCCAGTACGTCACAGCGCAGCGCCAGGATATCCGCCTGCGGGAAGTCCGCGCGCAGGCTGGCTGCTGCGCCGGCCAGTTTGTCCGGATCGCGGCCGCAGAACGCCACTTTCGCCCCTTCGGCCAGCAGCAGCTTCAGGGTTTCGAAACCGATGCCCGACGAGCCGCCGGTCACCACCGCCACCCGATCCTCAAGCTGAAAATTCATCGTTGGATTGCTCCCGTAAAGTCCCGCAGATAGCGGTTGAAACACGCCGGCGCATCGAGGTAGCTGGCATGACCGGCGGCGGCGATCAGACGCAGCGCCGCGTCCTGTTCACCCGCCAGCTCGGCCGCCTTCTCCGGTGGCGTAATGCGATCCTGTTCGCCGCACCACACCTCCAGCGGGCCGCGATAGCGCGCCAGATAGCGGCCGATATCATCGTTGGCCAGCATCCAGGCGGCACTCAGAAAACCGTCGGGATCGAGCTGCTGCATGCCGTTGCGCACCCAGGCGATATCCTGCGGATCCGCCCCTTCACGCAGCAAGGCCGCCGCCCGCTGCTCGCCGTAGCCCACCGGCCCCAGCGTCTCTATCATCTGCTGGCGCTGGCCGTACACCTGCCGACGCTTTTCCTCCGGCGCCGTGGCATAGCCCTGCGCCGGATCCGCCAACACCAGCCCACACAGCCCATCCGGATAGCCGGCGGCATAGGCGCTGCCGATCAGCGCCCCCAGCGAATGGCCGACGATCAGCGGCTGCACCAGCTGCAGCTCATCAATCAGCGCCGCCAACGCCGCCGCATAACCGGCGGCATCGGCCTGCGGATCCGCCAACGGCAGGCTGCCGCCGTAGCCCGGCGCGTCCCATGCCACCAGACGGTGGCCGTCCGTCAGGCAGTTATCGTTGAACTGCTTGATCCACGAGGCGGATCCGGAGCTGATGCCATGCAGCAACACCACCGGCCGCCCCTGCCCGGCCTCGCGCCAGCTCAGGGTGTACGCCCCGCAGCGCGCCCGTTGGCGTTGCGCCAGGCCGTTCATCAGTTGCGCTTCACTTTGGACAGCGGGTGATCCGCCGGATAGGTCGGGATCTCCGGCTTGGCGGTGCCGAGCATCACGCACATCAGCGCCTCTTCCTCGCCGTGGTTGAACAGGCCGCGATACACCCCCGCCGGCACCGAGATCAGATCGCGCTCTTTCAGCCTGGTTTCGTAATACTCTTCGCCATCCTGAATCATCAGCGTGATGCTGCCTTTCAGCATGAAGAACACTTCTTCCACGTCATCATGCAGGTGCAGCGGGCCCTCGCACTTCGAAGGCAGCACCATGGTGGAGAAGGTGAAGTTGCCTGCCGGAATGGTGTTGGCATCGCTGGCCACGCCGGTGGCGCCGGTGCCGATGTAGCGCATCTGCGCACGGCGGTATTTCGGGTCGAAGTCGGCCTGGAATTTCAGCGCGTTCCAGTCATATTTGCGGCCCTCGAAACGGGCGATGCGCGACTCCACCCAGTTTTCCATCGACAGATCCTGCGGCTTGACGCCGGCTTTGTTCTCAACCTGAGACATGTTGTCACTCCTCTGTTGAATCGATTGATTAATCAGTACTTTCTCAGCAACGGCAGCAGAATGAGGCAGCCGACGAACGCCATCACCACCAGGAACAGCAGGCCGTTATCCATATTGCCGGTGGCGGCGATCAGCGCCCCCATCAGCACCGGCGCCAGCGCACCGGCAAAATTGCCCAATCCGTTGAAGATGCCGCCGGCGGTGGCGCTCACCTTGCTGCTGGTGGCCTTCGCCAACAGCGCGAAAATATTCGGCGCGCCGGCGCCCCACATAAAGGTGCTGAAGGCCATGGCGGCGATCACGCTGTAGGTGCCCTGCAAGTGCAACACCACCGCCAGACCGAGGCCGGCGCCGCACAGCGACAGGAAGCAGGCCAGCGCGCGGCGATCCAGCTTGTCCGACAGCCAGGCGCCCAGCACTTCGCCGAGCAGCATGGCGATGAACGGCAGCGAAGAGAGGTAACCGGCATGTTCCAGATGAATGCCTTTGCCCTTGATCAGATAGCTCGGCAGCCAGCCGTTCATGCCCCACAGGTAGGTCAGGAAGGCGATGTTGAACAGGCAAATCATCCAGAAATGCGGGCTGCGCAGCAGCTCGCGGCGATGCTGTTTGCGTTCGGACACCGCCGGTTTGGCCGCCGCCGCCGGACGCGCGACGTTCAGGTGGCGCATGCCGAACAGCACCAGCAACATCACCGGCAGCGTCAGAAACGCCATAAAGAAGAAGGTGGCCTGCCAGTCGAAGGTATTGAGGATGTACAGGGTGACCGGGAAGCCGAGCGCGGCCCCCAGCGGCGTGCCGAGCAACCACAGCATGGTGGCGCGCGCCTGCAGCTGCGGCGGGAAAGCCTGACGAATAATGGCGTAGGCCATCGGCAGCAGCGGCCCTTCGGCGATGCCGAGCAGGATGCGCAGCGTCATCATGGCGTGATAGGAACGCACCAGCCCCATCAACACCATCAGCACGCCCCACACCACCATCATGCCAATCAATACCTTGACCGGATTAAGCCGATCGCCGATGCCGCTGAGCAGCATGGAGGAAATGCCGTAGGAGAACAGAAACGCGCTCATCAGCAAGCCCAGCCGCGCCGGGTCAAAACCGATGCCCAATGCCTGCTGAAACTCGGCGTCGGAAAACAGCGCCGCGATGCTGATCTTGTCGAAAAACGCCAGCAGCACGCAGGCAAACAGCGCGATCGGTACCGACCAGCGCACCCGCTGCTGCGGATTTTCGGCAACGGTTTCCCCCGCCCGTCCAGCGCGGGCGTCAATGTCTTGCGTAGTCATAAAACGCTCCCGAGGTTCGGGCGTTATTTCAACGCCATCAAAGAAAACTCCGCATCCGCCAGTTGCTGCGGATCCAGCACCCGGCCACTCGCCAACCAACGCTTGCCGAGCTTGATGGTGCGCGCGTCGTTGAACGCCACCATCTGCACCAGCTGCCGATCGGCGTTCAGCGTGAAGAACACCTGCGACTGCGGCGTGCGGCGCACCACATGGTGCACACCGCCGCTCGGCACGCCGAGGATCTGGATATTGACGTCATATTGATCCGACCACAGCCAGGCCACGTCGTCATACGGGGCGGCGAAGGCGTCGAGCATCGCGCAGGCGGTGCTGATGGCCTGATTTTGCGCGTAGGCCCAGGACTGCAGGCACAGGCCAAGCGTCGGGTGACGCGCCACATCGCCCGCGGCGAAGATCGCCGGATGGCTGGTGCGCCCCTGGCCGTCGACCACAATGCCGGACTCGATCGCCAGCCCGGCGCTGCGCGCCAGTTCGAGATTCAGCTCGACGCCGATCCCCACCACTACCAGATCGAAGGCTTGCGGATCGCTGGCTTCACTGCCGATCCAGGCGGCGCCGTCGCGATCTTCCAGCGAGATCTCACCGCAGCCGCACAGCACCGTGACGCCCTGCCGGCGATGCAGTTCGAGCAACGCCTGTGAGACATCGGCGCCGACGCTGCGCATGCACAGCGCAGGCTGGCGTTCAAACACCGTCACCTCGGCGCCGAGACGCCGCGCGGAAGCGGCGATCTCCAGCCCGATCCAACCGCCGCCGACGATCGCCAGGCGACGGCAGCCCTGCAGCCCCTGCCGCAACCGGGCCGCATCGTCCCAGGAACGCAGCGTCATCACGCGCGGGTGCTGCGCCCAGGCAGCGCTCGGCAAACGCGGCCGCCCGCCGGTGGCGATCAGCAACTGCTCGAACTGCAGCCGTTGCCCGTCGCTGAGCGTAACGATTTGCTGTTCAGCGTCGATGGACTCGGCGCGCAGCGGGCGGCGCCAGTCGATATTCAGCTCCGCCACCGTCTGTTCGCTGAACAGCCGGCTGAGGGGCGCCGCGGCATCCAGCAGCGCCGCTTTCGACAGCGGCGGCCGCTCGTAAAAATCGTAGGGTTCGTCGCTGACAACCGTCAGCCGGCCGCTGTAACCCCGGTCGCGCAGCGTCTTGGCCGCCCAACCGCCGGCCTGGCCGCCGCCGACGATGACGATGCCCGCCTGCTCCGGCCGGTTCATAACGCCTCCGCCTTTTTATGCTGGCGGCGCGTGTCGTGATCGATGCCGCCCTCTACTGCCCATTCGGTGAAGGAGACCAGCGAATGTTCCAGCTCGCGCGGCTGCCAGTTTTCCGTCAGATAATCGTCGTTGGTGTAGTACTCGAACGCGCCGCCGGTCGGGCTGTTGACGTACCAGAAATAGGCCGAGGAGATCGGGTGACGCCCGGGGCCGATAAAGGTGCTCCACTGCTCTTTGTTCATGGCAATGCCGCCGCCGATCACTTCGTGGATATCGCGCACGGTGAACGCCACGTGGTTCAGGCCGCGTGGGCGGTTCGGCAGCTTCAGCAGGAACAGGTTATGGTGGCCGCCGCGCGCCTGGGTGCGCAGGAAGACGGCGCGATCGATATAGCGATCGGAAACCTGGAAATCCAACAGCTCGCGGTAGAAACGCTCGGTCGCCGCCAGATCTTCAACGAAGAACACCACGTGGCCAATGTTGATCGGCTGCGCCTGCGAATAGACCGGGCTGGGTTGATCGATGCGGCGCACGTCGCCCCATTGGTTGATCGGCGTGACCGGCACCTCGACCGCCTGCTGGCGGCTGACGACGAAGCGCAGCGTCATACCGTTGGGATCGAGGCACTCCAGCTCTTCTCCCACCTGGCGGAAACCGGGCATCAGCGCCAAACGCGGCTGCAGGCGCGCCAGATCGGCGGGCGAGGCCACGCCCCAGGTCATGCGGCGCAGGGTGGAACCGCCTTCAAACGCCGCAGGCAGCGCCGCGCTTTGCCGCGGATGCAGGACAACCCGCGCCCCGCTCAGGGTAGTGAATTCGCGCTGCGCTTCGCCCCAATGTTGCGTGGCGGACTGCAGGCCGAAGTCTTGCATGAATTTTTCGCAGGTTGGCAGATCTTCGACGCCAAATTCCAGTTTTTCGATTCCGATTACGCTCATTGTTCAGCCTCACGTTCTCGCTGCATACGGTTTTCAGGCATGAGTGAACCCCGGCCCCTGTTTGCTACGGGCCTTGTCCCTGCCTGAGTAAAAGAGTCGGTCCTGTCGGTTAGCCGACGTTGGCCTGCGGCGGCGCGCCGAGGAAGCCGGAAATTTTCTCCGCCGCGTCGCGCACTTCCATGCGCAGCCGCTCGCGATCCGCTTTCGGGATCTCATCGGACGGCACCATGATGCTGACCACCGCCTCGACCCGCTGCTCGCGGTTGAAGATCGGGTAGACGATCGAGGAGATGCCGTGGCGGAAGAACGATTCGCCGATCACATAGCCGCGCGCCTTGTCTTGCTGCACCATCTGCCACAGCGTTTCGCGATCCGCCGGGGTGCCCGGCGCATTGCCCGGCAGCTGCGCGTCTGGATACAGTTGTTCGAACTCGCTGCGAGTCGCGCTGGTCAACAACATGCGGCCGAGCGAGGTTTGGTGCACCGGCAAGCGGGTGCCGACGCTGACTTGATTGATCTGCGAACCGGCGGCGCTGACGCGGGCGATATAGATCACGTCACGCCCGTCGCGGATCGCCAGATGGCTGCTGCACTGGCTGCGATCGCGCAGCTGCTCGATCACCGGCTGGCCGGCCTGCGCCACGTCCAGCGACGCGATATATTCGAAGCCGAGACGCAGCACCTTGATGCCGAGCGCAAAGGTGTTGGTGCGCGGATTGCGCTCCAGAAAGCCCAGGTGTTCGAGCGTCTGCACCACGCGATAAGCGGTGGCCTTCGGCATATCGACCAGGCGATGCAACTCGGCGAAGGTCATCTCCTTATGCTGCTCGCCAAACGCCAGCAGCAACTGCAACCCGCGATCCAGCCCCGGGATCAGATACTTACATGCTTGCTCGTCCGCCATCTCTCGCTCCTGCGCTGTGCGCCTGCCCTGCGGGCCGTCAGTTGAATACGAAGCCGCCGTTGACCGGCAGCAGTTGACCGGTGACGAAATCCGCCAGCGGCGACAGCAGATAAAGCACCGTACCGTTCACATCGTCCGGGTGCTGCGCCCCGGCCAACGCGCGCCCCTGCTCGTACAGCTGGTGGCGCTCGGCGGGGACATACTCGGTAGCTTCCACCCGCGTCAGGCCCGGCGCGATGGCGTTAACGCATATCCCCTGCGGACCCAGCTCACGCGCCATCGATCGGGTCATCGCGATCAGCGCGCCTTTGCTGGCAACATAGGCCATCAGGCGCGGCGCGCCCCACAGCGCGGTGTCCGACGCCACGTTGACGATCTTGGCGTGCGGGTTGCGCGCCAGCAGCGGCACCGCCGCCTGGCTCACCAGCCAGGTGCCGCGCACATTGACCTGCATCACCCGATCCCACAGTTCGATATCGTATTCCATCATGGTTTTGCCGCCGACGCCGGTCGCCAGCGCCGCGTTGTTCACCAGGCCGTCGATCCCGCCGCCGGCGGCGATCTTCTCGAACGCCGAACGGATCGAATCCGGTGACGCCAGATCGATGGTTTGCGTTTCCACCTGAGCGCCCTGCTCACGCAGCGCGGCGCCGCTCGCCGCCAGCTCATCCGCCAAAATGTCGCACATCACCACCTGCGCGCCGGCAGCGGCGATGGCGGCGGCAAAGCTGTAGCCCAGGCCGCGCGCCGCGCCGGTGACCACGATGCGTTTACCGTTCAGCAGGCCGTTCACTGCGCCGCCTCCCGCTCGCGCAGCGTCGCCAGCTGTTTTTGCGCCTCTTTCTGCATCAGGCGGCGCAGGCGAGAAAGACCGACGTCGTGCTGGTACAGATATTCGCGGCCGCGGGCGTTAGGCGCCATGTTCTCAAGCACGATGCGATCCTGCTCGAGCACGTCCCAATGCAACGATTCCAGACGATTGCGGTACATGAAGCGCCACATGTCGCGCTGCCAGTCCTTGACCTTACGAATGCGCCAGAAGAATACCCGGCAGTGATCCTTGTCCTCCGGCACCACCATGCCGATGATCCAGAAGTGACCGCCCGGCCCGAAGCGCTTCTTGTACGGGATCGACAGGCGCATCCAATACGCGCCGCTGTTGCCGAATTCCACCCAGTCGAAGTTGACGCCGATCTGGCCGTTTTTCTTGAAGATGAAGCCGCTGTCGGTCGGCTCCAGCGCCATGTCCGCCTTGCGATCCCCTTCCGCCATCGAGTGTGAAGAGGAGTGCAGGTAGGTGCCGTGCATCGGATCCATCACGTTTTCCAGGGCGTACTGGTAGTTGCAGTTCCAGCTGGCGGTGCACAGAAAATGACTGTACGACGCTTCGTCCGCCAGCTCTTGCGGGAAAGTCAGCTCCGCCGGCGCTTCATCCGCCGTCACGCCGAAATAGAGAAACACCGCGCCATAGGCTTCTTTGGCCGGGTAAGATCGCAGGCATTTTTGCCCCACCAGCGGGCAGCGATCCACCGCCGGCACGTCTTTCACCGTCCCGTCGCCGCCGACTTCCACCCCGTGATACCAACAGGCGATGCGATCGCCGAGGTTCCACCCCATGGAAAGCCGCGCGCCACGGTGCGGGCAGCGGTCTTCCAGCGCATGGATCTGGCCTTCACCGTCGCGCCACACCACGATTTGCTGCCCCAGGCGGGTGATGCCGACCGGGTTGTTGCCCACTTCCCAGCTGGCCAGCACCGGATACCACATGCCGCGCAGCCCCTGGTCAAGATAGTCCTGCAAGCTCTGTTCGGAGGATGTTGTGTTTGCTGTCATTGTCTTCTCCCGGGTGTCGCTCAGAAACCGTTAACGTGAAGGAATTCGCGGAACGTCGCCTCATTCCACGGCTGGCCGCTGCGATCGAACAGACGACGCTGATTCAACGCGCTGACGATCTGCTCCAGCTCTTCCGCCCCCTGATCGAAGATCGTTTCCAGCGCCGCCACCAGGGCGGTTTCGAAGCCGTCCGGCACCCGGGCACGGTTTTGCCAGATGACATTGCGGAACTGACCCGGCTGATGGATTTGACCGTTGCCGCCTTCGCGGGCCGGCGTCACCTGTTGGGTGTCCGGCAGCCAGGGATTGAAATCGGTGATGTGCTGCATGATTACTCCTCCGCGATAAAGGTGATCTGGATTTGGTTGTCGACCACCCGGGTGGGATAGGTTTGCAGATCGCGGCCGCCCGGCTCGCGCAGGCACTGGCCGGTACGCACGTCAAACAGCGCTTCGTGCAGCGGGCACTCAACCTTGCCGTCGTCTACAAACCCCTGGCTGAGCAAGGCATAAGCATGCGGGCAGACGTCTTCCAGCGCGTAGTAGTTACCGTCGAGCAGGTACACCCCGATCTCCTTTCCTTCCACTTTGCCGGAGAAAGGAAAATCTTCTTTCACCTGAGACACTTCGCACACATTCTTCCAGCTCATTGCTTTTATCCTCTATCTGATTGTTTCATATATGAAACTCAGTTTCTTATTTAATACAGCCACTATAAGTCTGGCGAAACTTTCGTCAAGCGAGCGGAACGGCAAATGTTAATGAAAGGTTGTTTAAAAATGACAAATGCGGGAAAGATCACGAAATCATGCACCGATATGAAAAACCTATGTCAGTTGTGCGCTCCCTCGCTAATTTATGGCAAAAAATGCGTTGATCCCGGCGGCGTATTGCGCGTAAAAGTGTTTTCTCTCTGTCTTTTACACCCTATTTGATAACAATAAATTTACATCAATCAGCCCCATCCCCGCGTTTGCGCCAAATGGCATCCTCGGGTGAGTTTACTGCTGCCTGAATTCGTCAACCGCTCGCACTGAGGAACGCGCCGTGCAACAACGTCAACGCTGGTTTGGGGTGATCGCCCTGCTGTTTCTGATCGTTATCGCCTATGCGGATCGAGTTAATATCGCCGTGATGTTGGTCAATCCCGACTTCCTGCAACACTTTCAACTCGGCGGTGACCGCGCTCACCAGGGCACGCTGATGACGGTGTTTTTACTCGGTTACGGCCTCTCCGCCATGTTGCTGACGCCGTTTCTGGAAACGCTGATGGGTTACCGCCGCGCGCTGACGCTGAGCGTGGTGCTGTGGGCGCTGCTCACCGCCGCCTCGCCGCTGGCGGGATCGCTGCTGTTGCTGTGCGTGGTGCGCGCGCTGCTTGGCGTCAGCGAAGGGCCGCTGTTCTCGCTGAAAACCATGTACATCAGCGATCATTTCGCCGCCGACGAGCGCGGCAAGCCCAACGCGGTCAGCGCGCTGGGCGTCTCGTTGGGGCTGGTGATCGGCTTTCCGCTGGTGAGTTTTCTGATGGCGCACTTCGGCTGGGCGATGTCGTTTCACCTGCTGGCGCTGCTCAACCTGCTGTTGGGCCTGATGCTGGTGCGGCTGTTCGTTCATCCGCTCGCCTTATCTTCATCTTCACGCCCCGCCGATCCGCAACCGGTGCTAAGCCGTGTCTGGCACACCTTTGCGCTGGCCTGGCGCACGCCGATGCTCGGCTGGATCCTGCTGATCGAGATCGCCACGCTCAGTTACCTGTGGGGCTCCAGCGCCTGGCTGCCGGCTTACCTGACCGATGAAAAGGGGTTCTCCATCAAGCAAATGGGCTGGATGGCCGCGCTGCCTTTCATCGTCAGCATCGCCTCCAAATACCTCGGCGGCGCGTTGCTCGATCGCATCCGTCCTTATCAGGCGCCGCTGATCTTCGTCTTTGGCGGCGCGGCGACCGCACTGTGCATCTATGGCGTAATGAACAGCCATCAGCTTGGCTGGATCGCCTTCTTCCTGCTGGCGGCCAACGCCTGTTGGGGCGTGCAGGGCGCGGCGATCCCCACGCTGCTGCAGCATTATGCGCGGCCGGAGGCGGTCGGCAGCGCCTATGGGCTGATTAACGGCATCGGCAATCTATTCTCGGCGTTCGTGCCGATGGCGATGGGCATGGTGATGGCCAGCCAGGGTAAGGTGTCTTCAGGCTTTGCGGTGCTGATTGCCTCACAGCTGCTGACGCTGCTGGCGGGCGGCGCGCTGTTTAGCCGCATGTTGCTGGCGCGGCAGGTGAAGCGGGCATAACCCCGTTCCCCTCTCCTCCGTAGCGGAAAACCGAATGCTTTAAGTGGGTGCTCAGGGATCTGGACGCCAACAACCAGCAGACGGGGGACATCCCCCGCCGCCGGGTTGCCTTACCGTTCGGATTCGTAAGCCAAAATGGCCGCAACCTCCGTGTTGCCCGATCGGATCCGCAGTTCACACAGCGTGCTGCGCGTTATCCATGCCAGTGATATTACCGTGGCACAAATAACCACCAATTTTAACAGGCTCCGTTTGTTCGGCATCATGCCTTCTTCTCCTTGCCTCGCGGCGGGTAAGAGGCTAACTTAACGTTGTCTGGCGTTAGAGTTGGCCTCGGGTTGATGGATATCACTCGGGGCTTTTCTCTTTGTACCTTTCACGCAGGCTCCAGATACAAAGATCCAGAGCACCCGCGCGCAGTATATTCATCCACCCCGCTATCCCGGCTCCCTTTTTCCTGACTCTTTTTCATTTCTGCGCAGGATTGCGCAAAGGCGTTGCAACAGGCTGAAAATCGCCGCGCGGATGGCGACAAACGAAATAAAAAAAGCGGCCCCAATTCGATGGGAGCCGCTTTTTCAGCGAGGCGTGGCCTGGCGTCAGGCGTGTTTCTTGGCCGCCTGCAGGTACAGCATCTCCAGACCCAACGTCGCCGCGGCCAGCGCGGTGATCTCGGACTGGTCATAAGCCGGCGCCACTTCCACTACGTCCATGCCGACAATGTTCAGCGACTGCATGCCGCGCACCAGTTTCAGCGCGCGATCGGAGGTCAGCCCGCCGATCACCGGCGTGCCGGTGCCCGGTGCGAACGCCGGATCCAGACAGTCGATGTCGAAGGTCAGGTACACCGGCATATCGCCGACGATGCCTTTGATCTGCGTCAGCAGGTCATCCACGCTGCGATCGTTCACCTGCGCGGCGTCCAGTACGGTAAAGCCGTTGTCATGATCGAACTCGGTGCGAATGCCGATCTGCACCGAGTGATGCGGATCGATCAGGCCTTCGTTCGGCGCATGATAGAACATGGTGCCATGGTCGAACTTGCTGCCGTTGGCGTAGGTATCGGTATGGGCGTCGAAGTGCACCAGCGCCAGCTTGCCGAAATGCTTGGCGTGCGCGCGCAGCAGCGGCAGGGTGACGAAATGGTCGCCGCCGAACGAGAGCATGCGCTTACCGGCCTTCAGCAGTTTCTCCGCGTGCGCCTGCAGCTTGTCGCTCATGTCCTGCGCATCGCCGAAGTTGAACACGATGTCGCCGCAGTCAACCACATTCAGGCGATCGCGCAGATCGAAGCTCCACGGCCAACGATTGCCTTCCCAGGCCAGGTTGGTGGACACCTGACGGATGGCCGCCGGGCCATGACGGCCGCCGGCGCGGCCGGAGGTCGCCATGTCAAACGGAATGCCGGTGATGACCCACTCTGCATCGCTGTCGTAAGGCATGAAGTTCAGCGGAAAGCGCAGGAAACCAAAGGCGTTGGACACTAATGAATTATCGGACTGATGGCCTAAGGTGCTCATAGTAAACCCTCGTAGTTCAACAAGTTGCCGGGCGCAGACGCCGGGCCGTTACAAAAAAAAATCCCTCCCGCGTCGTTAGCCCGACGAGAAAGGGATTTATTCGATGTGTGTTTCGGTGCTACCGATACGGCAGATTATGGCTGCATTTTGCTCATGCTTCAAGGGGGCCGACATCGCCCCCCTGAAGAGGGCGGTTACTCGTCTTCCAGATACGTGTAACCGTACAGGCCGGCTTCAAACTCTTCCAGGAACTGCGCCTGCAGCTCGCTGTCCAGATCGGTTTCTTTGACCTGGTCGCGGAATTTGGACAGCAGCGCGCTCGGATCGAGCTGCACGTACTCCAGCATGTCCGCCACGGTGTCGCCCTCGTCGGACAATTCGGTCTCGACGCTGCCGTCCGGGAACACGTACACGTCAACCGAGGCGGTGTCGCCGAACAGGTTGTGCATGTTGCCGAGGATCTCCTGATACGCACCGACCATGAAGAAGCCCAGCGCCGGCGGGTTCTCCGGATCGTACGGCGGCATCGGCATGGTGGTCGCCACGCCGTCGCCGTCGACGTAATGGTCGATGGTGCCGTCGGAATCGCAGGTGATGTCGAGCAGCACCGCACGGCCTTCCGGCGGCTTATCCAGCCCTTCCAGCGGCAGCACCGGGAACAGTTGATCGATACCCCAGGCATCCGGCATCGACTGGAACAGCGAGAAGTTGACGTAGAACTTGTCCGCCATGCGCTCTTGCAATTCGTCGATGATCGGGCGGTGCGCGCGGTTGCTCGGATCGAGCTGCTGCTGGATCTTGTTGCAGATGTTCAGATACAGCTGCTCGGCCCAGGCGCGCTTGGTCAGGTCCAGCATGCCGTGCGCATATTGGGTATGCACGTCGTGCAGATCCATCTGGCTGTCGTGCAGCCATTCACGCAGCGAGCGGCGGTTCTCCGGCTCGTTCATTTCCAGCCAGGTTTCCCACATGCTTTCCAGCGCGCGCGGCGCGTCGGCTTCCGGCGGCTGCGGTTCGCTGAATTCGTTGCGCTCTACGCCGATCACATTGGAGACCAGCACCGTGTGGTGCGCGGTCACGGCGCGGCCGGACTCGGTGATCACCGTCGGGTGCGGCAGGCCGTGTTCGTTACAGGCGTCGCCGATGCCCCAAATCACGTTGTTGGCGTATTCGTTCAGGCCGTAGTTGACCGAGCAATCGGACTGCGAGCGGGTGCCTTCGTAGTCGACGCCCAAACCGCCGCCCACGTCGAAGCACTGAATGTTGACGCCCAGCTTGTGCAGCTCAACGTAGAAGCGCGCCGATTCGCGCACGCCGGTGGCGATATCGCGAATGTTGGCCAGCTGCGAGCCCAGGTGGAAGTGCAGCAACTGCAGGCTGTCGAGACGGCCCGCTTCGCGCAGGGTCTCCACCAGCTTCAGCACCTGCACCGCCGCCAGACCGAATTTGGACTTTTCGCCGCCGCTCGACTGCCATTTGCCGGAGCCTTGCGACGCCAGACGCGCACGCACGCCCAGGCGCGGTATGACGTTCAAGCGTTCGGCTTCTTCCAGCACCAGGTTGATCTCGGACATCTTTTCGATCACCAGGTACACCTTGTGCCCCAGTTTTTCCCCGATCAGCGCCAGGCGAATGTATTCACGATCTTTATAACCGTTACAGACGATCACCGAGCGGGTCATGCCGGCATGCGCCAGCACCGCCATCAGCTCGGCCTTGGAGCCGGCTTCCAGCCCCAGCGGTTCGCCGGAATTCACCAGCGATTCAATCACACGGCGATGTTGGTTCACCTTGATCGGATACACCAGGAAATAGCCGCCCTGGTAACCGAAGGACTCGCGCGCGCGTTTGAACGCGGCGTTGATCGAACGCAGGCGATGCTGAAGGATCTGCGGGAAGCAGAACAGCGCCGGCAGACGTTGGCCGTCTTGCTGGCGCGTTTTCACCAGTTCTGCCAGATCGACGCGCGCCTGCGGGACATCCGGATCCGGGCACACGCTGATATGGCCCAGCTCGTTGACGTCATAGTAATTGTTGCCCCAGTAGGCGACGTTATAAGTACGCAGCATCTTGCTGGCATTACGATCATTCATGGCAACCTCCTGCATGGAGCGCAAAGATAAAGACTCGCCCGCAACCGGCGGACGGTGAATCAACAGATCATCAGACATGGTTCGCCTCACATTCCGTACTGACGAAACCGCCAGCCACTATCGCAGCTACAACCCGCGAGAACAACCCAACAAGCCGCGCCGGCGGCAGCGAAGAGAACTGCCGTTCGCGGTCAGCGATCGGTTTATCACTCATATAATTGTAAGACACCCTGTTCAAACCTCGTGAATCGGGCCAAGAAACATCCCACAGGAAGGCTGCAGGCTACCCTTGTTCAGTTCTTCAGACGACCGTTAGCCGGCCCGAGAATCCTGAGTAGCGGCCAAGTGTTTATCGCACCTGGTAAGTGACAGAGAGACAAGACGGGAAATAGCAGAAGAATGTGCGCCAGAACGGCACTGCTGTTGGGAACCAACAACCGGTAGACAACGGATCATTAATCCAACCACCTCCACGCGCGCCGTTCGGAGTGAACGACCCAGCCTCTAAAATAGTGTAAGAACGTGACCGTTCGATGAAGCGGCGGCGCCACGGCGAACGCCCGCGACGGATAATAGCGCAATGCCGGCGAATGCAAAGCGGAAGTTTATCGTACCTTCCCCCACGCCAGACCGCCGTACTGTGCAGCAAATGAACCGCGCGCGCAGTTTATACCGGTAAGCAGGTGAAAAAGCAAAATGAAAATTCGCCGAAAACTGTTTCAAGCGATGAAAATGGCGCCAACCCGTTTGCGCAAAAGAGCGAAAGCGCAAAAAATTACTGGCAATCTGGCTAAACCCTGACCTAAAATAGACGTCCAGATGTTAATCCATCTATACTGGTTAACTGATAAACTGCTTAACGGCTTTGCCTGAGGGGCGTTGCAGGATGCATCTCGCGCCATCAGCGGAAGACCCTTCGCTTCGATGCCGGATCTCCAGCGCTGTGCAGTAATTTCTAACCCGTCTTATGCAAGGTAAAGAACACAATGGCTAAACACCTCTTCACGTCCGAATCCGTCTCCGAAGGACATCCAGATAAAATCGCCGACCAGATCTCCGATGCCGTCCTCGACGCCATCCTGGAACAAGATCCGAAGGCGCGCGTCGCCTGCGAAACCTACGTGAAAACCGGCATGGTCCTGGTCGGCGGTGAAATCACCACCAGCGCCTGGGTCGATATCGAAGAGATCACCCGCAAGACCGTGCGCGAGATCGGCTACGTTCATTCGGACATGGGCTTTGACGCCAACTCCTGCGCAGTATTGAGCGCTATCGGCAAGCAATCCCCGGATATCAATCAGGGCGTTGACCGTACCGATCCTCTCGAGCAGGGCGCCGGCGATCAGGGCTTGATGTTTGGCTACGCCACCAACGAAACCGACGTGCTGATGCCGGCTCCGGTGACCTACGCACACCGTCTGGTGCAGCGCCAGTCCGAAGTGCGTAAAAACGGCACCCTGCCGTGGCTGCGCCCGGACGCGAAGAGCCAGGTGACCTTCCAATACGACGACGGCAAAATCGTCGGCATCGACGCCGTCGTTCTGTCCACCCAGCATTCCGAAGACATCGCGCTGAAAGATCTGCAAGAAGCGGTGATGGAAGAGATCATCAAGCCGGTACTGCCGGCGGAATGGCTGACGGCGGGCACCAAATACCACATCAACCCGACCGGCCGTTTCGTTATCGGCGGCCCGATGGGCGACTGCGGCCTGACCGGACGTAAAATCATCGTCGACACCTACGGCGGCATGGCTCGCCACGGCGGCGGCGCCTTCTCCGGTAAGGATCCGTCCAAGGTTGACCGTTCCGCGGCTTACGCGGCGCGCTACGTGGCGAAAAACATCGTCGCCGCCGGCCTGGCCGATCGCTGCGAGATCCAGGTGTCTTACGCTATCGGCGTAGCGGAACCGACTTCCATCATGGTGGAAACCTTCGGTACCGAGAAAGTGCCAACCGAACAGCTGACGCTGCTGGTGCGCGAATTCTTCGATCTGCGCCCATACGGCCTGATCCAGATGATGGATCTGCTGCAGCCGATCTACCGCGAAACCGCCGCCTACGGCCACTTCGGCCGCGAGCACTTCCCGTGGGAAGCGACCGACAAAGCTGAGCTGCTGCGCGATGCCGCCGGCCTGAAATAAGCCCCGACATCAACATGAAAAACGGCGAGCCAAGGCTCGCCGTTTTTTTTGAGCGGATGGGTGCTCCCGGATCAACGCATCGACTGCCGGCCGGCGGAGGCACCGCCCCCGCCGCCGGGTTGCCTTACCGTTCGGATTCGTAAGCCAAAATGGCCGCAACCTCCGTAGTGCCCGATCGGATCCGCAGCTCACACAGCGTGCTGCGGGTTATCCATGCCAGTGATATTACTGTGGCACAAATAACCACCAATTTTAACAGGCTCCGTTTGTTCGGCATCATGCCTTCTTCTCCTTGCCTCGCGGCGGGTAAGAGGCTAACTTAACGTTGTGATGCGTTAGAGTAGGCCTCGGGTTGATGAATATCGACTCGGGGCTTTTCTCTTTGTATCTTTCGCTCGGGCTCCAGAGACAAAGATCCAGAGCACCCGCCCGCAGTATATTCATCTCACCACCACGCCTCGTGTTCCTTTTCGCCCCCAATATCATTTTTGCGCGACCGCTCGCAGCGCCTTACAACACCATGAAAAGTAAAAGACCACCTCCTGAGGAGGTGGCTTTACACGACGCCCCCTAAAAGGGGGCAATTTTCGAGTTAATCCTGCAACAGCTCCATCTGCTGCTCGATCTCTTGGTCCTTCTTATCCTGATGCTTC